>JAAYKC010000015.1 GCA_012522645.1 Thermoplasmatales archaeon
AAGGCGAAGCCTAAGGCAGAGCCCAAAGCGGATGAGCCTGCGGCAGAGGAGCCTAAGGCCGAGACCGAGGAGGCAGACTGATGGCAGTCAAGGTATCCGAGATAAGGGGCATGACCGCAGAAGAGCGTAACAGCAAGCTCAAGGAGCTTCGCGACGAGCTGATGCACGAGAGGGGAGTCGCCGCCATGGGCGGTGCCCCGACCAATCCCGGAGCTATACGCTCTATAAAGACCGGAATAGCCCGCATATTGACTGTGCAGAGGGAGGAGGACGAGATCTGATGGCGGAAATCTGCCCTGTTTGCGGACTCCCCGGAGAGCTGTGCATGTGCGAGGAGATCGCACGTGAGCAGCAATCCGTGAGAATATCCATGGACAGCCGCCGCTACGGCAAGATGGTGACTGTCATAGACGGGATAGACGAGAACGACATCGACATCAATGACCTCGCAAAGAAGCTCAAGAACAAATGCGCCGCCGGAGGCACTGCCAAGGACGGACGCATAGAGCTTCAGGGAGACCATAAGAAAAAGGTCAAAGCGGTCCTTGAAGAGATGGGGTTCAAAACGGAAGTAGTCTAGATGAGAAGGAGTGATTTCATGAGATCTGAATTGATAGGCATGGACGTCGAGGTGCTCTCCGCACCCTGTTATGCGTGGATCGCAGGCAGGATAGTGGATGAGACCAAGAACACATTCACCGTTGCCACGGCCAGGTCCGAAAGGATGGTGCCGAAGAAAGGCAACCAGTTCAAATTCATGCATCACAACGAGGAGTTCGTAATCGCAGGATCAGAAATACTGCACCGACCAGAAGACAGGATAAAGAAGGTTAGGTGAAAATCATGGCAACAAAGAACATAGGAATCAACGTCACACCCCCCGAGGCAGAGTGCCAGGACCCCCACTGTCCGTTCCACGGCAGTTTGTCGGTCAGGGGCCAGACGCTCGACGGCAAGGTCGTATCCATCTCAATGGGGACGGCCGTCGTGGAGCGCAAATATATGAAATATCAGCAGAAATACGAAAGATACGAGAAGAGGTCGAAGAAGTATCCGGCCCACCTTCCGGCATGCATGAAGCTGGAACCCGGGGATAACGTCACCATAATGGAGTGCCGCCCTCTGAGCAAGACCGTATCCTTCGTCATAGTGGAGAAGAGGGATTGAGATGAAAGGGATTGCCGGAAGACAGACCAGGGGACTCCAGAACGGATCCAGATTGGATGTGGTGGATAACTCCGGGGCCAAGCAGATAGAGATAATAACGGTCCCCAAATATCACAGCGTCCTCAATCGCGTACCCTCTGCAGGAGTGGGCGATCTCATCATAGCGTCCGTCAAAAAGGGGACGCCTCAGATGAGAAGGCAGATAGTATTCGCGGTCATTGTCCGCCAGAGGCGTCCGATGAGACGCGCTGACGGGACCATGATCTTCTTCGAGGACAACGCCGCGGTCATAACGACCGACACCGGCGAGACGAAGGGGACTGACATAAAGGGCCCCGTCGCCAGGGAGGCCGCCGAGAGGTGGCCCCGTGTATCGGCGACAGCGAACATGATAGTGTGAGGTGGGGAGAATGGTAAGCAGCAAAGCAAGGACTCAGAGGAAGAAGGGAGCGAATGCTCCTCTTCACGTCAAGAGGAAGATGTGCGCAGCCCACCTGAGCGACGATCTCCGCAGTGAGTACGGTGCCCGCACGGCAAGGGTCTGCCGCGGTGACACGGTGGCAGTGCTTCGCGGTGACGAGGATTTCCGCGGCACGGAAGGAAAGGTCGTGGACGTGTCCACGGACACAGGCTGTGTCACAGTGGAAGGGATAACGATCAAGCAGGCGGACGGAACGGAGACAGCGCGCCCGGTGCACGCATCCAATCTGGTGATAACGAAGCTGAACCTTGAGGATGAGTGGAGAAGGGATTCCCTCAGCAGGAAGGAGGCCAAACAATGAGCAGACATATGAAGAGACTGACCGCACCCAGGGCGTGGCCCGTGAAGAGGAAGGCGGCAGTATGGGTGACGAAGCAGTCCCCCGGCGCACACTCCAAGGAGCGCAGCGTGCCTGCAGTCCTTGTCCTTAGGGACATGCTCGGACTGTGCGACACGGCAAGGGAAGCTAAGAGGATAGTCGCGAACAGGGACATACTGGTTGACGGAAGGGCCTTGAAGGACGCCAAGGCGCCCATCGGGCTCATGGACGTCGTGTCCGTGCCGAAAGCCGATGCGTACTACCGCATGCTCCTGAACCCCAAGGGGAAACTGGCTCTGGAGGCCATATCCAAGGAAGAGGCCGCATGGAAGCTCTGCAGGATCGAGGATAAGGTCCTGGTCAAGGGCGGGAAGATGCAGCTCAACCTCCACGACGGAAGGAACATACTGATAGACAAGAACGCTTACAGCACCGGCGATGTCCTCAAGGTGGAGGTTGACGGGCAGAAGATCCTCGGGAACTTCCCTCTGAAGGAGGGCGCTCCGATACTCATCTGCAGCGGCAAGCACGCCGGTACCGCGGCAACGGTCTCCGAGTACGTGGAGACCAACATCCAGTACGAGAACGTCGTGAAGTTCACGGACGGAAGCGAGACTGTGAAGAGGAACGTCTTCGTCATAGGTGCCAAGGCGCCTGCGGTGAAGCTCCCGGAGGCGGTGTGAGATGTCTGACATGAAACAGCCTTACGTGGATAAAGTGGTCGTCAACATAGGTGTCGGCGAAGCCGGAGAGAGGCTTGTGAAGGCCCAGTCCGTACTGGCATCCGTCACGGGCCAGGAGTCTGTGCAGACCGTATCGAGGACCATAAACAGGGACCTTGGCATACGCAAGGGGATGCCCCTCGGATGCAAGGTCACCCTGAGAGGCGAGAAAGCTGAGGATTTCCTGAAGAGGGCACTCAAGATAAGGGAGGGCCGCATACAGGAATACTCCTTTGACAAAGAGGGCAACATGTCCTTCGGGGTCCCGGACTACACGGATTTCCCCGGTATGAAATACGATCCCGAGATAGGGATCTTCGGAATGGATGTCAACGTTGTGTTGAGGAGACCCGGCGCAAGGATAGCCACGAGGGCGGTCCTGAGGAGGAGAATTCCTTCCAAGCACCGCCTGGACCGCGATGAAGCGATCCAGTTCATGAAGGACAGGTTCGAGATCGAGGTGATCGAGTGAAACCCAAGAAGGAATTCGGCAGGCAGGTCGGCTGCACAAGGTGCGGCCGCCGCAGAGGAATCATCAGGAGATACGGGATGCATCTCTGCCGCCAGTGCTTCAGGGAGATGGCCCCGGAATTGGGGTTCAAGAAGTATTCGTGAGGTGTGAAAAATGCAGAGCGATCCATTGAATGATGCAATGTCCGTCATGAAGAACGCCTCCTCCATAGGAAAGAGCGAGTGCATGATCCAGCCCTCTTCGAAACTCATCGGCCGCGTGCTGAAGGTCATGCAGGACCACGGTTACGTGAACCAGTTCGAGTACATCGAGGACGGTAAGGCAGGCAAGTTCCGCGTGATGATGAAAGGAGCAATAAACAACTGCGGCGTCATAAAGCCCAGGTACTCGGTCAAAGTGTCCGATTTCGTTAAGTTCGAGGCGAGGTTCCTGCCCGCCCAGGACTTCGGAGTCCTCATCCTGACCACCACCGAGGGAGTCATGACGCACACAGACGCCAAGGAGAAAGGCGTCGGCGGAAAACTTTTAGCATATGTCTACTGAGGAATAAAGATGACAATAGCAGGGAAAATCGAAAGCACCATCGCCGTGCCCCAGGACGTCACCGTCTCCATGGACGGGACGACCCTCAGGGTCCGAGGACCCAAGGGCGAACTGAGCAGAAACTTCGCGTCCCCTCGCGTTACAGTTGCCATCGCAGAAGAAGGTGTCACAGTGAGCTGTGAATACCCCCGTACCAAGGAGAAGGCCCTGGTGGGGACGTTCAACGCCCACGTGAACAACATGATATACGGTGTGGTCCACGGATTCACGTACCACCTCAAAGTCGTGTTCTCCCACTTCCCGATGAAAGTCACTGTCAAAGGTGACAAGGTTCAGGTCGATAACTACATGGGAGGCCGTGCGCCACGTTACGCAGACATACTTGCCGGATGCAAAGTCCAGGTGAACGGAGCGGATGTGACGGTTGAGGGCATAAGCATAGAGGCATGCGGTCAGACCGCAGCGAACATAGAGAGGGCCGCCTCCAGGAAAGGATTCGACACGAGGACGTTCCAGGACGGCATCTACATAACCGAGAAATCTCACAAGGTAAGGGATCAAGAATGACCGTCAAGAAGCTCATCGAGCTCCCCGGAATGAAGGACGAGCACATCCCGCTTCTAGAGAAGATGGGGATCAAATCAGTCCGTGACCTGTCCGAAGGCCTCGAGAACGAAGAGGTCGTCAAGGACATCGTCAAGAACCTCCCGCAGATAGGGCCCAAGACGGTGGCCAAGTGGAAGGACCTCCTGGCGGAAGGGCCTGCCGAGAAGGCAGAGGCCGAGCCCGTCAAGGCGAAGAGGAAGGACAAGAAGGAAGTGCTGAAGAAGGAGCCTGAGGCGGTACCAAAGGTGCTGCCGGAGGCCGACGAGGGATACGTACCCAAGGCGAAACCCGAACTGAGCGACGAAGAGGTCGATCAGATGGCCAAGAGGGCAATCATAAGCGGCCGCAGACCCGCCTTCAAGAGGCAGGAGTGGCACAGATATGCTAAGCTCGGAGAGGGTTGGAGAAGGCCCAAGGGCAGGCATTCCAAGATGAAGAGAGGTCTCAAGAGACGCTCCCCGGTCGTGGACATAGGGTACCGCGGACCTGCGAAGGTCAGGGGATACCACCCGTCCGGATTCAGGGAGGTCCTGATTCACAACATAGACGGCCTCGAGTCCGTGGACCCCAAGGTGGAGGCGATCCGCATAGGCGGCACCGTCGGCACCAGGAAGAGGATCGAGATACAGGACAGAGCCGACGATCTCGGAATCAGGATATTGAACAGGATGGTGTGATAATGGACCTCAAGAACCAGAAGAGAATGGCGGCGGAGATCCTCAAATGCGGCGTGAACAGGGTCTGGATAGATCCTGAGAGAATAGAGGAGGCATCCGAATGTATCACCCGCGCCGATGTGCGCACAGCGGTGGCATCCGGGCTCATTCGCGCCAAGCCCAAGAGCGGGACTTCCTACGGAAGGATAAGATATGCTCAGGGCCAGAAGGCAAAAGGTAAGAGGAAAGGACCCGGCAGCAGAAGCGGAAGGGACAATGCCCGCATCAGGGACAAGACCAAGTGGATATCTGTGATAAGACCCATCCGCGATGAGCTGAAGACCCTGCGCGACGAAGGCAGCATAACCCCGTCCGTGTACAGGATGTACTACAGGAGGGCCAAGGGCGGCGTCTACAGAAGCCGCAGGAACCTCAGGATGCACATGATCAGCGCCGGGCATCTAAAGGAGGAGGAGAACTGATGGCAACCGGACCGAGATACAAAGTCGCGTTCCGCAGAAGGAGAGAAGGACGTACTGACTACTACTTCCGCCTCAGGCTCCTTAGGAGCGGGGAGGCAAGGGCAGTGGTAAGAAGGTCCTCGAAGAACCTGACGGTGCAGTTCGCGGAGTTCGACATGGAGGGCGACAGGATACTGGTGACCGCCACGTCCAAGAAGCTGCGCGGACTGGGCTGGGAGCATTCCTGCTCCAGCATCCCTGCTGCATACCTTACGGGATACATGGCCGGGAAGGCCGCCCTGAAGGCAGGCATCGAGTATGCGGTCGTCGATATGGGGCCCCAGAAGCCCCAGAAGGGCGGCGTGCTGTTCGCAGCGGTGGCAGGCATGTGCGACGCAGGGATGGACATACCCCACGGGGATGTGCTCCCTTCCGAGGACAGACTGCTTGGCAGACACATAGACGAAGGCATAGAGGCTGAGATAGAGAGCCTCAAGAAGAAGATGGAGGCTGAGTAACATGGAATGGATCCCTAAGACGAGGCTCGGACAGATGGTACTCAACGGAGAGATCACCACCATGAGCGATGCCCTGAAGACGAAACTGCCTCTCCGCGAGGCGGAGATCGTGGACATACTGCTTCCCGACCTCCAGGACGAGGTCATCGACCTGAACATGGTTCAGAGGATGACGGACTCCGGGAGAAGGGTCAGGTTCTCGATCACCTGCATAGTGGGGAACGGGGACGGATTCATCGGAATCGGGAAGGCCAAAGGCAAGGAAGTGGGCCCTTCGATAAGGAAGGCCATAGACAATGCCAAACTGAACATAATCGAAGTTAAGAGAGGATGCGGGTCATGGGAATGCGGCTGCGGACAGCCCCACTCCCTGCCCTTCGAAGTGCAGGGCAGATGCGGGTCCGTAGAGGTCCTGTTCAAGCCCGCACCCCGCGGGATATCCCTTGCTGTGGGCGACGTGGCCAAGAGCCTGATGACCCTGGCGGGGATCAATGACGCATGGGGATTCGCCAAAGGCAACACGAAGACCAAGGTCAACTATGCCACGGCGACCTTCGAGGCACTGAGGATGACCTCCACCATGAGGGTCACCGAGATGCAGACGCAGAACCAGAACATCGTCAGCGGGCCGGTGGGTGTCACCTATCAGGAGTCCGACATGGATGCGGAGGAGTGAAAATGGCCTACGCAGTCATACGTGTTCGCGGACAGCCCGATGTCAATTATAACATCGACCATACCATGAAGCTCCTCGGACTCAGCCGGGTGAACCATTGTGTCATCGTCCCTGAGGACGATGTCACGAAAGGCATGCTCCAGAAGATCAAGGATTATGTCACGTGGGGCGAAGTATCCGCAGAGACCCTGACGGATATGATACGCGTCCGCGGGAAGATCTCCGGGGATGAGGAACTGACCGACGAGTACATAAAGGAGAATTCCGAATTCCAGGATGCCGGGGAGATGGCGAAGGCCATCATCGAAGGCACATACCGGATGAAGGATGTGGAAGGCGCGAAGGCAGTGTTCCGTCTCCACCCTCCGGTGAAGGGATACGAGGGCAACAAGCGCTCCTACAGGAACGGCGGAGCCCTCGGATACAGGGGAGAGGCGATAAACAACCTGATCGCCAGGATGCTGTGATACAATGCCTAGCAGAACCAGGAAATTAAGAGGCAGCAGGACCCACGGACGCGGTAAGAAGGCCGGAAGAGGCGCAGGTATTACCGGAGGCCGCGGAATGGCCGGCTACAGCAAATCCAAGAAGATGCTGATGCTCAAGACTGACAGGAACTATTTCGGACGTCACGGGTTCAAGAGGCCCCAGTCCGTGGTGGTCGCCGCCGAGAGCAGGGAGACTGTCAACGTCTCCGATCTCGAAGAGAGGATGGGAGAGTATCTGGAGAAGGAATACGCCACCAAGAAAGGTGATGTGTACTCTCTGGACCTGTCCGCAGCGGGCATAAGCAAGCTCCTCGGTGCGGGGAACATAAACCTCAAGGTCAATGTTTCCGTGGAGGAAGCATCGTCCAAGGCCCGCGAGAAGATCGAGGCCGCAGGCGGGTCTGTGACAGTCGCAGACGGTTTCGAAGAGGAATGAGCACATAGCATGATGGGGGGTTAAGATGTCTGAAACGAAGAGTATCCTGTACAAGATCAAGCCTCTCTCAGACAGACTTCCTGCCGTGACCAGGCCGGAAGGGCACATTCACTTCAGGACGAAGATGCTTTGGGTCGTAGCGATCCTAGTCATCTATTTCATCATGACGAATGTGTACGTTTACGGCCTGGATCACGAAAACACTCTGGACCTGTTCGCCCAATACAGGACGATCATGGCCGGAGCCTCAGGCTCCATACTTCAGCTGGGAATAGCGCCCATAGTCACGGCATCCATCATAATGCAGCTGTTCGTGGGAGCTAAGATAATCAAGCTGGATCTCACGGACAGTGATGACAAGGCCTGCTATCAGTCGGTCCTGAAGCTGCTCGTCATAGTGATGATCCTGTTCGAGGCGATACCTCAGGTATTCGGATACCTTGTGCCTTCCCAGTCCTTCACGGACACGTTCACCTCAGGCGGGGCCAAGACCCTGATAATCCTGCAGCTGGCACTGGGGTCCTACATAGTGTTCCTGATGGATGAGGTGGTGTCCAAATGGGGCATAGGGAGCGGGATATCCCTCTTCATAGCCGCCGGTGTGGCGGAAGCTCTGTTCACAGGGACCCTGAATTGGAATCCCATAGACTCGTCGGCAGCTCTGAGCATGTCCAATCCTCCGGGAGGAACGATCCCGAAGGCCATTTACATTATATCCAACACCACCCCTGAGCAGATGTCATCCTTCGGCTACGAGCAGATACTGCTGTCCCCTCCCAATCCGATGATCGCCCTGATAGGGACCATATTGATTTTCCTGCTCGTGGCGTATTTAGAATCAAGTCGCATAGAACTGCCTTTGTCCCATGGCTCGGCCAGAGGGGCCAGGGGACGGTACCCCATCAAGCTGATCTATGCCAGCAATATACCTGTGATATTGATGTCGGCCCTGCTGGCCAACGTCAGCATGTTCGCCCTGCTGTTCTTCACCAATGATTTCCTGAGCAGCATTCCGTTCCTGGGAGGCAACAGCTATCTAGGGTTCTTCGAATCAGGGCAGACTGCCGCATCAGGAGGTTTGGCATGGTATCTTTCCGCACCCTCCGGGGTGACGGAATGGCTGCTGCCGATAATCAATCCCGTCACATACGGTAATGGTCACACGCCGCTTCTGAATCTGATGCGCGTGTTCATCTACATGTCTGTGATGGTGCTCGGATCCGTTCTGTTCGCTAAATTCTGGGTGGAGACCACCAATATGGGTCCCAGATCCGTGGCCTCCCAGATCCAAAGGAGCGGGATGCAGATACCGGGTTTCAGACGTGATCCCCGCGTGTTGGAACGTGTGCTGGAACGATACATACCTGCCGTAACGGTCCTGTCAGGAGCCATAGTCGGGTTATTGGCGGCCTCCGCAGACCTCATAGGCACCACAGGCAATGCCAGCGGTACCGGTGTGCTGCTGACCGTGGGCATTCTGATCCAGTTCTATGAGGCCATGGGCCGCGAGCAGATGATGGAGATGCACCCCGTCATGCGCGGATTCTTCGGAGATGATTGAAAATGGCAACACAGAAACCCCCAGCAATGCCAGATATGGAAAATATGCAGATGCCGAGCATGATGCCGATGATGGTGATGATGTTCCTCATCCTGGCACTTTACATGATAGACGGCAGCAACAATACGATAGGGAGGATTCTCAACTACGTACTGGGCTTCCTGGACTTCGGCGGCCAATATCCTGTGGCCACACTGATGCTGGCCGGAGCGATCATGATAATCCTCAGCACGGTCCTGAGGTCATTTGCCACTGATACGGTCGGGCAGGCGAAGAATCAGAGCAAGATGTCCGCATTCAATAAGGAGCTCAAGCAGGCGCGCATGGAGAACAATCTCTACAAGGTGAAGAAGCTCACAGAGATGCAGCAGACCATGATGGCCGATAACATGTCCTCTATGAACAGTACCATGAAGGTCATGCCGTACACAATGCTGGCGATCATCCCAATCTTCCTTTGGATAAGGTACTTCATCGCCGTGACCGTCGCCGAAGCCGGTACATTGATAATTAACATACCGTGGTCCGCTGCAGGTGTCAGTCTGTCCCGCGTGCTGTGGTTCATGCCGTCCTGGATTTTGATATACACTCTTATCTCGATCCCTTTGGGACAGATCATAGCAAGGGTCGTCAGGACATACCAGTTCAGGAAGAGGCTTCAGGAGCTGGATGAGACGGAGACCGCAGAGGCGGTATGAGGATAACGATAAGCGGTCCTCCCGGATCGGGCAAGACGACCGCATGCAAAGGTCTGTCCGAGGCACTGGGTCTTAAAGCCGTAGTATTCGGCACCCTGTTCAGGGAGATGGCCAAAGAGAAGGGACTGACCCTTGCCGAGATGGGGGATTTGGCGGAGCGGGACCCGTCCATTGACAAGGTGATAGATGAGCGCCTCCTGCAGATTGCCAGGGAGAATGAGGACATAATCCTGGAATCCCGATTATCAGCCCATATGCTCTCCCGAAACGGGATCGATGCATTCAAGATCTATCTGGATGCCTGCATAGGCGTCCGCTGTGAAAGGGTCTGCTGCCGGGAAGGGGATACACTGGTAACCGCCACCTCTGATACGGAGAAGAGGCAGATATCCGAAGCGGCAAGGTACAAGAAGTACTACGGTATCGACATAAACGACATGAGCGTCTATGATCTCGTGATAAATACGGATCACCTTACTCCGGAAGAGGTTCTGGAGAAGATGCTGGTTGCCATAGAGGGATGAAATTGCTGATCAAGGACCCGGATGCCCTGAAGGACCGATGGGGCAAGAGGCCGTCTGACAGGACCGCGGGAGAACTGCTGTCCTCCGGCGTTGTGGCCTTGGATAAGCCCGAAGGCCCCACATCCCATCAGGTCACCGCCTGGGCCCGGGATGCGATCAAGGTTGAAAGGATCGGTCACGGCGGCACTCTCGACCCTCAGGTCAGCGGAGTGCTGCCCCTGTGTCTGGGGAAAGCCGTCAGGCTCACGGATCTGGTACTGTCCTCAGATAAAGAGTATGTCTGCGTGATGTCTTTGCACGGGGACAGGCCCGTGGAGAAGATCCGCAGCGTGGTGTCAACATTCGTAGGCAGGATATACCAGACCCCGCCGGTAAGGTCCTCCGTCAAAAGGCAGATGAGGATAAGGAATGTATCCTCTCTTGAGATCCTCGAGATCGAAGGAAGGGAGATACTCTTCAAAGTGTCCTGTGATGCCGGCACGTACATAAGGACCCTGTGCGTGGATATCGGGGAAGCATTGGGCTGCGGAGCGCATATGGTGCAGCTCAGAAGGTCCCGGTCCGGGTCCATGGAGGAGTGCAATGCGACATCGCTTCAGGACCTGAGGGATGCTTATGTGTTCTGGCAGCAGCACGGCAGGGATGCGTGGCTCAGGTCGATCGTGATGCCCGTGGAGGTTCTTGCGGAGCCTCTTCCCAAGGTGATAGTCAAGGCCACGGCGGTGGACGCATTGTGTCACGGTGCCGATCTCACCGTGAAGGGGATACATATGCTGGATGAGGACATAAGGCGCAATGCCCTGGCAGCCGTGATGACGGCCAGAGGGGAGTTGGTGGCGATAGGTCATATGCAGATGTCAACATCGAAGATAATGGCCTCCGAACAGGGAGTGGCCGTCAAGATAGAGCGTGTCATGATGGATGCAGGTCACTATCCTCGGATGTGGAAATACTCCACAGACCTTGGGGACGAATAACCGTTATAACTTGGAAGCCCTTTGTTCCTGAAGGAAAGCTATGTTGAAGAGGAAGAAGGTGCTTCTGCAGGAAACGGAGTTCGAGCTGGGCAAGTTCGATATGGAAGCCGAGGGCATGTACCGCAATGTGGAGGCTTATTTTTTCGATGTCAGGCCGAACAGAGGGTTCTATGCCAGGGTGGAAGCATCCTCGCCCATAGACGTAGGGGTCATGGGCACTGACGGATTCAACCTCAGTTTTAATCAGGGCGTTACGGATTTATCCATAGGCCCCCTTCCGATAAAGGAGAAAGGTAACATGTCGCTTGTCCTGGGAACATATCCTGGGAACAGGTCGAATGTGAAAGTATCAGCCTGGATGGAATGATATGAAGCTCTTCAGAGGCGGCAGGACGGTTTTTCTGGTGCAGGATAACAGGCCGAAGATGGACATCCTGTCGAAATATGACAAGCTTCTGATGTTCATATTCACCCTCTCTGTGATCGTATGCTTTGTCACATCCGTTCTGTTGTTGAGCTTTACAGATTTTGGCTTCATTGACGTGGCACCACTGATCTCGGCGCCGTTGCTCATAGTGGGCCTGCTCGTCTATCTGAACACCTCGAAAAGGTTCCTCCTCTTAATCATAGCAGCGGTCCTGATTCTTCTTTACGTCATATTCGATGTCAGCTTCACGATCCTGCTGATAATAGGCTTCATCCTCGTCGGATCAGTCGGCGTTGCGGCGATAGTGTCAGTCCTGCAGAAGAGGATGTTCTACAGTATCGTCGCTTCTGTGGAATATATGAATGTGAAGGAGAGGCTGTCGATCAAGGATCAGATAGTATCCTTCATGTTCAACATCCCCCACGATATGGATTCCAGGAGCCTGACGATGGATTATAACATGAAGCGTGCGTCCTTCCCATGGAACGAGGTCGCAGAGACGATCTACATGGGCCTGATGGTGGGAACATTCCTGTGGATCTATATGTCCATGAACCCGTCGTTCAGGTCTGTCACCGGCATATCCGCTGAACATCTCTATGCCTTCCTGCTGCTGCTCTACATGCCGATAGTGGTCATGCCGTGGTCCATATTCAGATCCCTTAAGGTGCGCATCGAGACCAGGTACAGGGACTTCATGCTCTATGACGGGGTGAAGGATACGCTGAAGAGGATGGTAGTTCCGATACTGGCGACCGTTGCGTTCATAGCCCTGGCAGCCAGCACGACCGGCATAAAATCCGTACTGCTGTTCATAGTACTGTCTATCGTGGTGAACGTGGTCATCATCGTTCTGACGTCGGCGGTCTATTACAAATTCTTCGAGAGTAAGATCGTCGATGATATCGTATCCAAATGGAGGGTCTTCCGTCCGGTATCCCTGCTGATGAAGGTCGATGACGAGGCTGCCGGCATGAGGCAGGAGCTCCCCGGGACTCCCAAAAGGGACAGGAATGATTACGGGAAGCTGGAGTTCATCGATTAGAACATCCCGTCGTTGGCCCTGCCCGGCTTGGTGAGGGATTCCAGTATGGGCATGAATATCTTGCCGGATGCGAATCCGTCGGTTCTCTCAGCTCCGATCAGCTCCGGTTCCCTGTCGCTGGTGAAGATCACCTGGCACTTCTGATATCCGCCGGACAGCGACACGAATGGGCGGTCGGTGTCCTCAGCTATGCTGAGTATGACGTCAGCAAGGAACTGCAGATCCTCCGGGTCAGTATCCTCCGGGAACTGTACGTTGAAGGAATGAAGTCCGTTCGTTCCGTTGAAAAGGTAAAGTACCTCCCTGGGCTCCATTAGCTCACAGAATCTCTTGCCGTTCTCCCCTTCAGAGGCTATCTCCATAACACGTCTTTTCCAGACATCTGCGAATTCAAGGTACAGGGCCTTCTCGCCCAGGATCTTCCACATGCCCGCTGTATCTGTCTTCTGCCATTAATTAGTTATTCACTGCCGCGGTCCAAGGAATGTTTAATAATGCCACGGCCTTGTGGTGACGAGCGCAAATGGCCGAGAGTTTCACAGTTACTCCATGGGAGGTTACCGGGGATATAGACTATGAAGAGCTTCAGAGGAGGTTCGGCACAACACCCGTCGATGAGAAGCTTCTCGGGAGATTCAGGAGGTACGGCGACCTTCATATGATGCTGAGGCGGGGTATATTCTATTCCCACAGGGATATGAACATCCTTCTTGACGAGTATGACAAAGGGAACGGATTCGTCCTCTATACAGGCCGCGGCCCCTCCGGGAACACTCACCTGGGCCATATAATGCCGTGGATCCTGAACAAATGGATCCAGGATGTCTTCGATGTACCGATGTACTTCCAGATGACTGATGATGAGAAGTTCCTGTTCAAGGACCTCTCTCTCGAGGAGACCAGGAGCATGGCGTACGAGAACGCCCTCGATTTCATAGCGCTCGGATTCGATCCGGATAAGACCAAGATAATCCTGGACACCGAGAATATAAAGACGCTCTATCCGATAGCTCTGAAGGTGTCCAAGAAGGTTAATTTCTCTACTGCGAGAGCGGTCTTCGGGTTCGAGAACAGCACGAACATCGGAGCGATATTCTATACTGCGATACAGTCAGCCCCTGCATTCCTGGCCACGGAGCAGCAGGGGAAGCAGGTCCCGTGCCTGATTCCCTGCGGCATAGATCAGGACCCGCATTTCAGGGTCAGCAGGGATGTGGCGCCCGGCCTTGGATATCCGAAACCGAGCATGCTGTACTGTAAGATGTTCCCCGGCCTGGGCGGCGGGGATAAGATGTCGTCCTCAGACCCGAATGCTACGATATTCACCACGGACACGCCTAAAGAGGTCAAATCCAAGATCGGCCGCGCTTTCACCGGAGGTCGTGTCTCCGTCGATGAGCAGAGGAAACTGGGGGGGAACCCGGAGGTCTGCGCCGTCTTCAAATATAATTTCTGCATGTTCGAGAAGGACGACCGTAAGGTCGAGGAGATGTCCGAGAGGTGCAGGAGAGGGGAGATCCTCTGCGGTGAATGCAAGGCGGCGCTCACGGAAAAGATAAACGTGTTCCTGGAAGATCACCAGGCAAAGAGGGAAGAGGCAAAGGAGATTATAGGCTCCATGACCTTCGAAGGATTCGAATGGTGAGTGCATGAACGTTATCGAAAGTCTCAGCTACAATGAGAAGAAGCTACTGCTGGCACTTGATGAGGTGGGAGGCAGCACCACTCCGGAGGAGATGATCGGATCCGGGAAGTTCGACCTCGAAGTAGAGGTGATGGGCGCAGCATCATGGCTCTCCACCAAGGAATTAGTGACCATCACAGAGTAACAGACCAAGTATTACGCGCTCGCGGATCGGGAGGTATTGCTCAAAGGCCTCCCTGAGAGAAAGGCCCTGAGGGCCATACATGAGGCCGGAGGCCAAATGCAGATGGCGGATCTTGCCAAGGCGCTGCCCGAAGGAGAGGACAGGATAGCCATAGGGTGGCTCAAGAGGAAAGGGCTGACTGAGATAAAGAGCAGTATCCTGTCGCTCACGGATCAGGGCAGTGCGGTGCTGAAGGGTGAGATGCCGGATGAGGAGCTGCTCAGGGAACTGGCTGCAGGGCGCATCCCTGAGAGCGATGCGGATCCGAAGGTGATCAAGGACCTCAAAGGCAGGCAGGGCATGATATCCGAGATCATCGAAACCGAGAGGATCATATCCCTTACGGACGGCGGCAGGAAAGCGCTCGCATCGGGAATAGAGCTCAAGGAAGAGATAACCCAGATGACGGACATCATCATCCAGAGCGGTGCATGGAAGAATGCGGAGTTCAGGAAGTATGATATCAATACCTTTGCACCTGCCGTATATCCGGCGAAGAAGCACCCCCTCTCCCGGCTCGGGGATGAGATAAGGCGCATGTTCACAGATATGGGATTCACAGAGATAGACGAAGAGTACGTACAGCCTGCATTCTGGGACATGGATGTTCTCTTCGTACCTCAGGACCATCCGGCCAGGGAGCTGCAGGATACATTCTATCTGGATAAGCCGTCAAGGATACCGGTGGATGATGAGGAACTGATCGGTAAGATCAGAGACATACATGAGCACGGCGGGGACACCGGATCTGCCGGATGGGGCGGCGAATGGTCCAGGGACATGGCGGAGCAGGCGATGCTCAGGACCCACACGACAGTGAACACGATAGCCTATGTCGCGGCGCATCCGGATGCACCTGCCAAGGCGTTCTCCCTGTCCCGCATATTCAGGAAGGAATCCATCGATTCCACGCATCTTCCGGAGTTCACCCAGATCGAGGGCATAATCATCGATGAGAACGGCAACTTTGACATGCTGGTCTCCGTCATAAAGGAATTCTATTCAAGGATGGGATTCGATACCATTCGCATAAGGCCTGCTTATTTCCCGTATACCGAGCCGTCATTGGAGTTGGAGGTGTTCTTCAACGGCAAGTGGATGGAGCTCGGAGGCGCAGGGATATTCAGACCTGAGGTCGTGGCGCCATTCGGCGTGAAGCACCCGGTTCTGGCATGGGGGTTCGGATTCGAGAGGCTGGCCATGTTGAAATGGGGTATCACGGACATACGGGACCTCTACATATCAGACATAGATGATCTGAAGAACAGCAGAGTATTCTAATTCAATCCGAGCTCTTTCATCATCAGATCGATCTTCTTCTTCTCCTTGTCCGGTGCTGTAGCACGGGCCTTCATCATC
This sequence comes from Thermoplasmatales archaeon, assembly GCA_012522645.1. Taxonomy (GTDB): domain Archaea; phylum Thermoplasmatota; class Thermoplasmata; order Methanomassiliicoccales; family Methanomethylophilaceae; genus RumEn-M2. The sequence goes on from JAAYKC010000015.1 coordinate 16,005, forward strand.
CTGACGACGGCCTGCTGCGGATTCCCGTTCCTGACATCCAGTTTGGCCATAAGAACGAAACGTTCTATGCTGGCACTTATATCCCCCGGAGGGATCCTGACATTTTCAAGGGCTTTTTCCGATTCGTTGAAACGTCCGAGGTCAAACAGTATCCTGGCTATGCGGAGATCTGCCGAGACCGAGTCCTCCATCCCCCTGAGCAGGTTCAGCGCACCTTCCGCATCCCCTTCAGCCAGCATCAGATCTGAACCGTATATCTCGGCCAGTGCACTGTCGTATTCCCTCATCTTCTCGATGGTGTTCTCTGCATCATCAATATCGCCTGAGATGAGGTCTGTCTCGACCCTTGCCGACAGCACATCCACTGCGAATTTCGCCGGCACGATATCGAGCCGCAGCAAAGTGTCGTGGAGATCATCATTTGCCGTTGCAATAAGATCGTACATATTGGCGCTTATCAGTTTGCAAGCTTCTCTGGTGCGTCCCGACTCGACCAGGTGATAGAGGCGTTCATGATGCCTTTCGATGTCAGATCCCAAGATCTCCGTGTCCTCCATCCAATAATCGGCCGCATAACTGTGCCAGGATGCCTTTGCTGCGGGATCCGCGGCTCTCATCATGTTGTCTCTGAGCCTCTCGTCTATCACGGTCAGACCGGAAACATCCGCAGGGATCACCAGCTTGACGGATCTGGGAAGGGAGGATACTGGAACCGGGACTCTGAAAGCGCATGCGGTGCCCAGTGCATAGGAATCAGTCGCATCCAGATTCTCCAGGATTATGTTCGCATCCTGTCTTTTGAGATCCAGGAGCGCATCCACATCGATGCCGTTGTCCTCAGCGTACTTGCGTATCCTGACGGATTCCGACATCCCGGCGGGTGTGAGAAGATAGGATTTTCTCTTGACCTTCCCCCCTTTGATGTGGGTCTGTCTCTCCTCGACATTCCCGCTCTCCCTGAGCTTCTTCAGTTCGATGGAAGCATGGGCCCGGGAGATCCTTATTGAGGTGGCTATACCGTCCTGAGTAAGGTCCCACGGTATGTTGTAAATCTCGGAGGGATCAGTCATCTTGAATCTGTTCAGATGCATTATGATCCTTTGGCCTATGCTTAGGGTGACCATGTTATCGCTCTTAAAAATCCGAACGGGAATATAAAGCCCTGTGACTACGTTAGCACTACATCCGTTAATCGATTAAATGAGGAATGCCCATTCAGGGGTGATGAGGACGCTATTGGTATGCAGTGAGCCCGACACCCCGTCGGTCAATATGAAGGCGGCTCTCCTCAGGAAAGGGGAGTGGGAGGACGGAGGCTCGGACGGAAGCGCATCATATCTTCTGTCCGAGAGATACATCATGATGACCGTTCCGGGGCTGCACATATACGCTGAAGATGCGGATTCTGTTGCCCGTAAGATCGCAGATTTTGACAACATGGTGTTCCTGAGCAGGCATAAGGCAGCCAGTAAGATGCCGACTCTGACGGTGCATCCGGTAGGCAATTACAAGACCGCTGATTTCGGCGGCAGGAACGGGACTCTGTGCCCCGCCTCCCCGCACCTCATGTCGGCAACCCTGAGGGCGATGCAGGATCTGAACGATACCGACGTCTACACCGTGTCCTTCGAAGTCACACATCACGGTCCGTTCACGGAAACGCCTGCATTCTTCATAGAGATAGGGAGTGATGAGAGTCACTGGGGTGACCTCCATGCGGCGGAGATATTGACGGATGCTCTGCTTGCAGCGGAGGCGGACGGCGATAACCTCACGGCCATAGGGGTGGGCGGAGGACACTATGCGCCGCGTTTCTCTGAGGTCGCCCTCTCCCACAGGATAGACTTCGGACATATGATCCCGAAGTATCAGATCGACGGTTCTGATGATGATGAGATCGTGAGGATGATAAAGCAGGCGTCAGAGATGACCGGCACCAAGGTGGCCTACGTACACAAAAAATCCCTCAAAGGACCTGAGGAGAGAAGAGTAAGGGCTCTTATGGAATCCGAAGGGATGGAGACTGTGTCCTCGAAGGACCTGGACCCAATCATCTCCCGCTGACCTTCGTCCCCTTGATGGGGCGCCCCATGATGGCGTTCTCCAGCTCTCCGAGGTCGCGGCCGTTCACCATGAATATGTCCCTGCAGTCCTCTGTGCATATGTTAACGCCCAACGGGTCGAATACGCAGGATTTGCATGCGCTGTGCTCATCGTAGACTATCTCCTTGAGACGGCTGATGGGCATCTCACTGTACCTTTCGGCATCAGGGTTCTCCCTCGGGTCCTCCGAGTACACAGCATCGACATTGCTGGCGTTGATGATGCGGTCTGCTCCCATCTCCCTCGCCACCATGGCTGCCACGGCATCGGTCGTATGCCCCGGCTCCGTACCTCCCATAAGCGAGATCCTCCCCCTTCCCGCCATTTCTGCGCATTCCTTCGGGTTCGCCGCTATCCCTGCCGATGAATCGCCGAGAGCGATGGACAGAAGCCCTGCGTTCACGCGGGTTATGGCGATACCCAGTTCATCCAATTGATGCTCTGTGCCTCCCAGGGACCTTCCGATCCCCGCATAGTACCGGGAGATCCTCCCGCCGCCGCACACAACCGCTATATCGACGGTCTTCCCGCACCTCTTCAGAACATCAGCCAGTGCAAGTATGTACTCGGAGTCATTTTTCTCCGGTATTAAAACAGAACCGCCTACAGAAATAACAACTCTCTCCAACAGAACCACCAATATGTTTTATTAGGAAGGGCACTTACTCATAAAAAACCATGGGTTGATATGAAATGGATGAGGTAGTCTCGGCAGAAAGAGCCAGATATGATTTTAAGAAGGCGATGCAGGAAATCGTGGACATAAGGGGGCGAGGCACAGAGCTGATCTCACTCTATATTCCGCAATCTAAGCAGATCTTCGAGGTGATGGCCTACCTCAGGGATGAGTATTCTCAGTCCTCCAACATCAAATCCAAGGGCACGATGAAGAATGTCCAGGGGGCCATCGACTCGATAATGTCGCGCCTCAAGACGTTCAAGTCTGTCCCGCCGAACGGCATCGCGATCTTTTGCGGAGAGGTGCCAAGGGCGGGGGATCAGACGAGGATGGTCCAATTCGTGATCAATCCTCCTGAGATGATAACTGCCTTCCTCTACAGATGTGACTCCCAGTTCTATCTGGATCCTCTTAAGGGGATGCTGCTGGACAAGAAATCCTACGGCCTGATCGTGATAGACAGGAATGAATGCACGCTCGGTCTGCTCACCGGCAGCAGGATCGAGCCGCTGAAGCACTTCGACTCCCTCATAATGGGAAAGCATCGTCAGGGAGGCCAGTCATCAGTCAGGTTTGAGAGGCTCATCGAGATAGCCGCTCATGAATATTACAAGAAGGTATCGGATTCGGTAACGGACCTGTTCCTTGACAGACCCGGGATGGAAGGGATCCTGGTGGGAGGTCCCGGATACACGAAGGATTTCTTCGTCAAAGAGGGCTACCTCCACCATGAGCTGCAGAAGATCGTGATAGATACCTTCGATACCGGCTACACGGACGAGTACGGTCTCAAAGAGCTGGTGGAGAACGCTAAAGATGCCATATTGGATATAGGGCTTGTCAAGGAGAAAGATCTGGTCCAGAAGCTGTTCAGTGAGATCAGGAAGCAGGACGGCGGTCTGTCCTCGTACGGTGAGGAGGAGGTGCGATCGGCGCTCTCGATGGGGGCCGTGGACACGCTGCTCATATCCGACGGTCTCGGGAAGAGGCGAATAGAAGTGGAATGCGACAACGGCCACAGATACGAGGCCACAGTGCCCGAAGGCAGAGATGAGGATATTGCATGCAGGGAGTGCGGGGAGAACACGACCATCCTCAAGAACGAGGATATAGTGGATGACATGTTCGAGAATGCAGAGATGTTCAACTCCCGAGTTGAGATAATATCCATGGATTCGGAGGAAGGGCAGATGCTGCTGAATGCTTTCGGCGGTATTGCGGCCATCCTCAGGTATAAGGTGGCATGATGTCCCTTCACGACGATTTCGAGAAAGAAGTAAGGAATGCGACTGAGACAGCCCTTGAGAGCATAGGGGCGGCAGGTGCGGAATACAGGATCGAGAGGCCATCCGCAGGGAATGCGGATCTGGCGGTCCCGTGCTTCCAGATGTCCAAAGCCCTTAAGAAGGCGCCTAAGGACATAGCCGAGGAACTGGCAGCGGCCATAGAGCCAGCCGGTATGATGATATCGGCAGAGGCGCTGAACGGATATCTAAATTTCACGATGGACCCCCGGATCCTGATGCGCAGGACCCTTGATGAGATACTGGAATCGGGCGATCGCTACGGCGGTCACGGCAGCAACGGCATCAGGGTGAATGTGGAGCACACTTCCACCAACCCCACCGGGCCCATCCACGTGGGAAGAGCCAGGAATCCGATAATAGGTGACACTCTTGCGAGGGCGATGAGGCTCAGCGGTTACGATGTCACCACAGAATACTATGTCAATGATGTCGGGAAGCAGGTCGTCATACTGACATGGGGCGTCAATAACATACCGCCGGAGGACGTTGAGGAGGCGGACAGGGAGAAGACCGACCACGCTCTCGTAGCGTTCTACCGCGCAGCCAACAGGATGATGGAATCCGACCCTGAGGTGCAGGAGAAGATAGCCGATCTCCTGAGAAGATTCGAGGCAGGGGATAACGGAGTGATATCCGAGGTAAGGGAGACGGCCCAGCGCATGATCAACGGGCTGAAGGAGACTCTGGACAAGATAAACGTTGAATTGGACGTCTACACATGGGAATCGAAATACATAGCGGACGGTACTACCAAGAACGTGGTCAAACAGCTCAGGGAATCGAAATACGCGGGCAGAGAAGATGACGGTGCGTGCTATCTCGATCTCAAGGATTTCGGCATCAAGGGCAAGAACACAAAATTCACATTCACAAGAGCAGACGGCACGACCCTTTACACAACCAGGGATCTGGCATATCATCTGGACAAGTTCAGGAGGGCTGAGAGGGTGATCGATGTCCTCGGAGAGGATCAGAAGCTCGGAAGCCAGCAGCTGTGCTCCGCCCTGGAGATACTGGGGTGTGACAGGAAGCCTGAAGCCCTGTTCTATTCATTCGTCTCTCTGCCCGAGGGCAAGATGTCCACGAGGAAGGGCATAGTTGTATACCTGGACGACCTGATAGACGAAGCGGTATCCAGAGCATATGAGGAGATCAGATCCAGACGCACGGACCTAAGCGAGGAGAGGATGACGGAGATCGCATCCACCATCGGCGTGGGTGCCATAAGATACAACATAGTGAGAGTCCAGCCGGAGAAGCAGATGGTCTTCAAATGGGAGGATGCACTCAACTTCGACGGGAACAGCGGGCCGTTCCTTCAATACTCGCATACAAGGGCATGCAGCATGCTGAAGAAGGCGGGAGAATTCAAACCCTCCACAGACCCGTCGAAGCTTACCGACGAGTATGAGGTGGCTCTTGTCAAGGCGCTCTCAAGATTCAGCTCTGTGATAGATGAGGTGACGGAGTACGGCAGGGTGCACATGATTCCTGCGTACGGTCACGAGGTGGCCTCTGCCTTCAACCAGTTCTATGCCTCGGTCCCGGTGCTGTCATCCGATGACGAGAGGAACGAGAGGCTGACTCTGGTCATGTGCACGAGGATCGTCCTGCATAATGTGCTGACGTGCCTCGGTATGGGCGCTCCGGAGGAGATGTAGATGGAGATCAGACCGCTTAAGCTGAAGGACCTGGAGAAGGTCAGGGAATTGGAGATAAGTTGCATAAGGGAGTACTTCTCCAAGATATTGGAGAATAAATGGGAGGACCTTCCGGAGGACTGGAAGGACAATCTGGGATCCACGAGCAGGAAGTCATTCAAGACCTATCTGTCCTCAGGCCTCAGCTTCGTGGCAGAGGAGGACGGCGAGATCATCGGCTTCATATTCGCTCAGATGCTCCACAACATATACGATGCGGAGAACATAGTCTGGATCGACAACATGGGGGTGCATTCCTACTTCAGGCGCCTGGGCATAGGTTACAAGCTCATGGAGGCGATGATGGAAGAGGGCCATAAGCAGGGTGCAGGCATCATACACAGTGCCATACAGCCGGATAATAAGCCGTCCATAATGCTGCATAAGAAACTGGGATTCTTCATGGACCGCAGAGAGATCGCTCTCTTCGATATGAACGATTATAAGAAGAATAAATCGCTCTGAGGCCGTTCTTCCAGCGATCCGTCGAAGGATGAGAAACCGATCCTGAGAGCTTCCACGACGCGTTCTCTGTCGGGGATGATGCCGATGACCTCTTCCAGGGACGTCACGGGGGCCCTCTCCTTGAGAGGTATAAGGACTGATTCCACCACGCTCCTGTTATCGGAGACTATGAGTGTTCCGTGCTGAAGGATGCTGCCTCTGAAACGTCTCTGTGCGCTGCCCGATATCTTGCGCCCGTTCACGAGAACATCGTTCACAGGTTTGTACTCCCCGGGAATCCCCATATGAGCCAGAGCACTTATGATACAGCCGCAGACCCTTTCGAAGACGTCCTCACGGGGGGACCCGTTGTCCCGGAACACCGCCGCATACGTCATTTGATGCGTGTCCGAGAAGATGGCGCTGCCGCCGCTGGCTCTTCTGACGATCGTGATCCCGTTCCTATCGGCGTAATCGAGATCGACACATTCCTCCGTGACCGATGATCTTCCCAGGGATACTGCAGGAACCGTTCTTGAGTATACACATACGGCATCAGGCACATCTCCGGAGGAGTGGGCCCTCAGCAGAAGGTCATCGTTCCTGACGCTGTCCTCGGGTTCCAGGCATCCAAGGTCGGAGAAGAGCATGAATCACTTTCGCCTGTCGCCCTTGTCGTATCTCTGCCGTTTCGGGCTGCCGGACTGTTTTGATCCCTTGCCCGCCTTCCTCTCAGCTTCCATCTCGGTGAAGGTCTTGGAAGGCTGATCCGCGGTCTTCTTACCGGCCGTACCGCGTATTCTGAGGTATATCACTACGGCTATGACTATCACGACGATTATGATCAGGATATAGGTGCTGCTGTCCTTCCATATCGAATGGGAGACCGATACGTTGAATCCTATGGTGTCGATCACATCCGTTCCGTCGCTTATCTCGATCTGAAGGTACTTCTCACCTTGGGAATTGAACCCCAATCTCAGTTCTTTGTCAACTTTGCTGACTTTGCCGTCCTCAGCTGCCGGTATCAGGATATCATTTGCCGTTGCCATGGTCCTTGACGGGTACTCCCTGACAGTTATATTGACGATCTGATCCTCTGTGCCGTCATTCACAAGATGGACGGTCACCGCTCCGGAGCCCATATCATCGAAATTTATCGATACCGTCACGGGCGCATCGCCGAATTTTACGTCCGCATCCGACTCCACGGAAAGAGCCAGAGGGGACATCATCAAGACCGCAAGGGCCAGTACAAAAGAGAAGTTCCTGAGATTCATCGATGACACCGTTCTATGTGATTATTTCCTCAATACGCTCCTGCTCTATAGCCCTTCTTATCTCCATGGAGAGCCTTCTTCCTGTGCTCATCTCCCGGCGCCAGAGGGCGTTGCCGTAGGGGTGGCCCACAGCCATGTGCACGTTGGTCCCGCCGCCTATGCGCGGAGCCACGTCGTAAATGTAGAAATCAAGGTCCTTATCAACGCAGGTCTGCAGACAGAAGGGGCCGATCACCCCGGGGTCGTAATGCTTCTTGGTGGCCGCGACATATTTCTCGGCCATTTCGAAGGCTTTGTCAAGCAGAGACTCCCTGAGCGTTGCCGAGTTATGTCCGCAGACCGTATACTCGGGCAGGATCCCGTCATTCTCAAGCTCCACCTGCTGCTTCCCGGTCAGCCTGCAGAATCCGTCGAGAGAGCTCTCGAACCTCCAATCCACACCCAGGAGCTCGATCTTCTCACCCTTCTCCTCCAACGGGGAGTAGAAGAAGTCCAGGTTGAATACGGGACCTATGATGTATTGCTCCATGCGGGCATCCTTCTGGAAGTCGGGCTCTATGACGCCCTGTTTGATCAGGTCCTCGGATTTCTCCAGGAACTGGTCGTAGCTCTGGGCGGTGAAGAATCCGCGCTCCAGTTTCTTGACCTTATGATGGACCTTGATGATCGTGAGGCCGTCTATGTCCTCAGGCTTGTCCACTTTTTTAGGGAATGGCAATCCCGCCTTCTCCAATATCCAATAATAATCCTTCTCATCTCCCCTCTCTTCCGATCTGAGGAGGTTCCGGCTTCCCACCATGGGCACCCGGAAATCATTCTCCACTGCATCTATCCCGGAATAGGATACGAATGAGCGGTTGGGGATGAACAGGACATTGTTCTTCATCAGCTTATCCTGGATCTCGGGATTCATGATATCCTTGAATTTGTTCAGAAGAAGCGTCTCGTCAACGACTCCGCGCAGGAGGTTGCCTTCGGCATCCCTTTGCGATTTGTAATACTTGGAGAATGTGTTCTCTCTGCCGTTCTGGCAGACTGCGATCGTACGGAAACCCTCGGATACGGCCCCGTCGCATGTATCCAATGCAGAATGTGAGGCGACAACCCCTATCTTGGCCTTCTTCAGGTCATACCCATCGAGATTCGATAATATTGCTTCCCTGTCTATCATGTGGGCGCCCCTTTGATGCGTCCGTAATCCGTCAAAGCATAATAATCTTTCAGAGGATGGTCAGACGTATCAGGGATATGAAGATGGAGGCACTCGCCACGTCCATGGTGGACGATGTGACAGGTATGCTCTGGTCGTCCGGGTTCAGGCCGAATCTCACTGCTGCCGATGCAACGTAGTACGACAGCAGATTGATCACGGTGGTCGACAGCATGCCGGCTACCAGTACCAGCAGCATCACCTCGTAGAAAGGCATCGTCTGCGGGGCCATGAGGAACGCGGCCACTCCGACATAGGCGAAGGTTATGAGTCCCAGCACATAGGTGACAGCGAAGTTGTTGTATGCTTCGATGGGGGGATATTTCTTCACGCTCAGGGTACCCATGTGCATCATTGTGCTGAACCTGCACGTGAGTATGCCGGAAAGAGCGTTGCCTTGGTTGAGGAAGGCAGGCAGCAGGACCAGCAGCACGGGATAGGCCACCAGTTTCGCGGTCTGGGTCTCCACTATCGTCCCCGCCAGTAATCCTATGAATATGCATATGGTCAGTACAGGGAGGGATTCCACGATGATCCTCTTGGCCTCGTTCCTCTTCTTCCTCTTGTTTTTGCGCATCAGAATGGCGCCGGTCATGCCGAAAGTAAGAGCCAGGAGTCCTGCCAGACAGATGTAGACGACGGCACCGTCCAAATTCAGGCACATCCACACGGCCAGGAATATAGTGGGCACGGTTGCGACGTCACCCGCCGCCGCTATGAGCGGCGCCGTTATGTTGTCCACGTCCCAATCCCTCTTGAACCCGATATAGGCTATGGCGATGTTTATGATCACGACCATCAGCCCTGCCAGCAGGGACCCCATCATGGAGATGAACATGAACATGAGTATGCCGACCGGGGATTGGCTGGAGAAGAACGCTGCGCCGATGATCCATCCCACGATCCCTACGATCACCGAGGTGATCATGGTCAGGGACATGGCCCCTTCCACGTTGGATCTCAGGACGGAATTTTTTTTGAATGAGAAATTGAAGGTACCCAGATGCATCGCGGTGCCGATTCGGCTGCCCATGGCCCCGAAGACGTTGCCCCTCAGACCGTTGGCGGAGTATATCAGGATCATAAGCCCAGGCACGATCATGAGATAATCGCTCATGCCGACCATGATCAATCCCGCGAACAGATCGAACGTGGCGGCGAGCATGATGGCGGACAGGCTCAGGGAGAATACGGCACGGTTCCGAACGAAAAACCCGTTGGCAACCTTCTCTGAACCCATGAATCTACACCTCAAGACATATTCATATCTGTTGTGGTGATGAACGCCAACCGATATAACATAACTGTCCTGACACAATCTTCACGGGATAAAGGAGATAATGCGCTCTTGTCCCAGACAGTGTCTTTCAAACGAAACGGTTAATATATGCGGATAAATATAGGATTCTCACAAGGTATCACGCGAATGAACGATGATGAGCATTCACATTCCAATCGAATGGAAGCGACGGTCAGGGAGTTGCTGACCGAGATGAAGGATGCATCCGAGGCCATAGTGGATCTTGCTTATGCCTCTCTGATGTACAACAGCAGGGATATGGCGGATAAGGTCCACGAGATGGATGACGACATAGATAACATGAAGTTCGAGATACGCACCAAGGTCATCATGGCGGGGAGGTCCAAGGAGGATGCCAGGGATATGACCGGTGTTCTGCAGGTCGCTTCGGCCGCGGACCGCATATCGGAGGCCGCAGGGGAAATAGTCAAGCTTTTGGACGTCCCTAAGGAGGAAAGGCCCTTCATCAATGAGATAATCAACGAATCTGATGAGAAGATAATGATGATCCGCATCTCCAGGCGTTCGGACATGGCCGGCAACACGATAGATCAGCTGGCGGTGGAGGCTTCGACGGGCACCAAGATAATCGCCATGAAGAATCGCTACGGCTGGATCTACAATCCGGACGGGGATGTGAAGATCAGGGCCGGCGACGATCTGATCGTCAACGGATCGCAGGACGGCTTCAACAGACTGAAGAAGTTCGCAAGCGGGGATTGCCCGTGGGAGTTCCCGGAAGCGGAATCCGAAGAGGAGTGATCATGGACAAGCTCGACTCTATGCTTCTGAAGCTCAAGGACACATCCGAGTTCATGGTGGATCTGGCTTATTCTTCTTTGCTGTATAACAACCGGGACATAGCCGAGGAGGTCATAAACCTGGAAGTCCAGATGGACAAGCTGGGCGACGAGATCCAGAAGACCCTTCTGGAGATGGCCAAGGAGAATCCTGAAAGCGTTACAAAGGCATTCGTGGTCTTAAGGCTGCAGATCGCAATAGAGGACATAGCCAATGCGGCCGCATCCATAGCCGATGTGGTGCTGCGCGGCTACGCCGACAGTCCCGTGATCCAGATGAGCATCAAGGAATCCGAGTGGACCATAGAGAGGGCCACGGTATCGGATGACTCCGTCCTGAGGGATAAGACTCTTGGGGAGATGAGGCTGTGGAGCCATTGCGGGATGTTCGTGATGGCCATAAAACGCGGTGCCCAGTACATATTCAGGCCGGACAGATGGACAACGCTCAGGGAAGGGGATGTGCTCATCGCAATCGGCCCCGAGGAGAGCGCAGATCACTTCATGGCACTGTCGGACGGCAGCAAGAAAGAATTCTGAGATCCGCCGCAGATGCGCAGACCGCTTTTTAGAATGTAATAACAAGGGTCTGAAAAAAGAGTCGGCCAGAGGGGGAGTGGTAGCCTCGCGCAGATTCGAACTGCGGTCGCAGGATCCAGAGTCCCACATGATTGACCACTACACTACGAGGCTATGGAGCCCGCCTAACACACCGCGGCTTTAATATTTTTCGTTGGAGTCAGCAGGCAGAACGCTTATTTGAGGGCCTCGGAGATCTGAGTGTATATGTACTCTATGTCACCGACACCCTTGACCGTGGCGAGCCTTCCCCTTTCCCGATAGTATTCTATGAGCGGGTATGTGTTCTCACGGTAGACTTCCAGCCTGTTGCGCACGGTCTTCTCGGTGTCGTCATCCCTCTGGTACAGCTGGCATCCGCATTTGTCGCATATGCCGACGACCTTCGGCTGTTTGTTCGCAAGATGATAGACGGAATTGCATTCGGGGCAGGAGCGTCTGTTCGTGAGCCTTTTGACGAGCTCCTCGTCCTCCACATCGATGTTTATCGCGACATCCACGTCCACCTCCTTTCCGAGGGCGTCCGCCTGCTCCACGGTCCTGGGGAATCCGTCCAGCAGGAAGGCTCCTCCAAGATCGTGGATCTTCTCCTTCATCATGCCGATGATCACGTCATTTGGAACGAGAGCTCCGGCGTCCATGTATTTCTTAGCCTCTTTTCCCAGAGGGGTGTCTTTCCTGACGGCCTCTCTGAGCATATCTCCGGTGGAGAGTCTCACGAGCCCGAGCCTGTCCCCGAGAAGCTCAGCCTGTGTTCCTTTACCGCATCCCGGAGGGCCCAGGAGGATGATCTTTGTCTTCATGTTTATCTGGAAGATGCAGATGATTTAAATTATCTTCGAACATCTTTGTATGTTGCTACACATATTTTATTAACGATGTTCCCTATGGAATATGAGGTGTGCCTAGTGGACAGCGCAATATGTAAGAGCATCGAGAAGATCGTAGGCAAGGACGGGTACTCTACCAGAACAGCCGATCGGTATACATACGGATTCGACGCATCGATCTACCACAAGACTCCGGATATGGTGGTCCAGCCCAGGACCACGGAACAGGTCTCGGAGATACTCAAGATAGCCAATGCTGCTAAGATACCTGTCGTCCCCAGAGGGGCCGGGACAGGTCTCTGCGGCTCTGCGGTGCCCATAAAGGGCGGAATAGTCATGGATATGTGCCGCATGAACAAGATCCTCAACATCAGCGTGGAGGATCTGTGGGTTGAAGTGGAGGCGGGATGCATATACGATGATCTCAACAGAGAATTATCCAAGCACGGTTTCTTCTTCCCGACGACCCCCGGCTCAGCCGAGGCCTGCCTGATCGGCGGCATGGTGGCCAACAACGCCTCCGGGATGAGGGCGGTCAAGTACGGAGCCACCAGGGACTACGTCCTCGGTGCGACAATCGTCAAGGCCGACGGGGAGATAGTGCACGCAGGCACCAAGACGATCAAGGACTCCTCAGGATATCAGCTCGCCCGCCTGATGTGCGGCAGCGAGGGCACCCTGGCAGTCATAACCGAGGTCACACTGAAGCTGGCCATGAAGCCCAAGACGTCTGCTTACATACTCGCGGCCTTCGACAACGTTAAGGATGCGGGCCGTTGCGTCTCGGCACTGATAGCCAAGCCGTTGATACCTGCATCCTGTGAGCTCATGGACAGTGTCTCCATAATGGCGGTCAACAAGGCCAGGGGCAATCCCCTGCCGGACTGCAGTGCCGTCTGCATAATAGAGGTGGACGGGGACCCGGAGCCTGTGGAGAGGGACATGAAGCTCGCGGAGGAGATCGCCAGGAGCGTAGGCGCCACAAGCGTCACCTCCACAAAGGACAAGAAGCTCATAGCCAGCTGGACTGCGGCCAGGAAGGCCGTGATGACGTCCCTGTCCGCTCTCAAGCCCGGGTATTCATCTGTATCGCTGGCCGATGATATGGCAGTGCCGGTATCGAAGATACCTGATGCGGTCACCGCATATCAGGAGATTGCGAAGAAGTACAACGTCACAGTGGCAACCTACGGCCATGCCGCGGACGGGAACCTTCATACGAAGATGCTCCTGGACCCGACCAGCAAGGATGACTGGGACAGAGGCGTTGCCGCCGTGCATGAGATATTCGATGCCACCATAGCCCTTGACGGTACAGTCACCGGTGAGCACGGAGTTGGCATCTCTAAGGCCCCTGATTTCATGAAGGAGAGGTCCTCGGCGATAAAGACCATGAGGGAGATCAAGAAGGCGATGGATCCCAATAACATCCTGAACCCCGGCAAGATCGATCAGTGGGAAGGCTCCATCCTGACCAATCTCAGATACCCCTGTAAGGAGTATATGGGATCACAGCAGGATTGAGAGTGCCAGCACTGCGATGCTCCACACCATCATGACGGCGTAGACGACTTTGTTCCATCTGATGACCTTCGATCCGTCCAAAGGAGGTATCGGAAGCAGGTTGAACAGAGCCAGGAATGCGTTGAAGTACGCCATCATGTAGACTACCAGGTAAAGGATACCGCCTGTGAACGGCATGAACAGGAGCGCACCGGTGGACAGCAGCAGGTTGACCAGGGGGCCGGCCATGCTGATTCTGCCGTTCATATCCTGGGTTATCCTGCCGTTGATGTACACTGCCCCCGGTGCGGCGAAGAGGATTCCGAACAGGGACATCACAAGGGCGAGCATGAGCCCGCGGGGATGCACTCTGAACTCGGCCCATGCACCGTACTTCTGTGCCACGAACTTATGGGCAAGCTCGTGGAGCATGAAACTGAATATGATCAGGACGGCGGAGATGGCGAGGAACAACAGGAACAGCTCATATCCTATCTTATACAATCCACTGAGTCCGCCGCTGAGCGCTATAGCCATGGCAACCGAGAGAAGGATCACGGCAAGGATGATGTCCTTGATCTCCACCCGGCTGAATACGGGTTTCTTGAACCCCGGATTCACGGGTATAGGGTCATTGAATCGGTGCATATGCGGCTTTGATAGCAGACATCACTTAAAAAGTAGGCGATGTGCGAAAACAGGTATATTGTCGGAGGCGATGTAGCAGCATGACCAGGGTGAACGCGGCTCACGGGAAGACCCATTTCGGGTGGTGCGACAGCTGCGGCACTCTTGTGCTTGGTAATGGATGCGGCTGCGGTTCCCCTGTGAGATCCTTTGAGGTCAACAGCCCGGGGGACATGAGACCGTGCATGGGGGACGGAGTGAGTACGGTACTCTCCCTTTTTGAGAGGGAGTTCGGCAGCTCGGTCCCGCTGAGGGGGAAATCGATATTCCTGAACAAGGTGCCGGGAGAGGACAGGGCTGATGAGATCATAGCTCACGGTGCAGTACTGGCACTTATGAGATACGACCTTTCCGCAAAACGTTTTGAATTGGATCTCAGACAGCCCGGTGCCGAGCTTCTTGCTGATTCGGCGACTAAGAACGTCATAACATTCTCGGGGATGTCGGGACACCTCAAGGGGAAGAGCATACCCGGCGCCAACATCAGCAGCATCTCCGGCGAGTTCGGCACAGGCGCCCCGCTGATACTGAAAAGAGGCGGGAAGGTGGGAGCGGGGGCGGCACTCGTTCCTTCAGGAGATATAGGCTCATCAGAGAAAGCCGTGAAGATCAGGAGCATAGATTCTCCGTCTGATATGCCGATATCCCCGGATTCGGACAGGAAGCGGTTCGTGGAGGCGAACAGGCAGCACCTCCTAGATCTGGAATCCGTCGCGATAAACAGGATCAGATCATATGTGAAGAAGAGGAAGCTCCCCGTCACAGTGTCCTTCTCAGGAGGCAAGGACTCCCTTGCCGCTTACGGGGTGGCCTCCAGAGCCGTCAGGGATCTTGAATTGATATTCGTAGATACGGGAATAGAATTCCCGGAGACGGTAAGATATGTTGATGATTTTGCTGAGAAGAACAATCTGGCTCTTCACAAAGCCGCGGCAGGGGATGCATTCTTCAGGAATGTTGATGCATTCGGACCGCCGGCCAAGGATTTCAGATGGTGCTGCAAGACCTGCAAGCTCGGCCCGATAACCGATCTGATAAGCAACGACTTCCCTAAGGGGACGATAACCGTAGAGGGCAACAGGATGCTGGAATCCTTCTCCCGGGGGGATACGAAATTCGTATCCACGAACCCTTTCGTTCCGAATCAAGTGAGTCTGAATCCCGTCAGGGAATGGAACGCTTCAGAGATATGGGGATACATATGGCTTAGGAAGCTGGAGTACAACCCGCTTTATGAGAGGGATTTCGAGAGGATAGGATGCTATCTCTGCGCCTCCTGCCTCGGCAGTGAATGGGAGAACGTCAAGAATGTCCATGAGGACCTCTATGATGAATGGAACGATTACCTGAGGGGATATGCTGCGAGGAAGGGACTGCCTCAGGAGTATGCGGACATGGGCTTCTGGAGGTGGAAGGTCCTGCCCCCCAAGATGGTGCGGCTGGCGGAGGATATGGATCTCCGTACGGAGCCGGAGAGGAGCGGAGAACCGGTCATGAGGATGCTGAAAGGAGCATCATCGTGCGCCGCAGGCGGTTTCTCCGTGGAAGCTGTGGCCAATATACCCAGATCACGGGATTTCTCATCGGTGGCGGAGGCACTGAGGTCGATAGGCGAGGTCAGATACTCCGACGAGTTCGAAATAGCCCTGGTCAAAACGCGGGATGCGACGGCCAAGCTCTTCGGAGGAGGTCAGATATCCGTGGTATCGGACTCGCTGAAGGGTGCGGAGAGGATGTTCGAGAGGGCGGCGAAGGCCCTGCTGAGGGCTCAGATGTGCACATCATGCGGCATTTGCGCGGAGAAGTGCCCCCGCAATGCGATAACCATCAGGGGCGGGCTCAAGATAGATCCGGGAAGATGTGATTCGTGCGGCATATGCGAGAGGTCCTGCATGGTCGTTCATTATTATGATAAGATGATGAGCATCGAGAAGAACGCACGCATCTGATGTTCCGGGTCCCGCATAACCTATCCTGTATCGGGAGGATTATATACAGTACGGTTAATCGGAAATCTCATGGACCTGATGTTAGCCGCCGCAGGAGTCCTGGCCATAGTGCCAGCCTTCCTGGTGCTTTATTTCTCACTCAGGAAATACACATATCCTGCGGTGGAGGAACCGTTCTTCAGCGATCCTAAGATGTTCGGGCTCATGGTCATCGGGATGATAGAAGGTACTGTGATCTTCGTGGTGTACACATATTTCGTGAGCTTATGGCCCTCAGTCCTAGTCGCTCTCCTGATAGGGGTGCTGATGGAGCTGGTGAAATTGGTGACACTGAATTTCAGGTGCTTCCACAGTCAATCCGATACCGTGTTCTACGGGTTCTCCCTGGGCGTGGGCACTGCGGTGGGAATGGCGGGCGGTATGACATTCTATCTCGGTTCGATAGCATCCTCAACCGGAGGCATAGATGCGGCCACATGGTTCATAATGATCGTCTATGTGATGCAGCAGGTCCTGTTGCAGCCGGCGATCGGTGCCACGATAGGAGAAGGAGTGGCAAGGCTGAGGATCGCCGAATTCCTGATCCAGGCGATAATGATATCCGCTGTCTACCAGATCCTGATGACCCCGGTATGGGCGGGCGCGGATGTATGGCTCTATGTAGCGGCGACAGCAGCCTTCGCCAGCGTGCTGTTCTATTTCCTGCGGGTGGTGCGCAGATACATGCCCCGCGTAGTGCAAGATGTATTAAAGATGCAGGGCGATAAGAGGCGCGTTCCGAGGTGACACCGTGGAATCCAGAGGAAAATTCATACTTGGAGTCATTGTTCTCGTGCTGGGCTTCGGCATTTTGGCGGCATGCTCATCCCATGAGGTTCACAGCATGATCTGGGATCTTCTATCCGGCAACTAGGCCCGATACCTTCCGGGCCGGATCTCGGTTATCACGCATTCTGCTGACAGGATGCTTATTATCTCTCTGCTCCTGCCGGGGGCGATCTCCTCAACATCATCCGCAGAGAATGATCCGAGTATCTCAGTCAGTTCCTCGGCCAGCATTGTGAGTTTGACCTCAGGATCGCTGCAGTGATCGAATTTATAAGCCAGTGTGGAGAGGGGGTCGCAGTCCTTCTTGCTCTTTTTCTTAGGCATGGTGTCAGAAAGGCTCATGAGAGCCCTCCTGACCTCTTCCTGGCTGGTGCTTTGGAATTTCACGGCGGCTGTGTCGTTCTTTATGCCGGCGCCGCAATAAGGGCATGCCGAGGCCTCCGAGGACAGATCGATTATCCTGTTCATACGGCATTCCCTGCACGTGATCAGAGCATACATGCAGATCACGCGTATTCCGTGAACACAAGGGCTGCCAGGCAGCACCCGTGCTCCCCGTCCGGGACGGTGCCGTCCTCCAGAACGTAGTTCACGTCCTCAAGTTCGATCTCTCTCATGCGGGCCATCTCAGCCATCTTCAGCTCCAGGTCCTTCCTGAGAGCGTCCCTGCTGCCGTGCAGGTGCCCCTCGGCGACGTAGCCGCCTCTGCCGTCCTTCCGGAATGCGTAGGCTATGCCTGCGGCTATCTTCTCCCCGCCGGTCCCCCTCATCTGTGCCAGTACGCAGTGCGTGACGGCCCCCATGGGGATCTTTTCAGGTTCGGTCTGCACAGCTCCCACCGGGATGACGGAGGATACTGCGACCAGATTCTGTTCGCATATGCCCGCCTTCATGAGTGCGACGTCAAAAGCGTTCAGGCCGGAGATTCTGCTGAAAGATGATCCGGAGCATACGAAGAATTTCTGCGGTATCAGATGCATGGCAACCTCATTGATGACACGGATTTAACGATTGCCGCCGTTATCTGTAAAGCACAGGGTCCACTGCCGTGCCCGAGGTGGTCTCAGGTATCATCTGGCTGTTTATCCTTTTCTCCAGTTCCTCCGCTTCCTTGAACAAGGGCCCCGTATCGATCTTGAGTTCAGGCAGCATCTTAGCCAGGAACTCCATGATCTTCGCGGCGCCTTTGGGATCCGGCACATCCATCTTTGCAGATCCCAGCATGGCGATGACATCGAGATCGTTCTCTGCGCCGTCCATGAGGAGAATCGCGGTCATGCCGCGCACCATGCCTTCTTCGAATGATTCTATCCCGTACTCTTTCATCTGAGATCTGGCACTTTCAGTGGACCCGGCCCCCAGGAGTATGTAGTTGTTCTCTCCGAACATAGGTATCCCGTCCAGAACCAGGACGGTCTTTATCCCCTTCTTCTTGAACCAGTCCACCAGGAGCTTGGAGACCCTGTAGTTCATGCCGTCCTTAGGAACGAATTCGGACGTGACGACGACCACGTCGTCACACTCCTCCATCCCTCCTTCCGCTTTATCCTTCCTGCAGCCGGCATACATTCGGATCTGCGGCATCGGTTTGCTGTTCTGGATGATGGTGTAAGGCGGGAACTCATCGGAGGTTATGCCTGCTATCAGGTCAAGATTGAGTTCCTTGGACATGTAACTTGCAGCTATGGAGCTTACCAACCCCAAGCTTGGGAATCCTATGATTGCCACGGACTTGCTGAGGTCAGTCTTGTCATCGTAAACGCGGAGTTCGAGCTCAGACATAATCACTTGAACGCAGAACAACCCTTTTAACACATTCCGTCTTAACGCTGAATATGGCGGGGAAAGGTCTCAGAGCAGGCAGAACGTCCGGCGGCATACCGGTCACAGCGGACAACATCCCGGGCGCAGGGTCATCCGGATACATGGTTGCGATCACCACAGGCTCCAGGGACGAGACGCCCGACATCTACGGCATATCGCATCTTCTGGAGCACGTTGTTTTCAGGGAGACGACGAACAGGACCTCCTTCCAGATGTCCAAGGACATAGAAGGGGCAGGAGGGGTCATGAACGCCATGACCAGCCGAGAGGCCACTGCATACTATGCCATGTCTCTGAAGGAGACCGCAGACAGGGCCAAGGACCTGGTGGCTGATATAGTGCGGAATCCTCTGATCAAGGACTCTCACGTGGAGATGGAGAAGAAGATCGTCCTGCAGGAGCTCAACATGGTGGAGAATGACCCGGACTCGTACATACATGACATCTTCGCAGGGTCGGTATGGAAGGGGCATCAGCTGGAGAATGAGGAAGGCGGCAATCCGGAATCAGTCTCTGCGATGAATTACGAGGATCTGAGAGAATATTACGGAGAGAGGTACGGCATCCCGAACATGGCCGTGGTGGCATGCGGCTCGGTCGATCCGGATGACGCTGTCTCCTGGGCGGAGGAGACATTCGATGATATGTCCGGCAGGAAGAACGTGAGGACGAGGCCGGGGAAGCCCAGCGGCAATCTCGCTGTGCGCGAATGGCACGGGGACCACAGCTATGCCGGGGTGGGATTCAGGGGATATGCCGCAGACCATCCGGACAAGGATGCTGTTCGTCTGCTCTGGGTATTGATGGGGTCCGGATCCTCATCAAGGCTCTTCCAGAGGCTGAGGGAGGAGAGGGCATTGGTATACTCAGTCTACAGCAGCATAGATCAGCATTCGGATTCTTCTTCGGCGGGGGCGTTCTTCTCCTGCACGGAGAGGAATCTGACCGAATCCCTCGATGCGGTGGCATCGGTATTCCGCGACATAAGGGCGGACGGGCTGGAGAAAGGGGAGCTGCGCCGTGCCAAGAACCTTGTGAAAGGTGTGAACATACGGTCTTACGAATCAACCTCCAATCGGATGAGCAAGATCATGAAGGATATGCTGCTCACAGGGGAGGCCAAGACCCTGGAGCAGAGGCTGGCAGCTCTGGAGGGCGTAACGGAGGAGGACGTCATAAGGGTGGCCGGGGATATGCTGTCCCCCGATATGCTGAACATAGCCCTCTACACCCGTGACACGGGGTCTGCAGAGCGCACGGATCCCGGCAGTTACGATTTCTGATATTCGGAGATCAGATGCAGAACGGCGCTGACCGCACTCGGTACGGCCGCCTCCACGGAAGGGGACATGGTCTCAGACATGGTCTGTATATCCTCCACCTCTATCGCAACGAACCTTATGGTGTCGGGCATCGTCTCCGGATGAAGCTCCCGTCCTATCTTGATAGCCGTGGCAAGATTCACATCATGGGCCGGCACGTCGGCGATCGTGGCCTCAAAATCATCCGGATCATAGATGATGACGGAGCCGGGCCCGTACTCCCCGGCCATTATGGCATCTGCGATGATCACCATCCTGTATCCAGATACCATGGGCAGGATCTCGAGCCCGCCCACTGCCTCCTGCCGTGCATCCACGTTCTCCAGGTGCATCTCCTCTATTGCTTCGGAGACCTTCAATCCTACTGCATCATCCTTCATCACAGGGCTGCCCAGCCCGATTACCAGTATCTCATTCGATCTTGAAATGCTCATAGCCGCACACCATCTTCTCCTTCCGTTTCTTAATGTTCACGCCCAATATCATAACGAACAGGGTAGGAGCCATGGCCATGAATGCGACCACTCCGAATCCGTTGATCACAGCATCGATTCCCGTATACATGGAACTGGATATGCTGGTGTACAGGGCCATGGTGACAGCCACTGCTATCGGCCCGGTTGCCACTCCTCCGGAGTCGAAGGATATGCCGATCACATCCCTGTCGCTGAAGAACATCAGGATCAGTATTGCGATGTATCCGGGCACCACGAACCACAGGATCGATATGTTGTAGGCGATCTTCACCATGGCCAGGGCCACGAATACGCCCACGGCGAGGGATATTATCAGCCGTATTTTGGATTTCTGTATGGAGCCGTTCGAAGCCTTGTTGACCTGATCCCCCAGGATGCTGACGGCGGGCTCGGCGAAAACGATGAGGAATCCTAACACCAAACCGATCAGTACCATCCATATCGGATGCAGGTCCACAAGGGCAGGACCCGCTTCGGATACCACCGGAATGAATGCGCAGTATACGCCGAACAGGAACAGGATCAGTCCGACGCCTGTGTAGGTCAGACCCTTCACCATGGATTTCACGGCGTCCCAGGTGTAAGTGAGGAATTTGCGTTGGAAGAACATGAAGAATATCGTCAGAGGGACGAGAGCGATCAGGATGTTCTGAGTAACGGAGATGAGCTCCTTGGTCACATATCCGAGATTGACGATTATCGCACCTCCGCCGCTTCCGCTGCCGGTCACATCCGCATCAATGCCCATGCCGATGAGCAGAAGTGCCAGGACCGGACCCATCGCGGCAAGCCCGACCATGCCGAAACTGTCCATCTCAGACCTGCCCGGCATCCCGAGGCATATGCCGAGGCTCAGAGCCAGCAGCACAGGGACCATCATAGGTCCTGTGGCAACGCCTCCGGAGTCGAAGGCTATGCCGAGGAAAGCATCGGGAGCTATGAAAGCCACTAAGATTATGGCTCCCCATCCCAGCAGGAATATGTATTTTATGGACAGGTCGTAGACGATCTTGATGGCCGCAATCAGAAGCACCGCGGCTATCCCTGCGGCGATCCCGTACAGGATCGTGTTGCTGCTCACGGACGGATAGATGTCCATGACCTGCTTCCCGAATATGGAGACGTTGGGCTCGGCCACTGTCACCAGGAAGGATATGGCGAAGATGACCAGGATCATGAACAGTTTCGATTTCCTTTTGGGTATCTCCGCTCCTATGGCGTTGCCGACAGGGTTGACACCGCTGTCCACTCCGTGCAGGAAGAAAGTGAGCCCGGCGAGGATAATCGCCGAGAACACCCAGAACAGAAGATAATCAAAGTACGTGCTCTTTGTGAGGAATATCTGCATGACGAAAACGATCGCTATGACAGGTATGGTCGATGTAAAAACTTCTTTGAATTTATCCTTAAGAGCACCCATTTACTCCCGTATGGCGCTGATGTCATTTAATAAAATACCCCGGAGGAGACCGTAAAGGGTTTTACCTCCGAAGGTCATACTGAGCCATGGAGATAAAGGCCAGCGTACACCTCTCGGTGAACGGGCGGAATATGACCGCCAGGCAGATCGAGATCCTGGAAGAGGTCCGGAAGACCGGGAGCAAGACGGCCGCCGCCAATAAACTGGGGATCTCAGTGCCGGTGGTCCACAGGTACATAGCCGGCCTGGAAGAAACGCTGGGGATCAAGATCATATCCTCCACTCCGACCGGCACGAAGCTGACAGAGGAGGGCCTGAAGATCCTGGAGGTCGGAGAGTTCCTGAAACTCAGATGCAGATTGGACAGGCCTTTCACGGTCTCCTGCTCCCCTGTCACCGAGGATCTGCTTATGTCGGCGCTCTCCTCGACGAAAATAAAGGCCAATCTGATCATAACCGATGATTCCAGCAATCTCCGCGCTTTGAAGGAGGGTCTCACGGACATAATCGTCCTTGATGATCCGGAGCTCCTCTTCACCGCCGAGGAGTTCGAATGGGCGGAGATCGGGAACATGGATATGGTGCATGTGGACAGAGGCCCCTCTTACATCAGGTACAAGTACGGTGCCCAGAGGATAGCCTACGCCTATTTGGACACAACAGGCGAGACGTACTCGGTGGATGCGGAGACCTATCTGCTCTCGGATCTGATGTCCTCGGGCAAGAGCTTCTTCGTCGACGAGATGCTTCTGATCCGCAAGGGCATGAGGATCAAGAGCGACACGGACAAGAGATTCCTGAGGCACACCATAAACGCGGTGTTCCGCAGAGAGACGCCGCAGATAGCGAGATTATTGCGGGCGGTGCAAAGCAAACAGATCCAATAATAGTATTACCTTAAAAGATAATACATTATTCGGGTCAACATCTCAGATTAAATACAGGGACTTGAATTCTACCCCCCAGGTAATAACAATGGCATCCCCAAATACCGAATTTATGGACGAGATCGCTGCCTACGGCGGCGGTGAAGTCAAAATGTGCTTCCAGTGCGGTACGTGCACTGCGAGCTGCCCGTCCGGTAAGCTGACCTCTTACAGGACCAGGAAGCTCATGAGGCAGGCCCAGCTCGGACTGAAAGAAGAAGCCATCGGCGGAGAGGACCTCTGGCAGTGCACCACGTGCTACGCATGCCAGGAGAGGTGCCCCCGTGGTGTTCCGGTGGTCGATATCGTGATCGCACTGAGGAACATAGCAGTTGCAGAGGGCCACATGTTCGAGGCTCACAAGAAGACTGCGGATGCGCTTTCCAAGTACGGTCACGCAGTGTCCATCAATGACAAGGTCAAGAAGGACAGGAAGGACCTCGGGCTCCCGGAGATACCCCCCACGGTATTAGCCAACCCGAAGGCAAAGCAGGACCTGGACAAGATACTGACTATCACAGGATTCGATAAGATCACGGGGTGATTCAAGATGGCAAAATCAAACAAGAAATACGCATTCTTCCTGGGTTGCATAGCGCCCCTCAGGTATCCCGGAATTGAGAAGTCCACAAGAGTGGTCTTCGAGGCGCTCGGTGTCGAGCTCGTAGAGTTCGAGGACGCGAGCTGCTGCCCCGCCCCCGGAGTCATAAGAGCATTCAACAAGAAGACCTGGCTCGCCGCAGCTGCGAGGAACCTTGCGATCGCAGAGAAGATGGGTCTCGAGATCCTGACCATCTGCAACGGATGCTACGGCTCCCTGTATGATGCGGCGCACGAGCTCAACAATGACAAGAAGCTCCTGGCTGAGGTCAACGAGATTCTTGCCGAGATAGGCATGGAGTACAAGGGTACGACCAACGTCAAGCACTTCGCCGAGGTTCTGTACAAAGAGGTGGGCATAGAGGCCATAAAGGCCAAGATCACGAAGCCCCTGGACTACAAGATCGCAACCTTCTACGGATGCCACTTCCTGAAGCCCAGCAAGATAAAGGATCTGGATGACCCGGAGAACCCCCACATGCTGGATGATCTCGTGGAGGCCACCGGTGCGAAGAGCGTACCGAGGAAGCAGAAGACCATGTGCTGCGGAGCCGGAGGAGGCGTCAGAGCCGGATTCCCGGAGACCGCAACGAAATTCACGCTCACCAACCTGGAGAACATGAAGGTCTCCGGAGCGGAGTTCATCGTGGATGTCTGCCCCTTCTGCCACCTGCAGTTCGATGCCGGCCAGAAGGGCACGGGCTATGCGATACCTGTCCTCCACCTGTCTCAGCTCTACGGGCTTGCGATGGGCATGGACGCCAAGGCTCTCGGTGTGGCCAACCACGTCACGCCCGTGAAGCTGTAAAACCAATAAAGGGGGCATGACCCCCTTCCATTTTATTTTTCATCTGTTTCTGTAACTTCGCCGTGTTTCTGTCTTGTCAAAATACGAGGCTTTGCACCCAAGGCAGCATCTTCCAAAGATTTTGAGCGCATATTTTTTATTTTAGGTGCAAAATGGGGAAAACCATATAGACAAACATGGTGCAATATACGGATGAGTTGATGCCGGCAGACAGAGGTTGGAGGCAGTACACGAACGGGAACGTTCATGTGATGATAAACATAAACGACGGGACGAAGATACGCATAACCGATGATGACGAGTTCCATACAGTTTTTCCAGAATCAATCGATCTGAAGATAACTAATCGTTGCAATATCGGTTGCAAAATGTGCCACGAAGGAAGCACTGAGAAAGGAATACGTGGACCCGGAAGAATGGGAATTCATGAAAGACGCCGATGAATATGCCATCGTGAAACAGAATCCATACATGAGGGTCGAATACGACGGTGAGCTGGTCAAAATAACAGTGTGGGGGTAGAGAAATCGAAATGACATTTGAAACCGACAGTTCTCCGTCACACTTGCACATTGATTTATAAATCAGAGATAAAACACGAAGGTAAAATGCAGGTAACCAATAAATACAGGCGGTACTGTATTCAAAGGAATTAATATTACAAACAGGATAAAATAAAACTGCTGGCTATCCTCTCCGGAAAGGAGAACGGAGGGAGACCGCTCAAACAAAGCATTTTATACAGCCACGGAATCCCGCTGTGTATCACAATGGAGGGTCCTGATGGCAGCTAAGAAATCGAAAGGCACGTCCCGTAAGATCAAAGATAAGTGGAAGGCGAAAGAGTGGTACAAGATACATGCGTCCCGCATGTTCAACGAGGCCGAGATCGGCGAGACGCCGGCAGCGGATCCCGCAACTCTTATCGACAGGGCGGTGGAGGTCACCGTGCAGGAGCTCACGGGTGACTTTTCCAAGATGCACATCAAGATCAAGTTCAAGATCACTTCCGTGGACGGATATGACGCCAAGACCGTTTTCGTAGGCCACAGCCTCACGAGCGAGTACGTCAGAAGACTGACCAGAAGGAAGAAGACGAAGACCGACCACGTCGTGGACGTGAAGACGAAGGACGGTTTCGTGATCAGGATAAAACCCATGTCCATTGCGGAGAAGCGCATTCAGGCGTCCCAGGAGGATGCCATGAGAGGCATAATGTATGATACCCTTATGCAGATGGGCGTTGAGAACAACCTCTCCGAGATAATAAAAGCGATAATCTCCGGCGACATGGCCAGGGATCTTGCCAAGGCCTGCCGTACCATCATGCCCATGAAGCGCATAGAGATCCGCAAATCCGAGATACTCGAGTTCGCGGAAGAGGTGGATTCTGCCATCGAAATCCCTCCGGAGGAAGATCCTGAGGCCGCCGATGATGAAGAGGAGACCTCCGAGGAAGAGGAATCCGAAGAGGAGACCTCCGAGGAAGAGGAATCCGAAGAGTGATGCCCCTCCGGAAACTCCTTACCCAAACAAGTTAAATGCCGAGGTGGCTCAGCCTGGTGGAGCGTCGGACTCATAGGGTTCCGGTCTAACAACGGCCTCTTCCAGGGAAATCCGAAGGTCCTGGGTTCGAACCCCAGCCTCGGCACCAACCCTTCATA
>JAAYKC010000112.1 GCA_012522645.1 Thermoplasmatales archaeon
GCATGCGCATCATCTGCCTGAACCCTTCCTCGGAATGCGTTATGCCGAACCCGCTCTCGCCGCTTCCGCCCCAGGGCGTGGCCGGCAGGCCGTACGTGTATATGGCATTGTTCACCACGATGGTGCCGGACCTCAGATCGGATGCCACTCTCCTCCCTTTCTCAAGATCGCTGGTCCATACCGAACCTGCAAGAGCGAAGTCCGTGCAGTCCGCGAGACGTACGGCCTCCTCCTCGTCGGAGAAGGGGAAGAGCGAGACCACCGGTCCGAAGATCTCCTCCTTCACGGACCCGGCATCCTCCGGGACGCCGACAACGATCGTGGGCTCGAAGAACATGCCCTCCAGATCCGGGTTCCTCTTCCCTCCGGTGATGATCGTCCCCCCTTCGGATATCATCCCTGCGCACACGGATTCCATCTTCGATACCGCTTCCCCGTTTATCATCGGCCCCACTGAGACGCCTGTATCATCCCAGCCGTTCCCCTGTCTGAGCTCCGAGGTCTTGTCCTTCATAAGTGCCAGGAACCTGTCGAAGGAGCCTTCCTGGACGTATATCCTCCTGACCCCTACGCATACCTGCCCGGAATTGACGAAGGATGCCCATACGGCGCAATCCGCCGCCCTCTCCAGGTCCGCGTCATCGAATACGATCATCGCATCCTTCCCGCCCAATTCCAGGGTCACCGGCGTGAGGTTCTTCGCCGCAGAGCGCATGACGTCCCTGCCCGTCTCCGTGCTCCCGGTGAACACTATCCTGTCAATGCCCGGGGACGCCGCCAGTTCCCTGCTGGTCCCGGGACCGTGTATCACGATCACAAGGTCCTCCGGGAAACCCGCTTCAGTGAAGAGATCGGATATCAGCTGCCCTGTCAGCGGCGTCTCGCTGGACGGCTTCAGTATCACGGAGTTGCCCGCCGCCACCGCTGCCGCGGTCTGGGTGAACGGTATCGCCAAGGGGAAATTGAAAGGGGATATGACCGCGACCACGCCCAGAGGGAGGTACTCGACGTACGACTTCCTCCTCATAACTCCCATCATTAGGCTCATGGGCCCCTGGTCCACCTTCTCCCTGAACCTGAATTTCCTGACAAGTCCCTCATGATACGCCGCTGACACCACGGATGTCAGCAATTCCGTGTTGTAGCACTCGGCCCTGGGCTTTCCCGTGTCCTTGTGGACGGTCTCCGCCACGCGGTCCGCCTCCCGGGTCATCAGCATCCTCAGCTTCTTCAGGAGAGCGGCCCTTTCCTTGGGCGGGACCCTGGCCCATCTCTCCTGGGCTGCTCTGCTCCTTCCGATTATGCGCGGGATGTCCGCCGGGTCCGTGGTCTCCACGGACCCGGATTCCTTCAGTGTGGCCGGGTTCACCGACGTGAGGACTGTCATGTGGAACGTCAACGTGTCCGTTCAATGAATATATTGTGGGTAAACCGTTTATCGTATGCCTTGCATTCACAAGACGTGATAATCTACTACACAGGCACGGGCAACAGCCTGCAGGTGGCCTCATCCCTCCGCGAAAGGCTGGGAGGGGATATGCTGTCCGCTGCCGACATCGTGAGAGGGGACTGCGTACTGGAACATGACGGGATCGTCGGGATCGTGTGCCCTGTGCATTTCTACGGCCTCCCCATGACCGTAGTGGACCTCCTGTCCCGCATCTCCTTCGGGAACGGGGACCCGGAGATCTTCCTGGTGCTGGTCTGCGGGACGTTCACCAGCAAAGCGGACTTTGAAGCGGAGAAGCTGCTCTCGGCAAGAGGATTGGATCTGGATTACGTGTTCTCGGTGAAGATGCCTGAGAATTACACCCCGCTGTTCCGCGTTCCCCCTCAGCGCGCCATAGATGAGATGCTGTCCGGCGTGGATGCGGAAGCGGACGGGATCGTCTCCGCCATCGAACAGAAGAGCAAAGGAAACCACAACCGGAACGTGGGCCTGAGGTTCATGACCCGGGTCGCACGCGGATACTTCGTCAGAGGAAGGAAGACGTCGAAATTCAAACTGAATGACAGGTGCACAGGGTGCGGCATATGTGCCGGCATCTGCCCTGTGGACGCCATAGAGATAAAGGACGGCAGAGCCGTCTGGGTCAAGGACCGCTGCGACCTGTGCCTCGCGTGCCTCCACAGATGCCCGTCCTGGGCCATAGAGAGGGGAAGGCTCACGCGCAGAGAACGTTATGTCAACCCGGTTCTCAAAGAATCCCGCTAAATACGAAATGTTCTATGAGGTATGCCATGGATCTGACAGGGAAGAACATCATCCTCACTGGTGCCAACAGCGGCATAGGGTTCGAGATGCTGTTGTTGCTTTCCAGAGAGAATAAAGTGCTCGCCGCGGATCTGAGAACCGATGCCGTGGAAGCGCTGAGCAATGGGAACGTGATACCTTTCATCTGCGATATCTCCTCCAAGGAAGGGGTGGACTCCCTTTTCAACAGGGCACAGGAATCCCTGGGGGATGTGGATGTGTTCATCGCCAACGCCGGATTCGCCTATTACGAGATAATGGATTACGAGGACTGGGACAGGGTGAGCAGGATATTCGATACGAATGCTGTGTCCCCCATCTACTCGTATCAGAGATTCGTCCGCCGTCTCGACGGACGGGAAGGGGTATTCGCCATTACCTGCTCCGGCATGGGCATCATGGGCATGCCCGGATACACCCTGTACGGATCGACGAAGTTCGCCCTGAACGGTTTCCAGGAGTCACTTCATCTTGAGAGGCCCGGCAACGTTCAGATCACCTCGCTCTATCCTGTCGCGGTGAACACGGGCTTTTTCAGATCGGCCTCGGACACGGAATTCGAGAGGCCGTACCCGATGCAGGAACCGGACCTTGTGGCCCGGAAGATGATAGAGGGCATCGAGAAGAAGAGGAGGAAGGTCTTCCCCAGCAGGCTCTTCCGGTTCGCCCTGGTCCTGTTCACGGTACTGCCTCCTGTGAAGAAGGCTTACCTGCGGTCAGAACGCAGGAAGCTGGACAGGTTCCTGGAGAAGACCGGCCGCAGGATATGACCCTGCGTTCAGGATATAAATGACCTCTTACATAGCCCCTGCATGGCAGCCAAAGCGTACGCCGCGCACATATTGGTCGGTTCCGAGAAGGACGCAGGGAAGATAATGGAAAGGATCAACAAGGGAGAGGACTTCGCCGAGCTGGCGAAGAGATTCTCAAAATGCCCTTCGAAGAACAAAGGGGGAGACCTCGGATGGTTCTCCAAAGGTCAGATGGTGAAGGAGTTCGAGGACGCCGTCTTCGCGGCCAAGAAGGGCTCCGTGATCGGCCCCGTGAGGACCGAGTTCGGCTGGCACATCATATCCGTCAAGGATCTGAAGTGACCGGACGTCCTCCTCGGATGACCTTCCGTCACAGACTCCGCCTGCATCCCTTCCATCAGGATCGGTCCTGACTTTCACCCGGGCTGTCGGCAAAGGTATTTCATATATCCGACTGCAGTTCCCCCTGTTATGAGTCTCGGCCTGGGTTTTGACACCGGAGGAACATACACTGACGCGATCATACTGGATTTCGACACAGGGAAGATCCTCCAAAAGGCCAAATCCCTCACGACATACGACGACCTGTCCGTCGGCATAGATTCCTCCATTCACAAATTGGACCCTGATCTCCTGAAGCAGGTGGCCATGGTATCCATGTCATCAACGCTGGCAACGAACTCCGTGGTGGAGGGGCGCGGCGGCAGAGTGGGTCTTGTCAGCATGGGCCTGGAGTACAGCAGATCCGTATCAGTGGAGATGTACTGCAGCAGCAAAGGCAGATTCAACCTCTACGGCGGAGAGACCGAGGCCGTAGAGGAAGGGAAGATCAGAGAGTTCCTGAAATCCGCCAAAGGGAAGATAGACAGTCTCGCGGTCTCCGGATATCTGAGCGTGAGGAATCCGCATCATGAGAAGAGGGTGAAGGCCATGTCCGACGAGATACTGGGCATCCCTGTCGTCTGCGGTCATGAGCTGTCCTCGAACCTCGGATTCGAGGAAAGGGCCGTGACGGCGGTGATGAACGCCCGCCTGCTCCCTCTGATCAGGGAACTGATAACCTCGGTCAAGAGGTCCCTCGCCAATGCGGGCATAGATGCCCCGCTGATGGTCGTGAAAGGTGACGGGTCCCTCATGACTGAATCACTGGCACTTGACCGCCCCATTGAAACGATAATCTCCGGACCGGCTGCCAGCCTGATAGGCGCGAAGACCCTCTCCGGAAGGGATGACGCGATAGTGATAGATATGGGCGGGACCACCACCGACATAGGCGTCCTCAGGAACGGACAGCCGCGTCTGGAATCGGAGGGCGCCATGATAGGGGGCAAGAGGACGAAGGTGCTGGCGGCCAACATAGCCACCACGGGGCTGGGCGGGGACAGCAGGATCGTTACCAACAACAGGCGGATCTATATCGGCCCCAAAAGGGCGATCCCCTTGTGCATAGCATCCTCTCAATGGCCCTGCATCAGAGAGAAATTATCAGCGATAGAGAAGGACTCCAGAGAAAGACCCAGGAACGCCCATACGTATGAAGGCATAATCTACGAGAGCGAATTCTTCATACCCAGAGGGCCCCCCGTGACGGACTTCATGGGCGAGAAGGACTGCAAATTCTTCGAGCTGATACATGATGAGCCCCTGTCCATCCCGGAGGTCTCCAGAATGACGGGGATACATCCTCTGTCGTTCAAAATAGCCAGGATGGAGAAGGCGGGGGTCATACAGCGCATAGGGTTCACGCCCACGGACATACTCCATGCCGACGGGACATACCGGGAGTATGACGTTGAGGCCTCGAAGATGGGCGCGAAATACATGTCATTCATCATGAACCTCAGAACAGAGGATTTCCTGGCACAGGCCAAGAGCAGGTTCGTGGACAGGCTGGCAGAGGCCCTGGTGAAGGACCTGGTCATAGAGGAGACGGGAATGGAGTGCCCGACGATGGCGGATACGGACTTCATGAGCAAGTCCATATCGGGGAAGTTCGGCAAGGACTACGGCTGCTTCATGAGATTCAACAAGCCCATCATAGGGATAGGCGCTCCCGTGAACGCCTACTTCCCGGAAATGGCCAAGAAATTCGATGCTGAATTATTGCTTCTGGAGGATTCTGATGTAGGCAATGCGATCGTCGCCGTGAAGGGCAGCATAGTCGAGTCGATGACCATCGTGGTGAAGCCCATGGACGACAGGACTGAGGCAGAGGACCCGCGTTCCATGATGATCGCTCCCTTTGACAAGAAGGAATTCACGAGCCTCAGCCATGCCTTGGAATATGCCGAGAAGTACGGCTCCGTCGAGGTACTGAGGATCGCGAAAGGATACGGGGCGGTGAATCCGTCAGTGACCGTAAGAAGGGAGGACCAATGGCTCGGCGGGAACAAGAACAGCGGCGTGCTGGTGGAGACCTATCTGCATATCACAGCCGTAGGCAAGCCGAAGTTCGCAGGACAGTGAACCCCCGCACGATCCCTGAACGGTCTGTCCGCATGTGCCAGATAATGGATCCGGATGCTTTGGTCCGATCATCGTACGTAGGACCTGCCTCTGATTACAATCATGCTGGTGCCTGCGCTATGTTTTAAGGGACCACCTTCATGACGTCAGCATGTTCAGAATAGGCTGCCATCTGTCGGTAGCGAAAGGATTCTTGGATATGGGCAGGACCGCCGTATCCATAGGTGCCAATACATTCCAGTTCTTCACCAGGAATCCCCGGGGCGGAAGCGCCAAGGCCATCGACCCGGAGGATGTGCGCAGCTTCCTGGAATTCTCAGAAGAGAATGATATAAAACACCTGCTGGCACATGCACCTTACACTTTGAACGGAGCATCTGCCGACCCCGGAGTGAGAAGATTCGCGGCAGAGGCCATGACCGATGATCTGAAGCGCATGGAGTTCACTCCCGGGAATTGCTACAACCTGCATCCCGGCAGTCATGTGGGACAGGGTGTGGATGAGGGAATTAAGCTTGTCATAAGCATGCTCGATTCCGTAATGGATGAGGACCACAGCACAACCGTCCTGCTGGAGACCATGGCGGGGAAGGGCTCTGAGATAGGCAGGAACTTCGGGGAGATCAGCAGGATCATCGACGGTTCCCGTATGCAGGACAGCATAGGGGTCTGCCTGGATACGTGCCACGTATTCGATGCGGGTTACGACGTGGTGAACGATCTCGGCGGCGTCCTTGACGAATTCGACGATATAATCGGCCTCGACAGGCTGAAGGCCGTGCACATAAACGACAGCATGAACAGCATCGGATCGAATAAGGACAGGCATTCCAGGATCGGGGAGGTCAATCTCGGCCTGGAGGCGATGATCCGCATAATCAATGAGCCGCGCCTTAGAACTCTGCCGTTCTATCTGGAGACGCCGAACGAGCTTCCCGGATACGCCGGGGAGATCGCCGTTCTCAGATCACACTACGTGAGTCAGTAGCCTTCCTGATACAGGCTCTTGGTTCTGAACTTGGGCTCGGAGGTCATATTGACTCCCAGACTCCTCAGTATGGACTCGTCCCTGGATTCCAGGATCACGGATGAATGGAACTCGCACCCTCTCAGTTTCGGAAGCTGCTGAAGCACCTTCTCGGCCATGGGGTTCGTGATCGCGCATACCGAGAGGGAGATCAGGGTCTCGTCAAGATGCAGAATCGGGCTGTCCTCCCTCAGATAATTGACCTTCAGCTTCTGGACAGGTTCCAGGACGTACGGGGAGAGCAGATGCACATTATCCTCTATATCGGCCAGTTCCTTGACGGCGTTGAGCATCATGGCAGAGGATGCCACCATCATGGAGGATTCCTTGCCTGTCACCACCTTCCCGTTCGGGAGCTCTATCGCCGATATGGGCTTGATCCCCATTTCAGGGTGCTCACGGACCGCATTCACCACTTTCCTGTCCTCGGGCCTGGTGCCGGCCTGTTTCAGAAGGAGCTCCAATTTGATCGCTGACTCTTCGGACACGATCCCTTTCTTCACATCGCACAGGGTCCAGAAGTAACGGCGCACGATCTCGGCCTTGGCCGCCTCGATGACCGCGCTCTCGTCGGATATGCACTTCCCCGTCATATTCACCCCCATGTCTGTCGGGGACCTGTAAGGCGATTCGCCGAATATGTGCTCGAACATGGCCTGCAGTACAGGGAATATCTCAGTATCGCGGTTGTAGCTCACTGCTGTCTCCCCGTACGCCTCCAGATGGAACGGGTCTATCATATTCAGGTCGTTCAGGTCGGCGGTGGCCGCCTCATACGCAAGGTTCACCGGATGCTTCAGAGGCAGATTCCACACAGGGAACGTCTCGAACTTGGCATATCCCGATTTTATGCCTCGTTTGTTATCATTGTAGAGCTGCGAAAGGCATACCGCCATCTTCCCGCTGCCCGGGCCGGGGGCCGTGACCACCACGAGGGGCCTCTCCGTCTCCACGTAATCATTCTTCCCGAAGCCGTCATCGCTGACCACGGCCGGGATATTGGACGGATAGCCTGCTATCATGTAATGTTTGTAATATCTCATGCCGGAGGCCTTCAGTATGCTGCAGAGCGCATCCGCAGAGGGCTGGCCGGAATAGTGGGTTATGACGACACTCCCTACGAAGAAACCTCTCTCCCTGAAGGAATCCGTCAGGCGCAGGACGTCCATGCCGTACGTTATCCCTATGTCGCTGCGGGTCCTGTTCTTCTCTATGTCGAATGCACTGATGACCAGAACGACCTCCACATGGTCCTTCATGGAATCCAGCATACGGATCTTCGAATCCGGGCAGAATCCGGGCAGGACCCTTGCGGCATGATTATCGTCGAAGATCTTCCCGCCGAATTCAAGATACAGCTTCCCGCCGAACTTCGATATGCGTTCCCGGATGCGCTCCGATTGGAGGCTTATGTACTTCTCGTTATCAAAAGACTGCGGGCCCTTCATTCTGAACCCTCCGACACGAGTACGAGCATAAGATTGTATGTCCATTCGAGATAAAGAGATATCCCCGTCTTTGAAAAATGAAATTGTGTAAGATGTTTGGGAAAGGGATTTCAGGGATCCCTGTCGTCCTCTTCTTTGATATCGACCGGTTTCGTGCTGCAGCCGCTGCAGTTCGCGCAATTGCCGCAGCAGCCCCCTTTCTTATAGCTCCTGTATGTTCCGATGCTCGCAAGAGCCAGGACCAGCAGTACGACTGCCAGGACCAGGATGGTCGCCGTCGACATCACACCGCCTCCGCAGAGATCTCGTCACCCTCATGCTTCGGATTCCTGAGGAACAGATATGCCAGGAAAGCGACCATGATCACGGCCGGCACTATCCACAGGGACGCCTGTCCCGTTACGGCCATACCGAACTGGTACACGGCGAATGAGATCGTGTATGCGAACAGAGTCTGATACACCACGGCCAGGGACGTCAGCTTCCAGGATCCCAGCTCCCTGCGCATGGCGCCTATCGCTGCGAAGCACGGGGCGCACAGCATGTTGAACAGCAGGAATGAGTATCCCGCCAAAGGCGTCAATATGGTGGCCAGATAGTCCCAGATCTCCACTCCTGTATCCAGGTTGACCCCTTCCATCCCGAAGAGGATCCCGAAGGTGGCGATGATGTTCTCCTTGGCCACCAATCCCGTGAGTGTCCCGGCTATGGCCCGCCAGTCTCCCCACCCCAGCGGGGCGAATATCGGGCTCAGGGCATTACCGATGGATGCCAGTATAGAGAGCTCCGCCGCATCGACGGGGGTGAGGCTCCAGCTGTACGACGACATGAACCATATCAGACCGCTGGCCACGACGATTATCGTTCCGGCCTTCTTGACGAAGTGCCAGGTCCTGTCACCCATGCTCAGGACGACGTTCCTGGCATCCGGCACATGGTAATCCGGGAGCTCCATGACAAAGGGGGACGGCTTCCCGAAGACGCCCCTGATCTTCTTCAGCACGACTCCGGATACCAATATGGAGAGTATGCCTATGAAGTAGATGGACACAGCCACCAGTCCGGATTCCCCGAAGAGGGAACCTGCTATCAGGGCTATCACGGGAAGCTTCGCGGAACAGGGCATGAACGATGTCGTCATGGCTGTTATCTTCCTGTCCCTCTCGTCCTCGATGGTACGGGTTGCCA
>JAAYKC010000113.1 GCA_012522645.1 Thermoplasmatales archaeon
ATCCGGGAAAGCGTAATGGCCGTCCACGATTACATTCTCGGTTTCGATGCTGTTGATGTGTTTTATGAATTGTCTGCGGAGATCGTTCTGTTCTTCGCTGGACAATTCTCTGAATTTGTTGTTGCATTGTGCGTTTAACCATGCGGAGCCTTTGATGTGTTGAATAAAAGGCATCATTGATAGGAGATAGTCCTTTCCCGCACATGGGAGCCCGTAAATTACGAATTTCATTGAATCCCTCCTTTTACAAAGTGTTGGTCGTAATAGCAAAGGCCGTCTTCACAAGGTGTAATCCTTCTGAGGTTGGCCTCGATTGATTCCAAAGAATCGGTAGCGGAGCCGATGCAGTAGTCTTTCATTCCGGCGAATCTGGCACAAGGATATACAAATCCTGACGCATAGTACACATTCGTCCGTCCTACCCCACAGAGTGCTCCGTATTGGGTGCAATCGTAAGACTTCTTTTTTCTCAGTTGTCTGATTTCCATGGTTCTGGAAGCTTCATCCAGCAGAGTGTCAAAGTCTTTTGAAAGGATCTTATCTTCGGAATCGAATAATTTTGAAAAGGTTACCTTTTTGAACCCGTTGTCAGCAAAGAATGATATTGTTTCTTCTTTTTCTGACAACAATTGGGGTGTAACTGTGCAGTTCACCGAGGGTTTGTGTCCGAAAAGATCCTCGTATTTCCGAACAGTTTCCATGACTTTGGCAAATGTACCTCTGCCCGCCATATCTATGCGGTTGCTATCGTGGATCTTTTCTCCGCCGTCTAGTGAGATACAATATTCCAGAGATTCTTTGTGTTCCCACATGAATCTTAGTTTTGTATCATCCACATCGACTCCGTTGGAAATGGTATACAGCCTGACGTTTGGTACGACTTCGAGCTGTTCTACCAGATATTTTAGCATCTGAAAACGGATCAGCGGCTCTCCGCCACCGACTATTCCAACTTTGAATTCCGTGTTATGACAGGTAACGTATTGTCTGATGGAGGAAACAATGGCGCGGATTTCATCATCCGTGACGTCTCTGGAACGTCTCCCCTCTGACGTGAAGTGGCAGTATTTGCAACGAAGGTTGCATTTTTCGGTTATGGATATGCAGCAGCGATCAATCATGCGCTTCCCTTGAACAAGTCTTTGAGTTCCAGGTTGTCTGAGGAATATGCCCAATCCAGGGCGGTTTTCCCTTCCCGGTCACGAATATCAATGTCAGTCTTGCTGTTGGATAACAGGATTTTTGCAGTGGTGTGATGCCCCTTTATGCAGGCCTTGATTAATGGCGTGAATCCATTGGAATCTTGCTGATTAAGGCAGGCCCCAGACTCAACGAAAAGTCCGACAAAGTCGTCCCTTCCATGCCAGGCCGCTATCATCAGGGGGGTGTTCCCGAAGTTCTTTCCGGAGCTCCCGCAATTGACATCACAGCCCGCATTCACCAGTTTTTGAGCCATCTTCAGATTATCCATCTGAATGGCATGGCTCACTGGCGGCAGACAGTACTTGCTTTCATCTACCTTATTCAGATCAACATCCGGGAGTGAAAGAAGATAATCTACCATCGCATAATCGCTGTTGCGCACCGCCTGAATAAGCGGAGTCAAGCCTTTTTCCGCGCCCAACTGATTGGGATCGACCCCTCCCTTGGAGTACTCCTTCATCGCCTTTTCAACAGATTTGCTCCTGACTGCATTGTAGAAGTTCAACGAACGATCATAATCGTAGGTGGCATTTTTGTCGCCGAACATCTTATCGTATTCAACCATGGAAAGGAAGATTATGCCCGGTTCATCCTTTTGAAGAGAGAAATAGACATCACGGTTGATGACATAGAAACGCGCGTTCGTATGTTTCCTCGCCAAATCTCTGGCTATATCTATGATGCGATCATCGTTGACCTCTTTGTTGCTAACCTCTTCATAAACACTGACATTAGAGTTCTCTTTTTCCCGTTCGTTTTTGATTGAATTCATCGCCAATCTCGCTCTGTCGGAAACATAGTGTCTTTTCTGATCCTTCAGATGATTCAATTCATTGATTACGGTCTTTGGAATTGCGACATAACTGAACTTCCTGCTCAGCTCGTTTATCAGACGGGGGCGAGTAATCAAAGAGGATGTGTCGGGAACAGCCCAAATCTCAGATGATAGGTTGAGACCAACAAGGTCATCAATGCTGATTGAGTAGGTCGAAACCAGCTTTAAAATTTGTTCAGTTGTAGGAAGGACTTTCCCCTTTTCCCAATTGGAGATCGTCGGGCGTGCAACACCGAGATCTGCCGCGAATTGCTCTTGGTTTTTCCCCATTTTTTCTCTGAGGAGTTTTATGTTTCTAGCTAATGTATCGGGGTTAATTTCCATGATTTATGAAAAAGCTGTCATTTGTATATATACATATCTTACAAAATCAATATTTTCACCTATTCAAATTTGCTAATTGTAATTTATGATTACAAACTCACATTATTTGTAATTCAGAATTACAATTGACACGCGCGAAATGACTTGGAGCATACGGAAGCGGGAACCAAAAATTGCCCAGAACTCGCGATTTATAGAGATATAAATGATGTGAATCCCTCGGCAATCTATACCTGTTCCTCTCCGGCAGCATCCCGTCCTCCCACAATACGGGGCGGTCGCGATCACTGCCCCACCTCTTCCATCATCCTCAGCAAGTAATCGTTGGCATCCGCCCTCTCCGAGTATCTGTTGTAGATCTGCATGAAGTACAGTCTGATGGATTCGTTCACGATCTGATCCCTGGTCGGGGAACTCCCATCGAGCAATCCGAATGCCGTCAGTATCTCCAGGCGCCTCCCGCTGTTCTCCACATGGCAGACTATCCCTCTTCCATCGAGGGAGACCACGGTCATGAATCTGATAGGACGCCCGAGGAACGCGGCCATTTCGGTCTTCTCGTAGCGCACTGCCGTTCATGGGCAAACCTCCTTTAAGGTTTTTCCGCACAGCAGAGAGCTTCAGGCATCTGGCACATCGATAGGCGAGCTCAGGAATACTGGCCTTGGCACAT
This sequence comes from Thermoplasmatales archaeon, assembly GCA_012522645.1. Taxonomy (GTDB): domain Archaea; phylum Thermoplasmatota; class Thermoplasmata; order Methanomassiliicoccales; family Methanomethylophilaceae; genus RumEn-M2. The sequence goes on from JAAYKC010000113.1 coordinate 3,036, forward strand.
GGATTCTAAGCCTTCCCGAAAGAGCCCGCTATGGTAATATACGAAAAATGCATAACGAATAACGTAGCGAATGGGATGCTGCGCGGACCCGCGAAGGGGCTCTCGGGATGGAGTCCGGGTCCAAAAGAGGTCAGGGGGGAATAGCATTAGCGTCATAGAGGCAAACGCGGATATCAACGTGAGCGTAGGTTACGCAATGTGCCACAGCTCCGCAAGGATAGTCAATTCCGTATCCGCAAGGAATCCGGGCAGCGCGGTAATAGAGGAGCTCAGGATAACGGTCAGATCGGAGCCGCCGTTCCTCCGGGATACCGAGTATATATTCACGAACGTCAGACCGGGGGAGGTCGTCGATGCCGACAATGATGCCGTTTCCCTGAACGAGGATCTTCTTGCCAATAACACAGAGGAATCAGAGGGCTTCGTAAGGGTGGAGACATATGCGGACGGCATCAAGGTCTCGACCCGGGACCATCCGGTCACCGTTCTCCCCTACAATATGTGGCCTGGCCACGATAATGCGGTGCTGATATCCGCATTCATCGACCCAGACAGCAGCACTGTGTGCGGGATCCTCTCCGAAGCTTCCGGCAGGCTCCGCGAAAATGGAGGAAAAGGCATTTCCTACGGATACGGGGAAGAGGAGCGTAACAAAGATGTCATATCGGCGATCCACACGGCGATACGTGACCGGGAGATAAGGCCGACAGAGCCGGAAGGGGACCGGCAGAACGGAGGGCAGAGAATCAGGACCGCCGCCGAGATCGAAACCGAAGGAGAGGCCACACCGGCCGAGATGATGACGCTGTTCGCATCCGCACTGGAGTCCGCAGGTCTCGATCCCGTGCCCATCTTCACTGAAGGAGGGACACATTTGGGTGTCTGGGTCACAGAGGACAGATTCCCGGATGCGGTCGTATATGACGAACAGGTCATCACAGCTGCCGTAGAAAAGGGGGCGGTCATGCTTTTCGATCCATTCTCACTCTATGGCACCGAATGCTTGACGGGGTTGACCGCGGAGGTGCCAAAGGAGTTCCGTTATGCGGTGGACGTCATGAGGTCCAGAGAGACCGTGGGGCCAATGCCTCCCAGGGTCTTCATCGGCGGAAGATGGGAGGCTGACGATCATACATTCCTGCTTGAGGAGCAGAGCATCTGCAGAACATACAGCAAAAGGGAGCAGTGGGAGAGGAAGCTGCTCGACATATCTGTAAGGAACAATCTCATCAGCTTGAGGAGGACCCAGAGGGTGCTGCCTCTGATGCTCGACGATACCGCGGCATTTTTAAGTAAGATCGGGAAAGGTGAGATGACATTCCGCGGGAAACCGGGGGGATGGAGCGGAGAGGACCTATTCGAGAGGATGCCCTTCGAATCCTCCAGATACACGGAGAACGCCGCCGGCGCGGTCAGGGAGTCCCTGGGCAGGGGGGAGATCATCGCGCCCGTTCCGGATAAGGAGCTGGAGAGGGCGATCACATTCCTTTACAGAACATCTAAGAAGGCCATGGAGGAGGACGGGGCCAACTCCCTGTTCCTTGCCGTGGGCGCTTTGAAATGGATCGACGGGGATACGGCGCATTATGCGCCCCTTGTACTGATTCCCGTTTCCATTGAAAGGAAGGTATCGAAAGGATACCTCTTGAGCAGAAGGGACGAGGACGTCGTCTTCAACGTCACCATAGGGGAGAAGCTCAGAACGGAGCACGGCATAGACATCGACCGCGTTTACGATATGGTGTCCGACGAGGTGCCTGACATGAAGCGCATCATGCGCTCCGTCAGAGAATCCGTTAGGGGAAGGCGGGGATGGGACGTGGTGGACTCCGTCTCCGTAGGGATATTCTCCTTTGACCAGTTCGTGATGTGGAATGACCTCAGGGCGATGGGCGATGCGATCTGCGATAATAAGATCGTGAACAGCCTCGTACGCTCCAGGCTGTCCTGGGATGCCAGGGAGATAGATGACAGCGCAGACCCGTCCGGTCTGTGCCTTACGGTCCCGGCGGACGCTTCTCAGGTAAGGGCCGTCAGGGCATCCGGGGACGGGCAGTCCTTCGTGCTCCACGGGCCGCCGGGGACGGGAAAGTCCCAGACGATCACCAACATAATATCCAACGCTTTGCACAACGGGAAAACAGTGCTGTTCGTCGCCGAGAAGATGGCAGCCCTGGAGGTGGTTCAAAGGCGCTTGCAAGAGATAGGAATAGACAACCACTGCCTGGAGATGCATTCCAACAAGACCGAGAAGAGAAAAGTCCTCGATCAGCTCAGCAGGGCCCTTGAGCGCAGAAGGACCGTGGACCCGGAGGAACAGGCGGCCAAGACGGCGCAGATAGAGAGCGCCCGGGAGGAGCTGGACCGCTATGTCGCAGCGCTGTATGCCAAGCAGCCCTCTGGCCTGAGCATAGCGGAAGCGATAGAGAGATACGAATCATACCGGGACGTCTCTCTGTACGATATAGAGCTGGACCCGAGCCTGCTGTTCGAGGCGGGGCCCGAGGACCTCAAGAAATGGATGGCGACCGTGGGGCGCATGGAACGCAGCAGGAGGAACCTGGCAGGATGCCCCGCATATCCTTTCTCTTTGATCGGGTGCACGGATACGTCCCTTTCCCTGACATCCGAGGCAGGGACGGTATTGAGAAGGCTTGCGAACAACAGCAGGAGCCTTATAGCCATGAACTCCGAGGCCGAATCCTTGGGGATACCCATCGATATACGGGACGCGGAAGGTCTAATCGCCCTGATGGAGGATATGCGTTCCGCGGACGCGGGGATGATAATGAACGGCCGCATCAGGGACATACCGTGGATAGCCTCGGAGCTGGCCGAGGCCGTCGAGAGGTCGGATTCCCTCATGAAGGAGATGACCCGCATGGCCACCGAGAGCGCCTTCCGTTTCAGTGAGATGATCACTGAGTCCGTTATGCGCATCGATACGGCTAGGAACGCCATCGTCGCCTCAGGCTACTCCGGCGACCTGTCGGCCGTGGACCGCAGGATGGAGGACCTGCTCTTCATAAGGGACATATCGGACGAGGCCGCGGCAGGCTTCGCGGCATCCAAGATCTACTGGAAGCCGTACATGATCGAATTCAACAAAGAGAACGATATAGGTTCCAGGTGGAATGCGGCGAAGAAGGCGCCGCTACTACGGCGTTCCAGAGCCAAAAAGCAATTCATGGAATCGATACTGCCCATGCTCATCAACCCCCGGACAAGGTTCAGGAAGGTCCCCCGGGCCCTGAGGAGCGTGGATACGGCGATAGAGAAGACACGCCTCCTCAGACAGGTGGCCGAAGGCCGCATATCCGGGGACGGGGCGAAGATTCTCAAGGAGCAGACGAAGCGCATCAGGGAGTACGGCAGATTCGCCGACAGGCACATCCCCGTCATAGAGCGCTACGGCGGCGACCCGGGGAAGGTTGCGGAGCTCTTCGCCAAGCTCAAAGACGCGGAAGGCCTGTCCAGGGAACTTGCGGAGGTCGGCAGGGATTACAAGGAGAACAGGGCGAGGGCCAGGGA
>JAAYKC010000159.1 GCA_012522645.1 Thermoplasmatales archaeon
CCCCTCACATCTGCAAAACTAACAGTGCATCCAATAACATTCCCACTAACGATTTCCCCGATTAGACTGCCCGCCGAAACACTTCCTACAACAACCGCATCATATAAATCTACGTCATTGATCGAATTGCCACTTGCCAGATTTACATATCCGAATAACCCCGTACGTCCCTTTCCAGGTCTATTTACATAAAGGTTGGAGATGGTATAGCCATTACCATTAAATGAGCCTGAAAAAGGTGCTTTATCAGCATATCCATCTCCGTTGGTTTCACCGAGAGGTTCCCAACCTTTTCCAACCCAGAATTCGGAAAGATCGATATTGGCAGTTTGAACAAAATGCTTATCAGGATAATATCTCACTGCATATAACTGCGCAGCATTTGACACTAGATATGGGTCATACTGTGTTCCAGAGCCTCCTGCGAAAGACGCGGGATAGTTTGACTCCCATTTTGCATACAAGGTGAATGAACTGACTGTAATCCAATTATAGAATTCCCATGGGATTGTATAATTTCTATCCCAATACCATCCCGCGAATGTGTAGTATTGTCTGGTGGGATTTTCTGGTACCGGGACATAATCTCCATGAGCAACTGTTTGTGACGAGATTTCAGAGCCATAGACAGAATCATATGAAATCGTGTAGTAGATTCTCTGCCATTGTGCATAAAGAACCAGATCTTGGTCGGGGAGGGTTTGATTTTCTCCAGGAAGTATTGTCGTTCCACTTCCGTCTGGCTCAGTATTCCAGCTGTGGAAATTATACCCTTCTCTTGAGATTTCTGCTGAAGACCCGCGAATGTCAATCTCATCAAACATTGTGAAGGTTATCGAATCAGTCGGCAAGATGCTACTATCCGCTCCGTTGGTATCATAACGGAATTGCCTCGGTTCCGCCCAGACCGCATACAGATTAATATCAGTAGTAGTGTTGGGAATCGTATATTGAGCACCTGCAGGGTAATATGCGCCGTCACCATCACTTGTAGTAGTCCAACCCTTGAAAACAAATCCTTCCTTCGTCATAGATCCTGTGTTATCGGGAAGTGTAGTTGTCGTTCCTATCTGATAGGTGAAATTATCCGTAGGTACTGCCCCAGAATCCGCACCGTTAGCATGAAAGTTAATTTTGAAATATCCACTATAGTGCCAAACTGGATATAGCACTAAGGGGGATAAGTCATTAAATGGTGATCGGGAAAGTGTGAAAATCTCCCCATAATAATAGGTTTGCCCACTACCATCTTGTTGTGTATTCCATCCAACGAAATGGTGTCCTGGCTTTGATAAATTACCTGAATTTCCCGCAATTGTTACCGTATCCCCAATCTTATATGTCGTTGGTTCTACTGGAACTTCCCCTGTGATTTGGGTATCATCTCCTTTCGAATATATAACTTCCCGGAATTCAACAACCTCTTGTTCACAGGAGGTTCCTGTAAAAAGTAAAAGTGTAGATAGCAGAAGAAGGAAATAAAATGTCATCGAACGGCGCATATTGTAATCCTCAGATGCTTATTATCTGTTAGACTAATGGTATACTGAAAATCCTTCCATCGCAATAAAGATGTTAGGGCCGGGCTAATTTTTACCACCAGAGGTCAGGAGAATAGTTACCATCACATCGCCGCTTGATTTATTACCATTCCCCTGACGACCGGTGAAGCACATTACTTTACGTTCCTCAACCGATA
>JAAYKC010000016.1 GCA_012522645.1 Thermoplasmatales archaeon
GATCTGGGTCTCTCTGTTGAATGCCCTGCGGGCCCGGAAGAGCTCCGGGATCTGTTCCTGAGTAAGAAGGCCATGTCCGAGTTCAGATGGACGCCGAAGGAGGAGATCCTTCGGTGCGGCGGTGCGGCGTATCTGATGCCCGCATCCGAGTACATATCCTATTTCAACACTCTGCCGGAAAGTGCCAGGGAGAAGATGATATCCACGTGGGGAGAGCCGCCCGGGGAATCGATGGTGATAGACGGCAATATCATAATATCCGGCCTCAGATTCGGCAACGCTATAGTCGCTGTCCAGCCTAAAAGAGGCTGCTTCGGCCCGAAATGCGACGGCACCGTCTGCAAGATCCTGCACGATCCCCTGTGCCCTCCGCCCCATCAATACCTGGCCGCGTATCATTTCTTCAGAGACGTGTTCGAAGCTGATGCGCTGATACACGTGGGCACTCACGGCACAGCGGAGTTCCTGCCCGGCAAGGGCACAGGCATGTCAGAGGAATGCTTCCCGGACATCTGCAACGGGGATATCTCCACCCTCTACGTCTACAACACCGATAACCCGCCTGAGGGCACCGTTGCCAAGAGGCGCTGCTACGCCACCCTCATCGGCCATATGCAGGCCCCGGCAGAGGCTTCCGGACTGTACGGCGGGATGATAAAACTGGACAGTCTGCTCTTCCAGTATGATAATGCCAAGGGCGACCGGTCCAGGCAGCACGCCCTCCACCATATGATCCTTGATGCGATAGCTGAGGCGAAGCTCCCCATCGATGCCGATCATGAAACGCCGATGGATGAGATGGTCCGTATGTGCCACGAGTTCCTTTCCGGAGTTCGCAACTCCCGCATGGAGACGAATATGCACGTCTTCGGCAGGATCCCGGAAGGCAAGGACCGGAAGGATCTGATATCCTCCATCCTGAGATACGACAGGGATGACAAGGCCTCGTCGCCCCGGCGTGCCGTGGCCGACCTCATGGGCATAGATTATGAGACCCTCCTCACCGACCCCTCGGGATTCTGCGAGAAGACGAAGACCGGCAACGGTGCCGCCGCAGAATGGGTCGACGGGCTCGGGGACGAAATCATAGAGATGATCCTGGAAGGGAGGACCCCCGAGGAGATCGGGGAGGAACTGGGTCTCGAGGCGGGGAACAGGCTCGACGCCCCGGCGGTCAGGATCAGGGACATATCGGACCGCATAGAGGAATCCGACGAGCTCGGTGCTCTCGAGAACGCCCTGGCCGGAGGATACACACCTCCCGGCCCGTCAGGATACATGACGCGGGGGAGGGACGATGTGCTGCCGACGGGCAGGAACTTCCATGCGTTGGATCCGAAGAGAGTGCCCACCACGGCCTCCTGGAGGGTCGGCGGGAGATTGGCGGAAGCCCTTCTTGATAAATTCTCGGAGGAGGAAGGGCGCATGCCGGAGTCAGTGGCATTCCAGTGGATGACCAGTGATGTCATGGCCGCCGACGGCGAGATGCTGGCGGAGATGATGTCCCTCATAGGAACGGAACCCGTCTGGAGCCCGAACGGGCACGTGAGCTCCTTCCGGGTGATAGATGCCGGGGACCTTAAGCACCCCAGGATAGACCTTACGGTAAGGATATCCGGGATATTGAGGGATACGTTCCCGGACCGGATAGACCTCCTTGATTCCGCCATACGTGCCGTGGCGGCCCTGGATGAGCCCCCTGATGTGAACTTCGTAAGGAAGCATTTCCTGGAGGATACGGCGGACGGCATATCCGAGGAGGAGGCCACGGCGAGGATCTTCTCATCCAGACCGGGCACGTACACCAGCGGCGTCAGCCTTGCGATTCTCTCGGGGGCATGGAAGGACGAGAAGGATCTGGCACAGATCTACATCTCCTTGAACGGGTACGCATGCGGGAACGACAGGGGCGGGAAGACCTCCCATGAGCAGTTCGCCTCAGGCCTCAAGAAAGTGGAGCTCACATTCAACAAAGTGGTCTCCGACGAGCATGATCTCCTGGGATGCTGCTGCTATTACAGCAACCAGGGCGGGATGACGGCCGCATCCAGGCATCTCTCGGGAAGGGACGTGAAGGCGTACTTCGGGGACACCAGGGAGGCGGACGCCGTAGGCGTGAGGACCCTGGCCGATGAGCTGCAGAGAGTCGTCAGATCCAAGCTTCTCAATCCGAAATGGATAGACGGCATGAAGGAGCACGGCTACAAGGGCGCTGCGGACATGATGAAGAAGATAACGCGCGTCTACGGCTGGGAAGCATCCACCGGGGAGGTGGATGACAGGATATTCGACGACATCGCCGACACCTACGTAAACGAACCGGAGATGAAGGAATTCTTCCAGGAGAACAACCCGTATGCGCTGGAGGAGATCTCCAGAAGGCTGCTGGAGGCTGAGAGCAGAGGCCTCTGGGACGCCGATCCCGAGGTCCTGGATAAGCTTAGGGAATCCTATCTCGAAGTGGAATCCTGGATGGAGGACCTGGCAGGGTCCGGGGAATTCCAGGGAGGCAGCGTCGAGATGTCGTCTCCCGCAGAGATCGACGGCCTCGGTGAGAACATCGGGGAGATCATGGAAAGGGTCCGCAGGAGACTCGGGAAATGAATACCATTGAAGCGGACGGGCTCACGAAGGTCTACGAAGGAATTGCCGTGGTGGATGACCTGAATCTTCGGGTCAGCGGGGAGATATACGGGCTTCTCGGCCCCAACGGCTCCGGGAAGACCACCACTGTGAATATGCTCACCACGCTCGTGCATCCGACATCCGGCACAGCCTCGGTCTGCGGATATGACGTGATGAGGGAGAGCGCCGCCGTGAGGCGGTCCATGAGCTATGTCCCCCAGGATATGGCCGTGGATATCAGGCTCACAGGATGGGAGAACGTGGAGCTGTTCGCCAAGCTCTACGGCATAAAGGACAAGGCCGAGCGCAGAGAGCGCATCGAATACGTCCTGGACATAATGAATCTCACCGAGCGCGCCGGGGACATGACGAAGAAGTACTCCGGCGGCATGCGCAGAAGACTGGAGCTGGCACAGGCCCTGGTCCATCAGCCGAACGTGCTTTTCCTGGACGAGCCCACCGTCGGACTCGACGTCACCTCCCGAAGATCCATCTGGGAGTACATAACCAAGCTCAGAGGAACGGGCATGACCATATTCGTCACGACCCATCAGATGGATGAGGCGGAGAGGTACTGCGACCGTGTCGGGATAATCAAGAAGGGCGTCCTGCTCAACGAGGGCACCCCTGCCGAATTGACATCGGATCTGGATGACGTCATAATCATCAGGACCGACAGCGATCTCCCCCGCAGCCTCCCTGACGGAGTGATCCCGGTGAAATCAGAGGACGGGGAGACCGTGTTCTCCGCAAAGGACGGCAGCGGTTCATTGGATCCCCTGTTGGATGCTTACAGAGCAGACGGCGGTAAGGTGTTCTCCTCCTCCGTGAGGGGACCGACCCTGGAGGATGTCTACATGCAGGCCATAGGGCCCGGCGAGGAGGCTCCTTTCGACGAGGACCGTTTCAGGAACATGATGAGGAGGCGCTGATAAGGTGTACGGGGTGCTCGCCTATGCCCAAAGGGATCTGACAAGATGGCTCAGATCTCCGATGAATGTCATATCCACGTTGGTCATGCCGGCTGCCTGGCTCATATTCATGGGGGTCGTCCTCCCCGGAACAGATAAAGGATATCTGGATTTCATAACCCCCGGTGTACTGGTCATGACCATGCTCAATGCCGGGCTGTTCGGCGGTTCCTCCCTGATGTTCGACAAGGTGCTCGGATACCTGAACAAGTTCCTTGCCGCCCCCACACCCAGGGAGAGCATACTCGCGGGGAAGATCATATTCATAACCGTGAGGGGCCTGCTGCAGGCCCTGGTGATACAGATAATAGCGATACTGGTCGGGGCCACCGTCCTCAGCTTCTGGGCGTATTTGGCAACGTTCGCAATACTGGCACTTTTCGGCGTATTCGTCGCATCCTTCGGCACCACCATCGCCCTGTACCTTGGGAACCACGATTCCTATGCGGCTGCCCAGTCATTCCTCTCAATGCCTCTCTATCTGGCATCCACGGCGATGCTGAGATATGATCAGATGCCCGCGGCCCTGTACTACATAGCCAAGGCGAATCCCCTCAGCTACGCGATAGATGCTGCGAGAACGGCGAGCGCCGGGACATTCCCTGTGCCGGAGGTCCTGGTGCTGATCCTGATCTCCGTGATCATGGCATTGCTTTGCACCAGGATGTTCCGGCGGGCCACCATAAGCTGATCATCTGAGTATGACCTTGTCCACGCCTTTGCATGCCCGTATGCGGGGCAGGTACTCCGGAGGCAGGGGGCCGTCCAGGACTATGATCAATCTGGCATCGTTCATCTTGCTCGTGTCATCTATGACCGCCTGCCTTATCGATATGCCGGCATCGTAAATGGCGCTGGCCACACCTGCCAGGATCCCGGGCATGCTGGAATCCACCGGGACTATCTCCAGGGCCGTGCAGCCTATCTGCGGTGCGACCTCCGAGAGCAGTGCCATTGACCTCATGCGGGAGAATACATCCATCAGCTTCGGTGTCTTGTATATCTTGTCTATGGTGGACTTGGCCACTCTTCTGTCGGCCCCTGCAGCACGGCCCAATGCGGAATGGGATATCTCCACGTCATTGCAGTACGCATTACCGTCTTCCTTGACACATATTCCGTATCCGAGCATAAGGGCAGCCACCCTCTTCTGGGAGGGATATCTGTCGAACATTGACAAGACACGTTCCATGCGGTACAATATGCTGGGAGTGATATAAAACTCACTAAATCGTATTTCGGACGGAATGCCGCCTTGCAATCGGAATTAATACACGTAAAGCGGTGTGCGTGCCAATGTCCCGAACCGAGGAGCTCAGAGAGATGATCAGGGAGATCGACCAGCAGATAATAGAGCAGGTCGCCACCCGCATGGAGATCACGGATGAACTGGCAAGGGCTAAGAAAGCGGAGGGTAAGAACTATTGGGATGACGCCAAGGAAAGGGAGGTCATAGCCAGATACCATGAGCTCTGCGAAGAAGTGAGGATGACCGAGGATGAGGCAAGGAAGATAGCGGAGGCGATCCTGAGCATCTCCAAGAATCGGCAGAAGCACATCGTGGAATGAGCCACGTTATCATAATCATCCTATTTTTTATTCTTAAATGAATAAATTCAACAGTATATCTTTAATTCAGGAATCGTTCTAGCAGTTATTGCGCACAATGCATTGGATGATGAGATATGAGAAAAACACAAGTAGCGATCCTCGGCGCCACGGGCATGATCGGTCAGAGATTCATCGAGATGTTGGAGGACCA
>JAAYKC010000114.1 GCA_012522645.1 Thermoplasmatales archaeon
GCATTGCACAGCTTCGCGATCCTCTTCTCGATCCTGGAGAATATGCTGGGGTCCGCGTTCATGTCCTTGTATGCCGTGGTTACGTTGTTCACGTACACAACGCGTCTGTTCTCCGGCGGGAACGGCGACGGGAAGCATGCCGTGAAGGTATCGCGGGGAAGGCCCATGACCTTGACGTACTGATCAAGCGGCTCCAATGTGCCGGACATGTGTATCCCGCCCCCGGTGGACCTGAGGAACTGCGTCACGTCGTTCGGGTCTATGCATGCGGCCCTGAGGACTTCCCCTTTCTCCCCTGCTTCCACGATACGGACGTATTTGCTGTGCTCCGAGGATATCCAGTTCCTGAGGGCGGTTCCGAGGGTGTACAGCTCGGACACTTTGTTCTCCCCTTTCTCCAGGAGGAGATCGGTCCTCTCCAGCCCGACGTCGATCATGCGGTCCACCGAGCGCCTCAGGTCGTCGGTGCCCATGGCGAAGCGCTTCATCATCCTCAACTCAAGCTCGCCCTCCGGCACCAGGGCCTCCCTGTTCTGTATCGTCAGGTTATCGTCGGCTATCCCTCTCAGGGCCGTCCTGATGTTGCCGACGAACTGGCTCAGCGTGGCCGCCTGCGTCAGTGCGACGTCCGTTCTGAACGTTGTGCACTCATCAACGGCGCCCTCCACCAATTTCATGGATATGGAGAAGCTCTCCTGCTCCCTGGCCGCATCCACAAGATTGTGGGCCTCGTCCACGACGGGAACGATCTTCGTCTCGTCGGCCACGTCCATGTTCCTGAGGAGATTCGATCTTATGTCCTCGGACAAAATGTGTATATATGGTGCGACGACAACGTCCGCATCCTTGATCAGCAGCTTCCTGGCCTCGTAGGAGCAAGCCCCCAGCCCTTCGCAGTACTCGTCCAGCTTCTCCGAGGTGGGGAACATCTTCGCGCAGTATGCGCCGATGTTCTTTATCTCTGACCTCATCTTGTCGAAGAAGCGACATCCTCCCGCCTGATTGCGCATGCTCTTCGCCTTCCTGTCTTCACACAGATTCGAGAGCACATTGGGGGGGATGTCCTCATATCCCGCCAGAGTCCTGAGGAGCGGACAGGATCTCCCCCTGCCGGTGAGGGTCATCCCCGAGACGTCCGCAACGGAGGATATCGCCTTCAGCTCCCTCATCACCTGGTCCGTCTGGGATATGGTCCTCGTTAGATAAACGACCCTCTTGTTCCTTGGCTTCGCATGTGCCAATGCCGAGGACAGGGCGATGATCGTCTTACCGGTGCCCGTGCCGGATTCGATGACGGCATGCCTTCCCGTGTCGAGAGCGGCCGTCAGGCTCCTCACGGCATCCATCTGCCCCTTCCTCGGCGCATAGGGGAAATACGGGGCGGGAAGGCTCTCCCTGTCCAGGACCTCCGGGCCGTTCTGAGGCTTCTCCTCGGGAACGCCGTCGGTGAATGTACCGCATCTTCTGCATATCGCCGAATCAGGCGGCACCAGGTTGCCGCAGTTGTTGCAGAAGAAGGTCATACGCGTTAAACTCGGGACCTTTATTTAAAGTGCGCCCGGTTCATGCAATATGCACGGACATTAACCTTATCTATTGTGTAAGGATTGGTGAACGGCATGTCTCAGCCAGAGAAGAAAGATTACGCCGCCATGGTTCTCAACCTGCAGGACATACTGCCCAATCATCCGGTGGAGATGATGGTGCGTCTGCTTGCGGAGCTGGATATGATGATCGAGGATTATGACAGATACATCACGATAGAATACCTGGCAGGCAATTATTCTTCGAATAACCATCTCGCGAATTCCATCCTCAGAGGCCTGGATGACAGCCAGATCATGGAGGCCATGGTCCGCATGAGGGGCGAGATCAAAGACGAGATCAAGTCCAGAAGGAAGAAGTAGGGATCACGGGGGGTTGATCCCCAGTTTTATCATGGTGTCGCCGATACCGTCCACACCTGTCTTCATAGCCTCTAAGAGATGCTTCTCAGCCTCCTTCATCCTGCCCTCCTTCATGAGGGCGGACGCTATGCCCTGATGCAGATTGACCAACAGCTCGGGATCGTCCAGTTCGCCCCGGTCGGACAGCAGATCCAGGATCTTGATGGCTGCGGCATGATCGGAGATGAACTCGTCGGTCCTCCCTTCCTCCTCCCGGATGTCCCCCCTGCAGACGTATGACATGGTCAGTTCCATGAGGTCCTCCAGTTCACCTTCCTCCCGCAACCCGCAGCCCATCTCTATCGCGATGCCGTAGTGACGTTCGGCAGACTCCCTGTCACCGCGGTCCTCCATCGCTTTCGCCCTGAGGTTGTGGGTCTCCATCAGCCTGTTGAGGCACCACGGGTCATCATCCCCTTCCAGCACGGATGCGGCCTTATCCAGGAACGGCAGGACATCGTCCTCGAACCCGTACTCTATGAGGTCCTCTGCGCAGTTTAGGCACATCGATGCGATATCGTCCCTGTTGTAGTAGCGGGTGGTGCCGTCCAGCTCGTCGAGGCGGGAGACCATCCTCCTGTAGTCCTCCGCCATGCATTCCGGGTCGGAGAACATCAGCTGTCCCCTGCCCTCGAATACCTTGACGTACACTCCCGGGTCAACGTGTCCGTCTGCGGCCTCCATGTCATCTATGATCTCAACCGCCGCATCGAAATCCGTTATCGCCGACACGTAGGATTCCATCAGCATCAGCA
>JAAYKC010000115.1 GCA_012522645.1 Thermoplasmatales archaeon
AACCAGATTATGCCTGTGCAGATTATGATCAGAGTCCAGGCCGGCGGGAACGCTATGAGCCCGACGAACAGGCGGATCGGTCTTACGATATAGGCGATGGAGGTAAGGCCGAACAGAAGGAACATCAGGACCGTGGGCCTGATGTCGCTGCAGGTCTTCCCGTCAATGGAAGTGAAATTCCAATAAGGCGTTATGAACAGTATCTGCGATATGCCGGCCAGGATCAGGAACAGGAGCATAGCATTGCTGGATACCACCTGCGCCGTCTGTTCCAGGCCGCCGCCGGGATCATAGTTCGCCTCGCCCAGCATGGCAATCAGCTCCTCTGCTGACAATTCCATCGATATCAGTCCGGAGTTCATGGAGAGATAGAATCCGAAGTAGATTATCACTGCGAATACCGCGATTATCACGGCCGCAGGCACTGCATAGCTCAGGACCCCGGGCAGGACAGCCCCCTTCTCCTCCGTGGGCTCCGCCCAAATGGTCATCAGGAATGCGGTTATCGATACCGTCACGAACGCATACAGGGTTATCTGCATAGGCATCAGAGGTATCATGCCGATGCCGATGAGTATCACGCCGATTATCATGGCTAATACGAAGTTCCTGGAAAGATAGAGCTTCAGTATGTTCCTCATACCGGAGACCGTTCTCTTCCCTTCCACCAGCGCTTTCGGCAGGGCTGAGAACCTGTCGTCCATGAGGACCATGTCCGCAACGCCTCTGGCGGCACCGCTGCCGCTTTGAAGGGCGATCCCCACCTGCGCGCTCTTCAGGGCGAGGACGTCATTCACACCGTCACCGACCATGGCGACATACCTGCCGTTCTTCTTCAGGATCTCGACTATCTCCACCTTCTGATGGGGTTTCATCCTGCCGAAAATGTTCCCTTCCAGAGCTGCCCTCGTCTTCTCCTCCTCGCTCATGGTCTCCAATTGCTCTCCGGAGAAGATCACCCTGTCCCCGGGAAGACCGGCTATGGAGAACAGGGCGTTAACGGTGTCGGGGTCATCGCCGGATATGACCTTCAGCTCCATCCCGTTATCCAGGAAGATATCGATGGTCTCCCTGCAGTCCGGGCGGATCTCATCGCTTATGATTATCACTGCGACAAGCGACATGTCCTGCAGCACAGGCGCACCGTCCTCATCGTGAAGGGGCAGGTCCGGGGAAGTGCCCGCTATTATTGTCCTCATGCCTTTGGCCGCATAGGACGCCACCGTATCGCTGAGGCCTTCAGCGCCGGACATCCGCGGACCGAGGGCGGACAGAGCCCCCAGGTATATGTTCCGGACCCCGCCGTTGATATCGACCTTGACAGCGCTGTATCTCTTGTCTGAGGAGAACTCTATCTGATCCAGGGGTTCCTTCTTCTCATAACCGTATTCCTCTTCGAGGGCGTCGATCGTACGGTTCCTGCTGTTCGTCGCATTGACGAATTCCTTGATCAGGACGGGAGCATCATCCCTGTAGAGGACAGCCTCTTCGAACAAGAGGCGGTTCGTAGTTATCGTTCCCGTCTTATCCATACATACCGTATCCACATGGCTCATGGATTCGACGGAGTTCGCCTTTTGAAGCAGAGCCCCGCTGTCCGCCATCCTCACTGCCGCGATCATGTATGTGAGGACCACGAACAGGAACAGTGCGATGGGCACTATCTCAAGGATGACCACCGACATCTGTATGACCGTTGCGAAAGCATCCCTCAGCATCAGTATGTTGGACAGCACCATGATCGCGATGTAGATGAATGCGATGGCCATGAGGACCATCGTTATCGCCGTGGTCTCCATCTGCAGAGGTGTGCGTTTGCTGTCGAACTTCTTCGCGGATGTGAGTATCCGGTTGGCATAGGATTCCTTGCCGAATGCGGTCACGGTGAAATACCCGTCCCCGGTCACGCAGAACGATCCGGAGTAGATTTGGTCGCCCTTCCTTTTACGGACGGTCTTGGACTCGCCCGTCAGATGGGATTCGTCCACCTCCATGTTCTTCGAGTACAGGAGCACTCCGTCCACCAGGGCCTGGTCGCCGGACCTGAGATGTATTACGTCATCCTTCACGATCCTGCTCTGGTCCAGTTCCAGCTCCGCTCCGTCCCTTATCACATGGGTCTTAGGCCGCAGAAGAAGGGCGATCTTGTCCAGTCTGCGCTTGGCCTTGATCTCCTGGAAGGTGGCCACGGTGATATTCAGAATGACTATGCCCGACGCAGCAAAAGCGTTCTTGTAATCCTTAAGCAGGATCAGTATGGCGCTGAGGATGAAAAGTATCAGGTTGAAAGGGTTGAGGACATTCTTCAGGAATATGTCCGTGTAGGTCCTGCTCACCTCAGGCTTCGAGGAGTTCACTTCTCCGCGCGAAACCCTTTCCTGGACCTCGGATTCGCTGAGACCTCTGAACTCCATATATTGATAATGCCGCTCTTGTTATTATAAATTGAGGACTGCGGCCTCAATATCGGCCATGGGCAGCGGATCGAACACGACGCTCTTCTCCTGGGATACGAAATCTATGCAGCACTTCACCCTCTTCCCTCTCGCTCCCGCCGCGGCATGCGCATATATGCTGAGCTGCAGTTTGTACAGTTGCAGATTCAGGTCGGATTCGTCTGTTTTGTAGTCATGGATCTCGATCCTGTCATCGAATTCGGCGATCACATCTATTATGCCGCGCAGCGTAACGTCGCCGACGGGCAGGGCGCATCTGACCTCCGTTTCCACATCTGCGTCCCTGAGGGAATCAAGGATCCTGCGGACCTCCTCCAGCTCCGGGTACTCCCTGCCGGGCTCCATGCCCTTGGAGATGAGGTACGCGGCATCATGGACAGCAGTACCGTATTCTGCTCCCTTCCCGGTCAGCTCATCGCTCCCCTCCGAGAGCGTCATGCCCTGGGCATCCATCAGATCATGGACGGAAACGTTCCTGCGCCTCCTCTGATACGGGGCGATCCCGGGGACCGGGCTCTTCCTCTCTCTGTATTCGGTCCTGCCGCTGTGACTTGCATCCCCGAACGGCTCCCCTTCGCCGAAGTGCCTGAAGAATGCGGACGGTTTGTTCCCGGCAGTAAGGCAGAGGTACTGTTTGGCACGGGACATCGCCACGAACAGGAGCCGTCTCTCCTCTGCGTAGTCGTCATCTTTGCAGACGCGTCTCATCAGCTTGTCACGCCACGAATCCATAATGCGTTCGTGAAGGGCGTCACCGTCCCTGCGGGAATAATATTCCTTTTTGCACCTGACGCCAAGGACCTCGTCGAAATACAGGGATTCCCTGTCCCTGTTGCGGCTGGGGAAGGACCCATCATCGAGACCTGCGACTATGACTATCGGGAACTCCAGGCCCTTGGAGGAATGCGCAGTCTGTATGGTGACCGCATCAGGGCTCACAAGGGCATCCACGTTGTATTTTGTGCCGTCCTTTATGTCATCCTCCACCAGCCGTATCAGGTCGGATATCGTTATGAGAGACCCGGAGTACGCTCTGGAGAGGACGGTGATTATGGCCTGCGTCGTATCATTGCTGAGGCCGTAGAATTCGAAGATCGATGTTATGAGGTCATTGGGCCTGCGCCTCTTGCGCAGGAGGTTCCGTCTTTGATCGGACAGGTTGCGCGGCATATCGACGTCTCTGCCGTCCTTTTTCCGGAGGGAATCTATGTACGACAGGGATGCCTCCATGTCAGCGAGTATGGCCGCTTTGCCTCTGATGTCGCTCTCGTTGTTGATGTATCTGAGCCAAGCGAGGACAAGCTTCCCTTCCCTGGTGGACATGATCTCCATATCCCCGTGCAGGAACGCATGCACACCTTCCTTGTCAGCCAATTTTTTGAGGGCACGGCAGAATCCGCCGGTGCGGCAGAGGACGGCGATATCACCGTATCTGACGTCTCTTAAGCCCTCTTTATCGACTATCTTGTAATCTCCGCTGAACACGTAATCCTTTATCTTCTCCAGGATCGCCCTCTGCTGATCCTCGGCGCTCTCGCCTCTTATCATGTCGAACCCCGTGTGCTCGTTCCTCAGCCGGTCCCCCGAGCTCCTCAGCATGACCACGTCCGGATTCTCTTCCACGCTCAGGACGGCATCCTCCTTCTTGGCCTTGGCATCCAGGGCTTTGAATGACCTCTCTATCACCAGGGCAGAGCTGCGGTAGTTCTCCTCCAGGGGGATCTTGGAGAATTCCTCAGGGATATCGAAAGGGATCCTCTGCTGATCGCGGTTCAGGACCCTCATGAGCCTTCTCATCTTCCCTTCGAAATGAATGATGTTGTCCGGGGAGACGTATCTGAAGCCGTATATCCCCTGTTTCCAGTCCCCGACCGCGCAAAGGTTCGGTCTCTTAAGGAGCAGCAGGCAGATCTCCATCTGCAGCTCATTCGTATCCTGGAACTCATCCACCATCATGTACTCGACGGAGTGCAGCTTCCTGGACCTCTCGTCCGTGTACAGGATGGCGAAGGCGAAGAGGGCCGTCAGACCGAATGTGAGCCTGTTGTCCCTCACGGACCTCTCGATATATGCGAAATAGATGTCCCTTATGAATTCCAGCAGGAGGAACCTCTTACTGTCATCGGCCATCATTCCGTATATGTCCCGGGGGATCTCCTCCAGGTCCATTGCATCCAACACCTCTGCGGGAACAGCCCGGTTCTCATCAGCCCCCATCTCCAGGATCTCTTTCCTGATATCCGCATCGTCAAAATTCAAAAGAGCATTCTCTATATCGTCGGCCCTGCCGTTTATCAGGGATTCGCCGTCCATGAACCACTCATATCTGAACGGGATTATGCCGCGGGCCATCAGTTTATTGATCAGTCTGTACAGATCCCCGTGAAGGTCCCCCATGAGGGCCGTCACATCATTCCCTTCCCTGCGGTACCGGTCGCCGTGCTCTTTGACGAAGTCGGAGCAGAACAGCATGAAATGCTCCTTGTTGAGGGATTCACTGTCCACGAGACGGGCCTTCCTGGAGAGGACCGGTTCGATGTCGAAGAACCTGCTTACGATATCCGGGGAGCCGAGGACTATCCTGAGGCACAGAGCATCGAAGGTGGAGGCCCTTATGCTGTTTATCTCATCCACTCTGCCCGCATCCGACATGGCGTCCCTTATGCGGTCCTTCAGCTCTGCGGCGGCGTTATTGGTGAATGTCACCATCAATATGTCATTCGGTTTCACTTCCTTATCCAGGAGCGCCACGTATCTCCTGACCAAAGTGCTCGTCTTGCCGGTGCCCGGTCCGGCATCGACCACCAGCGGACCTTCGGTGTGATCTATTATCTTCTGCTGTTGCTCGTTCGCATCAGACATCGGTCTCACCCCCTTCTACGGGCTCTGCCGTGCATATATCGACGAAATCACAGTGCTTGCACCCCTGCAAAGGCTCTGCGGGATGGTTCGTGGAGTACATGGCGCAGAGCCGTTCCATATCATTCATAAGCTCGGTCCTGAACCCCTCAAGCGCTTTTCTGGTGACGAGGACGGTGCTGCTGTCCATCTTGATGATATCGTCCGAGAGTTTCTTCGCGATCCTTTTGGCCAGGTCCTGCACGTTCCTGCGCAGGGTCTTACAGTCTTTCATACCCGATGAGAGGACGACCCGGATGAGGGCCTCGGATCCGTTCTCAGTGATGTTCTCCGGACCCAGTTCCAGAGTCGTTTCCGCTATGGCGTCCTGGCAGTGACTGAACACAGAGTATGTTTTCACGTTCGCCACAGTTTCTGCGATGTAATCCTGGATAAGCTCCCTCTTGTCATTTATCAGTCTGACCGTCCGGAAATATGCTCTCGTATCATATTCAGAGCCTTTTGCGGCATTCATGCTGCCCTCTTTCGAGAAGAACAGCCTGAACTCACCGCGGCTGCCGGGGAACAGCTCATCCAGGAGCGTCAGGTAGAACAGGGGCTGATAATCCTTGTATTCCTTCTTGTTCCCGCGATCCATCCTGGCTCTTATCTTCGCGGCGTCACTCGGCTTACCCGTTTTGAAATCGTAGACGGTGCCGTCCCAGAGGAGGTCGAAGATGCCCTCCAGGAGCCCGTCCCCGGAGGTGCATTTTATCTCGGAGAAATCCGCGACCGCGTTCAGTCCGAGCTTCTTCATGAAATGATTCCTGGTATCCTCTTCTCTCGCCTCAAGCTTCGGCACTCCCGCCCCTATGAGGTCCACCGCAGCATCTATGCCGGAGATGTGGCTCATTATCTCCGACCGCTCTATGTTATACTTCTCCGGGGATGAGAGGCCGGCGCATACCGAGGCGATCTCGTCCGCGAAATAATCAAGACCCAGTTCCATGACTTTCTCCGGATAGCACACTTTGAATTCTGCGAAGCTGTGTATCATCGTGCCCCGGACCGTGGCGTCCTTGTCAGGCATCCGTGTTATTGTGCTGAACATGAACTTCCGAGGGCACTCGACGAACCGGCCGTAAGATGATTTGGAGAAAGGCTTCGGGATGAAATCTGTACCGATCACCTCACATCCTATCCTGGGCTGCTCCGCCTCATCCGGTACGTACCAGGGGTCCGTCACGAGATCATCGCAGACCTCTTTGAAATCGAGGAACGTCTTGTTATCCTCAGCCTGACCGAACATGACGCACGGAGCAGGTCTGTTGCCCCTTCTCGATGAGTTGCATATGTAGACCCGGGCGGTCCCCTGCTGCATCAGGATCTGGAATCTGAGGGCGTCCTTCTCCCTCTCGTCCGCCTTCTGCCCCGCATTGAGGAACTCGATCTCATTGGGGTCCTTCTCCCATTCCTGTCCCATCCCCAGGTATATGACGAAGGGCCTGTCGATGTAGACGGACTTCTGGCAATCGACCAGCAGGACGCCCTTCTTCTCATTCTCCGGTATCTGCTCGCTGTGCTTGAGGTTCCCGATGTTGTTCACGGCATAGGCTATGTCCGCGACCTTCGAAGCGTCCACGAGATCGTCGGTCAGCTCCATCTCGTCCAGGAGTATCTTAACCTGTGCGGAATCCTTGCCTCTGCGGACGGCCTTCTCGCAGACCTCCAGGAAGGTCATCTCCCGTACGTTCCGCATGATCTCCGTCAGCTCGGAGGTCCTCTCTCCCGCCTCAAGGGCCTTGGGGTACTGGCTGAGCATGTACTCGTCGTACCTGCTGCTTATGAATCCTCCGTAGGATGAGATCAGCTCCCTGACATGCTTCACTCTGACTATGTCGAAGGACAGGCTCAGTGACAGGAACTCCAGGAAATCCCTTACGCTGTGAAGGTCCTTCACGCTCAGGGTGTTGATGAAAGGTATGCCCTTCCTGTACAATGCGGAACGGACAGCATCGGCGATGTTCCCGCCCACATCCATCACTATGGCGACATCCTCCGCATTCTCCAAGTTGATGAGGCTCACTGCATTCTCCGCCACCTGCCGGTCGTTGCCCAGCTCCCTTATCTCCTTTATCCGGTAGTCTCCCTTCCTGAAAGGAGATATCTCGGCATATGTCCCGAACTTCGGGTTGAAATGCTTATCCAGGTCATCATAGAGGTCTCCTCCGATCACGGCAACCTTCAGCCCGTCGAATATGCCGTCCTCCTCTGCGTTGAATTCCCACATGACCCTGTCGAGGGTCGGCAGCTCGATGAGCTCGTCGTAGATCCTCTTGCCCCGTTTCCCGAGATGGGGACGTACATCCCCGGTGTGACGTCTCATCCTCAGGATGTTGTCCACTTCCCCGTGGACGAATCTGATGTCGTATCCGGTGTACTTGGAGATCAGCTTGACAAGGCGTATATCGCTTATCATGCCCGTACGGAGCTTCCTGAGGGCCACATCCCCGGCGAGCTGCCTGGGGGTTATGGAGAACACACCGATCATCGGTCTCCTGACTCTGTTGCCGAGAGCAAGTGCCAAAGGGGCGTCGTTACACAGAACCAGGTCATAATCCATGACCTCCTCATAAAGCTCATCTATCGTTTTCGCGACCCTCATCGATATCGGTTCGCAAAACGCCTATTAAAATAATATAGTCTGCTATGTTATACCTGTGGAAGAGGATCTTTTCGTGGTCCAGGTGATATCAACCGGACCGGACGGGTACCCGGAGGACGGGGTGGCGGAAGTGGGGATAGCATCTGTTGATCTCATCACGGGGGATGTGAGGAGCGTGTACCAGAACAGGATACGCTATGAACCGGGATCATTGGATGAGGTTAAGATGCAGTATCTGGAGGAGAACTCCTGCATAAGAGCATCGGATCTCGCCGATGCGGATCCTGCGGATATCGTGGCGGCGGAGGTCAGGAATATACTGAAGGGCAGGACCGTGACATCCTTCGACGTTGCGAACGTCTTCCTGAGATACATGGTGCCGAATCCCTGGGACATGACGCACGAGTTCTCGATCATGCCCGCTGTCTCCTCCAGGATGCCGTACTCCCTGAAATGCAGGACGCCGTCCGAGGAGAACAAAGCGATAGTGAAAGCCTATTCATCCGTATTCGGGGATGAGGGCCCCCTCGGGAAACCGAAGTCAGTGACGGCACTGGATCTGTCACTGATGACGGCGTATCTCATATTACGTCTCAGGCAGCAGGGCAAGTATTGACGGTCCGTCACGGATTTAACGGAGGAATGCCATTGCCCGCCCATGTCGGAGCTGATGACGGTCACACAGTTCAACGAGAAGGTCCTGGCAGTGATCTCCTCAGCCCACGAGATACGCAATGTGACCCTTGTGGCCGAGATATCCTCCGTCAACAGGGCCGCATCCGGCCATTATTACCTGGATCTCAAGGACTCCGAGTCCAACATAAGATGCACGTTCTTCAGATATGCAGCATCCAGGCTGACCTTTGATCCGAAGCCCGGGATGAGGGTCCTGGTCTTCGGAGGGGCCTCGTTCTACTCGAAGGGCGGATCACTGAGCTTCAACATAGAGTGGATGAAGCCGTACGGCAAAGGGGAGGCGGGCGCCGCGCTGGAAGAGCTCACCGCGAAGCTCCTTAACGAAGGCCTCTTCGATGCTGAGAGGAAGAGGGCCCTGCCCGTGTATCCGCGCGTGATAGGGGTGGTGACATCCTCCACAGGGGCGGTCATAAAGGATATAATAGACACAGTCGCGAAGAGATTCCCGGCAGGGGTGCTCCTGGTACCGGCCAGGGTGCAGGGGGACGGAGCACCGGAATCCATTGTCGCGGGCATAGAGCTCCTCAACACCCAGGAGGATGTCGACGTGATAATAGTAGGCCGCGGAGGAGGTTCCGCAGAGGATCTCACGGCATTCAATTCGGAGGCGGTGGTCAGGGCCATAGTGTCCTCCGGGGTGCCGGTGGTATCCGCTGTCGGCCACGCAACCGACAAATCCCTGTCGGACAGGGCTGCGGACGCATATGCGGAGACTCCGACCATGGCCGCCGTCATGTGCACCAGGGATCTTGATGATATAGGAAGGGGACTGTCGTTCATGACGGGCAAGATGGCCCGTTCACTGACGGCCGTCGTCAGGGACATGAAATCCAGATTCGCATATCCGAATGCGAGACTGGATCCCAGGAATGCCGCTGTCGCCGTGGAGAGGTACGGCTCGGAACTGGAGCGCCTGTCCGAAAGAGGGGTATCCTATCTGACGGGGAGACTCCGGGCCCTGTCCGCCAGATACGATGTGCTGAGCGCGAAGCTGGACCCGAAGAGGGCCGCAGAGAGGGTCGGGCATTACTGGATGACCCTGGATGCAGTCTCGGAGGCTGCGGACGACTCCGTGGTAAGGATGATATCCGACGGAGGAAAGGAACTGAACCGCTGGTCGCAGATGCTCTCCGGACTCGATCCGATGAGAGTGCTGGACAGGGGATACAGTTTCGTTACGGATGATACGGGCAGGACGGTCATGTCCGTCTCAGGTCTGAAGACAGGGTCCGGGATCACTGTAACGATGAGGGACGGCATAGTGAAAGCTGAGATAGAAGAGGTGATCGAACATGGAAGAAGAGAGGAATGAGAAGAAGATAGAGGAGATGACCTTCGAGGAGAGCCTTCGCTCCCTTGAGGAACTGGTAGAGGAGCTGGAGGCCGGCGGTCTCGACCTGGACGAGAGCCTGAAGATCTATGAGAATGCGATAAAGCTCAGGGATCACTGCAGGAAGATACTGGAAGAGAGTGAGCGCAAGGTGCAGAAGCTCATGGAGAGCGCTTCCGGAACGGAAAGAGCCGATTTCACACCGGATCGCTGATCCACAACCGCAGTCCTCTCTCATCCGCCCATTGGCTCGTAATGTGATACAGATCCGTGTCCGCGAAATGCTCCATGTCGAATGCCAGTCTCAGCGCTCCGCCGAGCTCTCCGCATCTCATGTTGCTGCAGTTGTATGAGCCGAAGATGTACCTCAGGCCTATGACCAGTATGTCCACGAGATCATGGCCCCTGCACACGATCCACGGGTCCCTGTTGTGATCCATCTCCTCCTCCAGCCTTTTGCGCAGCTCCTTGGCGTTGAAGTTGGGGCTGTGGGAGTTGTATATCACCTCGTCGACCATGCTCCTTATGTCGCACTGAAGGGTCCTGCGGTCTATGAACCTGCCGAAATCCAGGTCCCTGAAGCACAGGTTCCTCCCGCTGTTCTCTGATATCAGCATCAGGATCCCCAGCGGATATGCCGAGCTGATAAGCACATCCCTGACCTCCCCGTAGTTCTTGACGAACCTCTCCATCTTGGCCCGGTCACCGTACTCCCACAGCACCTCCTCAAGAGCACCGCTGCGGATCATCATGCCCTCCAGGTCCCGGGTGTCCGTCTGGAACAGGGGCGGGTCCCTTCTCACCAGCAGCACCCTGTCCAGGTCCGAGTCCACTATGCCCAGGACCTTGCCGTCCTTACGGTTATAGTAAAGCTCTTTGACCGCGGCGGCGGCATTATCCTTGGAATGGGCGACGATCAGCTCCACGTTGTCCAGATCGGATAATTTACCGTACAGCCTGTAATCCGTGATCCCTTCAACGACCAGAATGGTCCCGTCGAATGCTCCCCGGAGCATGGAAACATTGTTAGCTATATCCGCAGGCCCTAAGTATTCACGCAAAGTCAACCCTCATTTCGGTTGCCAGATCCCACCTGTCGTGTATCACTTGGGGGGAATGGGTGGCAGCGATGATCTGCAGGTCCCTGAGCCTGCAGATATCAAGGAATATCCCGCTGAGCTTCTGCTGCCACGACACGTGCAGGGACACCTCCGGCTCATCCAACAGAACTATGGAGCCGGGTACGGCATGGAACAGCAGACGGTAGAACATGATCATGATCTGCCTCTCCCCGGAGGAAAGATAGGAAAGGCTGAGAGACGTTCCGCTGTCCAACTCAACTCCGAGGTGGGAGTTGTCCTTGATGTATATGTGCTTGTCATTGAGGAGGCCGTTGATGATGTCCATATAGACGATCAGGGACTCGGCCAGAAGATAGTTCCTCTTGACGTACTCCTCTATCGAGCGTGCCAGTTTTATGTATGTCTCCCTTTCGTCCACAAGATCGTACCGTGTCGGAGGGAATCTGATGCCGGATGGCATGCCGACGCCGAATCCCGCATCATCTATGAAATCCAATTTGGCCTTGAGGTCCTTGGACCAGAATATTATCTCCTCATCGGTCATGTCCCCGTCGTCCTCGCAGACGACCTCGATCAGATCCTTGTGCTCCTTTGCATATATTATCTCGTCGTGCAGTTCATTGGCGTAAGCTTCCAGAGCCGGCACGAGCCTGCCGTCCATCTTCCTGACGGCGGACCTGTCCGGTGACATGTAGACCGCATCGAACATATCGACGAGCTCCTCCACGGTTATGGAGGTCGGCACCTCGTTGCGTATGACCATTATCCTGAAAACATCCTCTTCGTTCTCCACAACGAGATTGGTCCCGTCGGAGAAGGTCAGGTCAGCCCTGTCGAAGGGTATGTTCCTGACGGCCGGTTCGTCGCCCGTAAGTATCGAGTACATGAGGCGCAGGAGCGTGCTCTTCCCGGTGGCATTGACCGCATGAACGTAAGTCAGACCTGAATCGGAGAGGTTCAACTGGCAATCCTGCGTGCGGAACAGGCCGTAAACGGTGAATGTCTTCATCTTCATGCGTGACCGGTAATAGCTGTGCACTGTTATTTAGGATGCGGTCCCCCCGGTCCCCGGCCGCATGCGGCTTCCGCAACGCATAAAGATTTTATCCGTAAGGGTTCTCCTCCGTCCCGATGGATACGAAAGAGGAGTTCTCCCAAATAACCGAGCTGATCAAGAACGGGGATATTGATACAGCCAATATGAGGACGTATTCGCTGGCTGATGCACACAAAGGGGACCCTTCTATCAGCATAAGATGTGCCAGTATCATGAAGGTCATAGGTGATGATGACGGAACCGTGAAGATCCTCCGGGATATGCTCGCGGATCTCCCCGAGGATGAGCCCGAACGTTTCGAGGCGCTCTTCGCAGCAGGCATTCTGGGAATGCCGGAGGAGGCCCGGACGGGCATGGAGAGCATGCCCCTCATCAGGGAGCGCCCTCAGCAATACGGACGGATACTCTTCATGTCAGGCAGATATGAAGATGCTCTCAAAGCCGTTTCCGGATCGGAATCGAAGGATTCAAGGATACTCAGGGCCGAGGCCCTTTGCGCGCTCGGCCGTTACGGTGAGGCTGTCTCCGAATCCGCCGCTTTGGCGGAAGAGGACGGATCGTACGAGGCCGCAGTATCGTACTGTCGGTCCCTCATATCGGCGAACAGGGGCAAGGAAGCCGTCAAGTTCGCCAAATCGAAGCTCAAGAGCGACAAGAGGAGCGTGGACTCCCTTGCGGTCATGGCTTACGTGATGAGGCTGGAGGGAAAGCTTCTTGCGGCCGTCAACTACGGCAACAGGACACTGAAGACGGACCCTCTCCACATAGGGGGCCTGGAGACCATGGCCATGTGCCTTGTTGAGAAAGGGGATGTGGCCCATGCCAAGCTGTTCGCGGGCACGATCAATCATAAATCCCCCGGGCATCCTGCGGCCGTACGCATCCTGGACGCCTGTAATTCGATATCCTAGAGCTTCGAGATCCTCTTCCTGGTGCCCATCAGGAACTCCTTCCAGAATGACGGGGTCAGCAGAGCCAGTGCTGCGGTTATCTCCAGACGGCCGATCCACATCAGGAGTGTCATGAACATCTTCACGAAATCACTGGCTCCGCTGTAGGATCCGGAGAACACGCCTATCCCGAGACCTGTGTTGCACAAGGCTGATATCGAGGTATAAACCGAATCAAGGAAGGGCAGACCCGTGGCGACCAGTACTGCGGATCCGACGATCGAGCTGATCAGGAAGAGCAGGAAGATGACGACTGCCGACGATACGACGCCGTCCTCCAGGCTCCGCTCCTCCATCTTCACGTCGAAGACCCCGCGGGGATAGATCATCTGCTTGATGCCGTTCCAGATGTACTTGAATGTTATGAAGGCCCTGGAGATCTTCGTCCCTCCCGCAGTGGATCCCGAGGATGCACCTATGAATGAGAGCAGGAACAGCAGCATGATGGCAGTGAGAGGCCATGTGCTGAGCGGCACATCCCCCACGAAACCGGTGGATGTTCCGGCGGATACGACCATGAGCACAGTGTCCGTGATGCTGTAGAAGATACCCGTGATCCCGTTCCCCGTCACATTATTCTGACCGATCAAAGCGTAGGCGACGATGCTGGCCAGGAAGAACCAGGCCAGCATGAGAATGAATTCCTTATTGCGAAAATATACTTTGACGTCTCTGCTGTTCACAGCTCTGAAGTGGAGGTAGAAGTTCACCCCTCCCATGAACATGAATATTATCACCAGCCATTTGACGTACCAGGACCCGCCTGCCAGACTGCCGGTCGTATTCAGGAATCCTCCTGTGGAGATCGATGAGAATGTCATGCAAAGGGTGGACAGCACATCCATGCCCATAAGAGTCAGGAGTATGGCCATCACCGCGCTGAGCCCTATGTAGACGGCGGCGAACTGCTTCGCCGCATCCTTCATGCGGGTCGAGAAGTTCCCGGTGCCGGAGCCCGTCATCTCATTCTCAAGAAGGCTCCTGCTCCCGAATCCCACCATCGGCATAAGGAGCAGGAAGATCACGATGATGGCTATACCTCCGATCCACTGGGTCATCGACCGCCAGAGAAGTATCCCGTTGGACCAGGATTCTATATCGGACATTATCGTGGCCCCTGTGGTGGTGAAGCCGCTGCAGGATTCGAATATGGCATCAACAGGTGCCATTCCCGCAA
The DNA here is from genome assembly GCA_012522645.1 of Thermoplasmatales archaeon. Taxonomy (GTDB): domain Archaea; phylum Thermoplasmatota; class Thermoplasmata; order Methanomassiliicoccales; family Methanomethylophilaceae; genus RumEn-M2. The sequence continues at coordinate 14,252 of JAAYKC010000115.1, forward strand.
GCATGAAAGGCATCGATCCGAATACCACGGAAACGAACCAGACCATGCCCAGCATGAACAGCCCCGTGAGCGGATTCACATGATCGGGCATCCTCACCAGGGAGAGCAGCACCGTGCCGCTGACGAATGCGAATATGACGGGCCAAAGGAAGACCCTGTAAGGATCACCGTCATACAGCGTCCAGATCAGGGACGGGACCATGGCCAGGGAAAGACCCAGCAGGACCATGCTCAGGGTGTACAGGGATGCATTCTCATATCTGAGGTGCTTCTTCTCCTTATTTCTGAACACGCCCCTGTCCATATCTGACCCTCAGACATTTATATCGATCTTCATGCCGAACAGCTTGTTCAGCTTGTGCATGTCCGTCCTGTAGGTGAACATCAGCACCTTATCCCCGCTTTTGAAGACGGTATCCATACGGGGATAGATCACAGCCTCCCCGCGGATTATGCATGTGGGCTTCGCTCCCCGGGGGAAGCTGATATCGCCGAAGCGTTCGTCCGCCAGCCTTGATTTCGGGCCCACACGCACGCTGAAGAACATCTCCCCCTCCCTCTTCATCTGCAACAGGGACGTCTCATCCGACACCAGGGTCTTCGTTATCTCGTTGGCGACTATCCTGTGGTAACCGATCATCGTCTGTATGCCTGTGAAGTCGAAGATATCCTCGTATTCCACCATGGAGTATTTCGCTATGATCTTCGGAGCCCCCAGCTTCATTGCCATGAGGCTTGCCAGAAGGTTCGTCTCATCCGTATCGGATATGGCTATGACGACATCGGCCCTGCCCACGTTCTCCGTCTGCAGCACATGAGGGTCGACTATGTTACCGTTGACCACTATGACGTTGTTGAAGGTACCTGCAAGCTTACGGCAGAGCTCCGTATCCGGCTCTATAAGCTTGACATACCTTTTCTTCGATTCAAGTATCTCGGCCGTGTTGGACCCGGTGACGCCCCCGCCCAATATGATGAATTCACTGGCCTCGGAAGGGATGCCCATCAGCTGGTTGAACTTCGAGAGGCCGTCAGGGCTTCCGAGAACGCTTATCCGGTCCCCGAAATGAAGTTCCAATGTTTCAGTTTCAGTTATGACCTCATCGCCGCGGTATATCGCCACGACGTTCACATCATCCGGGATGTCAAGACCTATCAC
>JAAYKC010000116.1 GCA_012522645.1 Thermoplasmatales archaeon
GCCCAGGTACTTGAACAGCATGGACTTGCCCTCCATCACCGGCATGGCCGCTTCCGGACCTATATCCCCGAGACCCAGTACTCTTGTGCCGTCGGATACCACCGCTACGGTGTTCCACTTGCATGTCAGCTCATACGCCTGCTCAGGGTCCTCTGCGATCATCCTGCAGGGCTCCGCCACACCGGGGGAGTACCATATCGAGAAATCGTTGAATGACCTCACGCACGCCTTGGGCACAATCTCGACCTTCCCGCCATAGAACTTATGGAGTATCTTCGCATCCTCTCCGGGCTTCTTCGCCCTTGCAAGGCGCTCCTCCACGCTTATCTCTGCTTCTTTGCCTGTCATCGTAATTTTCCCCTATATACTTCTACGAATTTCGTAGTCTGGCTTCGAATCGCTAAAAGGGGACTAGGAGAAATATTCTATTTATATCTAACCGAATCTAGTATGCCGTACATGGAGGAAATACCGAGTATCGTGATAGTGGACGGGTATATCGACGACCCTGCGGCCCTCGGCGTCCCGCCTTACATATCCCCTATAGTCAGAGCCGCCGCCGGTGCCGCTGTGGATGCCAGGCATGATGTGAAGTACATAACGATGGATATGCTCCGCCAAGGAGAAAGGATACCTGATGCGGACCTTGTGGCGGTTATATCCGGGTATACGGTGCCCGGCAAATACCTCAGGTCGATGCCCATGTCCTCCAAGGAGCTGATGCATTTTGCACGCTCGATAGGATCATACAGTATCCTCGGAGGCTCGTCCTGCAGCACCCCCGCATCAAGACTCTTCGATGAAAAATCAGAAAAGGATATCGCGGCAAAGATCTTCGATATCCTGTCCGGCGAAGAAGGGAAGGAAAGGTACAGGACCCTGGAGGAATGGAACCGGTGGATGATCCTGGGCGCATCTGTCGTGAAACAGCACCAGGACTATCCGAGGCCTCTGATCGCAGAGATAGAAACATACAGAGGGTGTCACCGCTATGCCTCCGGCGGATGCTCCTATTGCATAGAGCCTTTGAAGGGACGGCCGTTGATGCGCAGCCCGAAGGATGTGCTCGAAGAGGCGGCAGAACTGAGGAGAAACGGTATCGTCAACATACGAATAGGGGGCCAGACATGCATCATATCCTACGGATCAGAGGACGACAGCGGTATCCCGCAGCCGAATCCCGATACGGTCGGAGAGCTGTTCTGTGGCCTCAGAGACCTCGGATTCGAAGTTCTGCATGTTGACAATGCCAATCCTGCCGTGATATCCGAATATCCGGAAGAATCGGAAAAAATACTCAGGATTTTAACAGAATGCTGCACACCCGGTAACGTGCTGGCACTCGGTATGGAGAGCGCCGATATCAACGTGATAGAGGCGAACAATCTGAATTCCGCTCCCGAAAGGACAATGGATGCAGTGCGCATGATAAACCGTATCGGCTCCTCAAGGGGACACAACGGAATGCCGTTGCTTCTCCCCGGTATCAACCTCATCGCGGGTCTGGACGGCGAGACCGCTGAGACCTATGACAAGAACTTAGAATTCCTCAGAGAGGTAAAGGATGAGGGCCTGATCCTCCGCCGGATAAACATCAGACAGGTTCTCCCTGTCAGGAGGGAGTTCGATGTGCGAATAAACGAGAGAAGATTCAGGAAGCATAAGGAAACGATAAGGGAGGAGATCGACAGGGAGATGCTGAAGCGCGTGGTTCCCTATGGCACTATTCTGCACAGAGTGCTAATGGAGCTGTCGGACGGCGGAACGACCTTCGGAAGGCAGATCGGGTCGTATCCTTTGCTTGTCGGCGTCTCATATCCCCTGGAGATCGGTAAGTATTATGACATCGCGATAACGGACTGGGGATACCGTTCCGTCACCGGCATAGAGCACCCGTTCAATGTGAACACGGCATCCATGACGGCACTGTCCGCCCTCCCGGGCATCGGGAAGAAGAGAGCGGCGGCCATCATAAGGAACAGACCCTTCAAAGACCTCAGTGAGCTCTGCTCTGCCCTGGACGACCCTTCTATTTCTAAGTCTTTAGAAGATTTCCTTACTTTTTGAAACTGGCATTAGAATGTGCCAGGTTTCTCAAAAATAATAAAATCACAAGAGATATATCCTTTCCATATCCATACATGTGCCAGATGCATTCATACCAGATATCTGAATTTGAAGAAGAGAATCTAGAGGATGTTTTCTTTGACTCACTCCGGGAAGATTATATCTGTTTCAACGATTGGTTCTGTAAAAAAATAACTCAACGAGAAAAGGCTTACATATATCGAGACCGGGACGGGATACAGGCTTTTCTCTACATTAAGAAAAATGAAAGCGAAGCGGTAGGCAATCTTACTGACACTCCGAAAATGAAAATAGGAACAATAAAAATATGTGATTCTTCAAAGGGAAACCGTCTTGGGGAAGGAGCTATATGTATAGCCCTTTGGGAGTGGCAGCGATCGGACCTCGACCAAATATATTTGACAGTCTTCGAAAAACACGATTCTTTAATTAAACTGCTTAAAGATTTCGGTTTCAAAGAAGGAGGATTCAAAGGAAAAGAAGTTGTTCTCTATAGAGATAAAAACAAGATATCATACGAGTTGCCCAAGACCTCTTTCCCTTACATTGATCCTGGGTTTAATAGAGGAGGATATGTCCCTATTGAGGCGAAATATCATGACGGCCTCTTTCCTTATTCTAAACTGAAGAATGTATCAAGTTCGGCAGAATTCGCCATGGCAGCATCTAACGGAATTACAAAGATCTTCATTGCTGCGCCATACAAGAAGGCCGATTTCTTACCGGGAGATGTCATATTCATTTATAGGAAATCAGAAGAAAAGCAGAATAGGACCTACAAATCCGTTGTGACTTCTTTTTGTAATTTAATCTCGTGTACATCAATTAAAGAGGAGAACGAAGAGAAAATGAGTTTGAAAGAATTCCTCATTTTGATTGGCAATAAATCTATACTTACAGAGGAAGAGCTTAACACCATGTACAGTAAGAGCAGGAACCTGTATGCGCTAACAATGTTGTACAACGGATTCTTTGGATGCGGAAATAACGTTAATCACCATAATCTTAAAACCAACTCTCTGATGGAAGGCCATCCTTATGAAGTGAAACTGAATCGAGATGAAATAATAAAACTCATGAACCTGGGGAGAAAAAATGTGCAAGATTTTACTTTCAATAAAGCCTGAGCATGTAAAAAATATAATGGACGGGAAAAAAATATTTGAATTCAGGAAAGTGGACTGCAAAAGGGATGTCAGCCACATAATGATTTATTCAACATATCCGGTCATGAAAGTCGTCGGAAAAGCGTCCGTAAAAAGAAAATTGGTATGCTCGCCTGACGAGATGTGGGAGAAAACCCATGGCGGCGCAGGGATAGATCATGAATTCTTTAACAAATACTATGAAGGACATGAAAAAGCAATCGCTTTCGAATTGGAAAACGTCGAAGCATTCGATCAACCTGTGTCGCTGAAAGAATACGGTATCCGTCAGGCACCTCAGTCATTCATGTACATGGCAAATTGAGATACCTCCGAAACGATGGATTAATACCCCGCATACACCAATCCCGTTCCGTGGATCTCCTCCTTCCCGCCAAGTACCCGTTCCTGGGTGAAGCCTCCGATGCAATAACCCAGAACTCTGTGGACGTAGCGGATCTTTTCGACGGTTCACTGTATGAAGATGCAAGAGCCAGAGGCTCGGCGAGAGTGGAAGAGGCACTGTCGCATTCAGAGGTATCGTATTCTCCGTTGGTGAAAGACTATGACAGACTGAATGACATACTTTCATATCCGTATGCGAGGATACTCATTTCCGTCATAAATGACAGATTCCTGACGAAAAGATATGCTCTGGCGGAATCCGTCCGTCTCAATCATCTCCTGAAGGATGAGACGCCTGCAACAGTGCTCCGCATCGCCAGAGCCCTCGGCGTGAACTCCACATTCGAGGACAATAAGCTGAAGATGCACTTCTCGGACTACCTGACCTTCTCCACAAGGATAAAGAGCCAGGATTGGAAATTGGTCAACGCGGAACTGTTCAACGGCTACGTATTCCTCCCTCATGAGAAGTTCGGCCGCCTTCTGCAGAATGCACTGCAGGACAAGATCGAGAATGAATTGCCTCTGCCTGTGCCGGATGAGATAAGGAAGGCCGTGTCAGAGGACGTTAAACGTATCAATGCCTCTCTTTCAGAGATAAAGAACAAATTCAATCCTCAGCTGACCGGTGAATTAGAAGAGGAGGACCTCCCGCCGTGCATGAGAATGCTGCTTGCCAACGTGCAGAACGCCGTGAACCTCCCCCATGCGGGAAGGTTCGCGCTTGTATCATTCCTGCATGCCATAGGCA
>JAAYKC010000117.1 GCA_012522645.1 Thermoplasmatales archaeon
AATGAAAACGATAATCTTCGAAAAGGAGTACGGAGTATCGATAGACGATTTTGAAGACACGATAGCCGTAGATAGATTCATAGAGTCGAAGATTGGCCGCCAGCTGGAAGTTACAGATGGACGTACAGCGTTTACGATGCGTGGCGGAAATGTTTTCAAAGTGACTGACCGCACTCGAGAATTATTGGATGCAAGCATAGAGAAGTCATTCGCCGCATTAGATGCACAATCCAAAAGGCTCGCTCATCCGAATGAGTAGGAAGGTGTGGAGTATTGCAGGAGTTAGATGACGCAATACGTCATGTTGTTCAATTGGATGAAGAATTAGTCAAGGGAATCTTCGAAATATACAAAAATCATTTCATACCGGCGTATTCAGATCTCGTAGTGATAACCATAAACAAACCCTCTGTAGTATTGCTGGAGATCGAAGCCACATATACGCATCTTATGAAATGTCTTATGAATGAAGACGTGGATCTAAACTTAAAGAAAGCAAAGGGCCATCTGTATCGTGCATCAGTGGACTGTTACAAACTTCTGTGGGAAAACATATACGATGTAGTCACGAAAGTGGACGAATATCGCAGTTCGTATGAAGGCAAGGAATCAGAGTTACTGAATAAACTAAAAGAAATGAATAGGTACATGGTGGATGCACGGAGAACAGAGGTGTCTGAGGTCGGGACAGAAGATCTTGAAATTCTCTCTGCCTGGAAAGAAGCATTGACCCTCGGATTGGATATATTCTATTCGGTGAACAAAGCCGAGATGAAAAAACAGATGAAGCGTTCCAGATACTCCGGACCATTCTCGACGTATATTTATCCAATAATTTTGGGTGCATTATTCTTAGGTTTAGGAATCATAATTGGAAAATTTCTATAGTTTGTGCCTTCGCTTGGGCTGAGTCTGCATCTGATGGCTCGGTGGCATGAAGCCCAGTGTTTGTTCTGTGAATCTTTGTTCATAACGAACTCTGGCATTCGAAGATTCGGTATGAAGTAAAGTCTGAGCTCAATACCAGGTATGTTTTTTGAGACTTTCTCACTCCGTAGGGGACTTGAATGAGGCGATCGTTCTTAGAAGAATGAATTACGCTGCGACGGAGAATGATTATGTTCAATTTTTACTCAATCGACGGTTTCCTTGAAGAAGCATATATATAGAAGAACAAACAAATATAGGGTAGTGAACTCAAGGTTGACAACCGAGGGATGACATGAATGACCTGGACAGACTGCTATCGATAGTTGAGAACCCTACGAGAAGGAAGATACTCGGAGCCCTTGTGCGGGAGCCGCGCTATCCTCTCCGGCTCTCGAAAGAGCTCGGCATAAGCCAGCAGGCCGTCATGAAGAACCTCTCCGTGATGGAGAGGGAGGGACTCATCGTCAGCTCCAGGGAGGCCAGCAGCATCGGTCCCGCCAGGACCGTGTACGAGCCCAATGCGGAGTTCACCCTGGTCATGGACATGCGCAGCGGCATGTTCCGGACCAGGCTGATCCTCCCGGAAACGGGGGACGGGCCGCCTGCGGACCTGGGGGAGTACAGGCCGGAGGAGGCCAGGAGGATGATATCGGAGATAGACGCGGAGCTGAGGGATCTGGAGCGGGAGCACCTGAGCCTGGTGAGGGAACGGGAGAGGATCATGCAGTCGGTCCTCTGCAATACGGAGGACCGGCACAGGAACCTGCTCTACGAGCTGCTGGATTTCCCGGATGCCACCCTTGAGGAGATGTCGGAGAGGCTGAAGAAGGATGCGGATGAGATATCGGAGCTCATAGGATCGAAAGAGAACGGAATGAAGATAAAAGGAGGTAGAGGAGAATGTCAAACGATAAAGCATTGAAGATCGCCGAGCTCAGGCCCGGTGAGACCGGGAGAGGCGTTTCACGCATGGACCCGGAACTGATGGACATACTCGGCCTGAAGGTCGGGGACATAATACAGATCGACGGTACGAAGAAGACCGCGGTCAAGGTGCTCAGGGGCGGTCCGGAGGACGCGAACCGGGGCATCATAAGGATAGACGGGTCCACCAGGCGTAACGCCGGCGTGGGCCTGGACGACAGAGTGGACGTAAAGAAGATCAGCGCGAAGAATGCGACGAAGATAACATTCTCGCCTACTGAGCAGCTGAGGCTCCAGGGCGGGGAGGAGTTCCTGCGCCAGAACATGGAAGGCCGCGTGTTCGCGAAGGGGGACATGGTCACGCTGAATGTGATGGGGAACAAGATCGACCTGGTGGTCACATCATTCGCCCCCACCGGGGATGCGATCATGATGATGGCCGATACCGAGGTCAAGATCTCCGATAAGCCGGCGGACAAGGCGGCGGACGTGCCCCAGGTCTCCTATGATGATATAGGAGGTCTCGGGGAGGAGGTCCACAAGCTCAGGGAGATGGTGGAGCTCCCGCTGAAGCACCCGGAGCTGTTCAAGAGACTGGGCGTGGAGGCTCCCAAGGGAGTCCTGCTCCACGGGCCCCCCGGAACAGGGAAGACGATGCTGGCGAAGGCCGTGGCCGGGGAGACCAGCAGCAACTTCATCTCCATCGGCGGCCCGGAGATCATGAGCAAGTTCTACGGAGAGTCCGAGGGCAAGCTCAGGGAGATCTTCCAGGAGGCCGAGGAGAACGCGCCCAGCATAATCTTCATCGACGAGATAGACAGCATAGCGCCCAAGCGCGATGAGGTCACCGGGGAGACGGAGAGGCGCATAGTCGCACAGCTGCTGTCGCTGATGGACGGGCTCAAGTCCAGAGGCAAGGTGGTGGTGATAGGCGCCACCAACAGGCCGAACTCCATTGACGAAGCGTTGCGCAGACCCGGGAGGTTCGACCGTGAGATAGAGATCAAGATCCCGGACAGGAACGGGCGTCTGGAGATCCTGCAGATCCATACCAAGGGTATGCCCCTGACGGAGGACGTGAACCTATACGCGCTGGCGGAA
>JAAYKC010000017.1 GCA_012522645.1 Thermoplasmatales archaeon
AATGAAAACGATAATCTTCGAAAAGGAGTACGGAGTATCGATAGACGATTTTGAAGACACGATAGCCGTAGATAGATTCATAGAGTCGAAGATTGGCCGCCAGCTGGAAGTTACAGATGGACGTACAACGTTTACAATGCGTGGCGGAAATGTTTTCAAAGTGACTGACCGCACTCGAGAATCATTGGATGCAAGCATAGAGAAGTCGTTCGCTGCATTAGATGCACAATGCAAAAGGCTCGCCCATCCGAATGAGTAGGAAGGTGTGGAGTATTGCAGGAGTTAGATGACGTAGTACGTCACGTTGTTCAACTGGATGAAGAAGTAGCCCAGGGAATCTTCGAAATATACAAAAACCATTTCATACCGGCATATTCGGATCTCGTAGTGATAACTATAAACAAACCCTCTGTAGTATTGCTGGAGATCGAAGCCACATACACGCATCTTATGAAATGTTTTATGAACGAGGATGTGGACTTAAACTTAAAGAAAGCAAAGGGCCATCTGTACCGTGCATCGGTGGACTGTTACAAACTTCTGTGGGAAAAGATATACGATGTAGTCACGAAAGTGGACGAATATCGCAGTTCGTATGAAGGCGTGGAATCAGAGTTACTGAATAAACTAAAAGAAATGAATAAGTACATGATGGATGCACGGAAAACAGAGGTGTCAGAGGTTGGAACAGAAGATCTTGAAATTCTCTCTGCCTGGAAAGAAGCATTGACCCTCGGTTTGGATATATTCCATTCGGTGAATAAAGCCGAAATGAAAAAACAAATGAGGAAATCCAGATATTCTGGGTTATTTCCGACATACGTTTATCCAATGGTTGTAGGGGCAGTATTTTTTATCTTAGGGATTGTAGTTGGGAAATATCTTTAGATAATATTTTTGTTTGAATCGAGCCCGCATCAGATAGTTCAGTGGGGCCAGTCCCCGGTGCTCGTTTCGTAGATGTTTATTCATATCAGACTCAGGTTTCAACGTAGCAGTCATTTCCTGGGGAGTGAATTGCGTTGAAACGGAAAACAATTATGTTTCACGCCCTATACAACAAACGGTTTTCCATCAACAACAACGAAGAAGTATTTATATAGAAGAACAAACAAATATAGGGTAGTGAACTCAAGGTTGACAACCGAGGGATGACATGAATGACCTGGACAGACTGCTATCGATAGTTGAGAACCCTACGAGAAGGAAGATACTAGGAGCCCTTGTGCGGGAGCCGTACTATCCATTCCGGCTCTCGAAGGAGCTCGGCATAAGCCAGCAGGCCGTCATGAAGAACCTCTCCGTGATGGAGAGGGAGGGACTCATCGTCAGCTCCAGGGAGGCCAGCAGCATAGGTCCCGCGAGGACCGTGTACGAGCCCAACGCAGAGTTCACCCTGGTCATGGACATGCGCAGCGGCATGTTCCGGACAAGGCTGATCCTCCCGGAAACGGAGGACGGGCCGCCTGCGGACCCTGAGGAATACAGGCTGGAGGAGGCCAGGAGGATGATATCGGAGATAGATGCAGAATTAGGGGACCTGGAACGGGAGCACCTGAGCCTGGTGAGGGAGCGGGAGAGGATCATGCAGTCGGTCCTGTGCAATGCGGAGGACCGGTACAGGGACATGATCTATGAGCTGCTGGATTTCCCGGATGCCACCCTTGAGGAGATGTCGGAGAGGCTGAAGAAAGATACGGATGAGATAGCGGAACTCATTGAATTGAAAGGAAGAGAATGAAGATAAAGGAGGTAGAGGAGAATGTCAAAGGATAAAGCATTGAAGATCGCCGAGCTCAAGCCCGGCGAGACCGGAAGAGGCGTTTGACGCATGGACCCGGAACTGATGGACATACTGGGACTGAAGGTCGGGGACACAATACAGATAGACGGCACGAAGAAGACAGCGGTCAAGGTGCTCAGAGGCGGTCCGGAGGATGCGAACCGCGGCATCATAAGGATAGACGGGTCCACCAGGCGCAATGCCGGAGTCGGACTGGACGACAGAGTGGATGTCAAGAAGATCAGCGCGAAGAATGCGACCAAGATAACATTCTCGCCTACCGAGCAGCTGAGGCTCCAGGGCGGGGAGGACTTCCTGCGTCAGAACATGGAGGGCCGTGTGTTCGCGAAAGGAGACACGGTCACGCTGAACGTGATGGGGAACAAGATCGACCTGGTGGTCACATCCTTCGCTCCCACGGGGGATGCGACCATGATGATGGCTGATACCGAGGTCAAGATCTCCGATAAGCCGGCGGACAAGACGGCGGACGTGCCCCAGGTGTCCTATGATGATATAGGCGGTCTCGGGGACGAGGTCCACAAGCTCAGGGAGATGGTGGAGCTCCCGCTGAAGCACCCTGAGCTGTTCAAGAGATTGGGCGTGGAGGCTCCCAAGGGAGTCCTGCTCCACGGGCCTCCCGGCACAGGGAAGACCATGCTTGCGAAGGCCGTGGCCGGTGAGACGAGCAGCAACTTCATCTCGATCGGCGGGCCGGAGATCATGAGCAAGTTCTACGGCGAGTCCGAGGGCAAGCTCAGGGAGATCTTCCAGGAGGCCGAGGAGAATGCGCCGAGCATAGTGTTCATCGACGAGATAGACAGCATAGCGCCAAAGCGCGATGAGGTCACCGGGGAAACGGAGAGACGCATAGTCGCACAGTTGCTGTCGCTGATGGACGGGCTGAAGTCCAGAGGCAAGGTGGTGGTGATAGGCGCCACCAACAGACCGAACTCCATCGACGAGGCGCTGCGCAGGCCCGGGAGGTTCGACCGCGAGATAGAGATCAAGATCCCGGACAGGAACGGACGTCTGGAGATCCTGCAGATCCACACCAAGGGGATGCCCCTGACGGAGGATGTGAACCTCGAGGAGCTGGCGGACAAGACCCACGGGTACGCGGGAGCGGACCTGTCGGCGCTGACGAAGGAGGCGGCCATGGCTGCTCTGCGCAGGGTCCTGCCGGACATCAACATGGAAACGGACGTGGTATCCGCAGAGGTCCTGAACAAGATCCATGTGGAGAGGGACGATTTCAGAGAAGCGCTGAAGGGGATGCAGCCCTCCACCATGAGGGAGGTGCTGATAGAGAAGCCCAACATAAGATGGGAGGACATCGGCGCCCTCGAGGATGCGAAGCAGGAGCTGAAGGAAGCCGTCGAGTGGCCTTTGAAGTACGGCAGGGTCTTCGAGCACATGGGAGCGAAGCCTCCGAAGGGAATACTGCTCTACGGACCCCCCGGCACAGGGAAGACGATGCTGGCGAAGGCCGTCGCAACGGAGTCGGAAGCGAACTTCATAGCCGTCAAGGGGCCGGAGTTCCTCAACAAATGGGTGGGCGAGTCCGAGAAGGCTGTGAGGGAGACATTCAGGAAGGCGAGGCAGGCATCGCCCTGCGTGATCTTCATGGACGAGATCGATTCCATAACCCCGGAGAGGGGAGCATCCCACGGTGACAGCAACGTAACCGAGAGGGTGATATCCCAGATACTCACGGAGATGGACGGGCTCGAGGTGCTGAACGATGTCGTCGTGGTCGCGGCGACCAACAGGCCGGACATAA
>JAAYKC010000149.1 GCA_012522645.1 Thermoplasmatales archaeon
GCAGTGAAGCGATGTTCAAGCCAGCTGATCTCGGTTGGTCCGAATGAGTTGTTGGATGTGGTGAAGATGACCGCCTCTGTCCAATAGTTCTTCTCAGCATTGCGCTTGTGCTCCATCAAGCGATAGAGAATGCCTTCACCATTCTTCCTCACTCCGGCTTGTCCAACATAGACGGCATCTTCATCGGTGTCTTCTGTTACTCCGAAGAGGAAATAGACACCGCTCTGGGAGAGATCATCCCGATCTTTACAACGATCAAGGTCGGTGCGTGGTATGCGGTATACCACGCCCGTCCAATTCTGCAACGTCACCTTCACTCGACCTCTCGGATCACCATCCATCAAAAACAAGTTTATGTTCTTGCCTCGCTCAGCCATGACCAACCCCCAATGTATGTATGCATTCTACCCGACTTCCTAATGCATGGGTACTACATATCAGAGAACACAAAAAATGGGGTCTTCACAAGAACTGAAGAACTCCATCACACGAAGATTGCCAACACGAATCACGCTTCGCTAATATTCTCTTATCCTTGTATGTAAAGAGCGGCTCATCCCCATCCAACGCTTCTTTTACCTTCTTCACGGTTTCAACACTTCCCTTTTTAAGACGCTCTATCAGGACTTCAACATAGTAGAATGGAAATTCTTCAGGCTTTCCAAGAACACTCCACAAACTGCACATAGGCCAGGATAGGATTAGCGGTACAAGAACAAGCTGATGCAGCCCTGTGTACCATTTGGTACACCTGATTTTTCATTCCATCAATACCGAGAGGGTGATTTGAAAACCGACTAAGAATATCAATCCATCCTTGCAGTACAGTTTGTTTATTATCCGGGCTTTTACCAACCACTCAGATTCATCCTTGTGTTTGGGGTCAAAGAGAAATAAGCTTAATTCGTACAACGAATCAAATGAAAGGGGAACCATGAAATGAAAGCAACAAAACAAGAGTTGATTGATTTCTTAGAAGAGAGAGTCCTGCGTCCAGGAGAAAACCATCTTGGTGCTACCCCAACGATAAAGAAAAAGATCAAAACAACAAGGATGAGACTAAACAATCAGCGAAGTGCTGAAAAAGTCGAAGAGTATTTTTGGCATGCCATGGCCACAGATCGCGGAATTGACAGTTACACCAAGATGAAGGCTATTGGTACAGTGACTTTTGAAGACGTAAGAAGTGAGTTCAAACAGTTGTGTGGCAGAATTGATTAGAGATTCGGATCTCTTGCAGTGCTGAATGGAACGTCAACCTGAGGAACAGCCTGCGCAACACTGGCCGGAAAATTGCACACCCGTGACCGTTTTTTAGGCAACCATATAGAGCGAAATACGAAATTTCGCATTTCGAAGCGAGAGACTCTGCAAGGTAGTAAAATTGGGATCCAAGAATTGGATCACCAACGGCAGCTTCGATGGCGCGAGGTCCAGCGCCCTGATGTACAGCCTCATAGAGACCGCCAAGCTGTATGGACTGAATGCCCGAAACTACCTCGCCTATGTGTTCATGAAGGGGGCTGCCTCCCACAACTGGGAGATACCGGCCGAGGAGCTCGAGACGCTGATGCCCTGGAACGTGAAGGACGAGGACCTCTCCATCGTCACCGATGAGATCGATTGGCTCTCCAGGACCATGGTTCCCGTCCAGGAATGGGAGGAGCGCCTTGCCGCCGAAGGCGACAAGCGCTGATCCTCTTCTTACTTCATGTCCTGGCTTCTTTGATGGCATCCGGTTCTCCTGGGTGCCACTCTATTCTATATATCAGCCTACCTATAGTGCGGTGTTCTCAAGACTGACACTGTTGAACAACAGCTATCTCGATACCAACTCCATCATCTTCCTTGACGAACCCGAGGCTGCCCTCCTTCCAACCACAATCTCCAGATTGTTGGAGATGATAGCCATCCTCTCAACGCAAGGCATCCAATTCTTTTTGGCAACCCACTCCTCTGGCGTCTTCAAGAAGCTTCATCTCCTCTGCCAGACCCTCAGCATGTCCATCCCGATTATCGCCAACGAAGGCGACACCTGGGCTCAACATGATCTTCTTGACGGTATCCCCATCAACTCCATCACCGATGAGTCTATTCGTCTCTCCGAAGAAGAGGTCGATCTGGCTCTATTATGATCCCCACCGGTGGTGAAGACAGAGAGAAACCAATGTCATCAAGGAATCGATGAGACAAGATACCACCATCCTTCTCCATACTGTCACAAGTTATACAAAATCAGTAATATTGTTTATTCTTTATCAATTAAGTAGTTATATCTTTATCAAGATGCATAATCACAATATATGCATGACTTTACTATCCTGCTCACTCTTTCTATTGACACAAGATCATCTCTTCAGTACAGTAATGGTGTGTTCTGGGAAGAACACACACCCCTTGCACCAGGGCCTCTCACCCTGAAAGGATGTATAGAATGAGAAAGAACCTGATCATCATGCTTCTGCTGACCATAGCCCTCACCCTCCCCATCACCGCAGCGGAACCCCCCTCTGCCGCCTTCACCGTCTCCGCCTCCATCAGCGCCATCAACGACATGAAGATCACCAATACCCAAGTCAATGAAGAAACCTACGGCAACTCTGGCAACACATTCGGCGGTTCAGTCACCATCATAGGAAGTGGAGAGGGCGCAAACATGGACAGCAACGGCAACGTCAGTATCGGCGCCTACATCTCCGCCATCTCCAACAACCGAGGAGGGTACACCATCACGATGAGTGCCACTCCCCTCACTAGTGCAGGAACACCTCCTGCCACCATCAACTATATCGTCTCTGTCGCTGATGCTTCCTATGACACCAAGAGCAACACCACCGCTGTCGA
>JAAYKC010000118.1 GCA_012522645.1 Thermoplasmatales archaeon
GAGTGCGCTTCAACAACCTGAACGTCATAGGCTATCCTCCTGATATGGCCGAGAAGTACCAGGCTCAGAGTGCCAGTGAGATCGTATTCCTTGACATAACTGCATCGCTGGAGACCAGGCAGACCATTCTGGACCTCGTATCCGAGACTGCGGACAGGGTGTTCATACCTGTGACGGTAGGCGGAGGCATACGCTCTGCGGACGATGCCGGGGACGTCCTCAACGCAGGTGCGGCCAAGGTGTCCATAGGCTCCGCTGCGATACGCGATCCGGACATCATCAGAGAGTGCGCCGAGAGGTTCGGCAGTCCGCGCATAGTGGTCGCCATAGATGCCAAGAAGGAAGGGGATTCCTGGAAGGTCTACACCCGCGGCGGAACGGAGAGGACCGATCTTGATGTTGTGGAATGGGCCCGCAGGGTCGAGGAGCTCGGGGCCGGTGAGATACTGCTTACATCCATGGACGCGGACGGCGTCAAGGAAGGATATGACATACCCCTGACCGGGACCGTGGCGGATGCGGTGAGCATCCCGGTAGTAGCCTCAGGAGGCTGCGGAAGCAAAGAGCACATCTACGAGGTGCTCACCAAAACCAAAGCCGCAGGAGCATTGGCCGCATCCTTATTCCATTACGACGAATGCGGTGTTGACGATGTCAAGAAGTTCCTCCGGGAAGAAGGAGTACAGGTAAGATGAAGTATGATGAGAAGGGGCTCATGCCCGCGGTTGTGCAGGACAGCGTCACGAACGAGGTCCTGATGGTGGCCTGGGTCAACGAGGAGGCGCTGCGCCTCATGAAGGAGACCGGGTACACACACTTCTGGTCCAGGAGCAGGAACAAACTCTGGAAGAAGGGAGAGGAGTCCGGGCATGTCCAGAGGATAGTCTCGATACAGAGCGACTGCGACAGCGACACGCTCCTCGTACGCGTCGTGCAGACCGGCGTTGCATGCCACACCGGCAGCCCGTCGTGCTTCGTGGAGAAACTGTACGGCGATATCTCGTCAACAGCGGCGATACTGCCTGAGCTCAAACGGGTCATAGATGATCGCGTCGCGAACCCTGATGAAGGCAGCTATACCTGCAAGCTCCTCAAAGACGATAATAAGTTGTCAAAGAAGATCATAGAGGAGGCCGCGGAATTCGTGCTGTCGTTCAAGGACAGGGACGAAGAGGGCATGGCCTGGGAATTGGCTGATGTGATCTATCACATCCTGGTGGCCGTAGAGAAGTCCGGCCTGCCTATGGAGAAAGTATACGGGAAGCTCTCGGAGAGGAGACAATGAGCAGAATGAGAATCGACCTGCACAGCCACACGGTGTTCAGCGACGGTGTGCTGATACCTGCGGAACTTGTGAGAAGAGCTTATGACATGGGACACGCCGCTATTGCGATAACCGATCATGTGGACATGACCAATGTGGAGTTCGTGGTGAGCAATGTCCTGAAGGCGAAGGAGCTGTCCACTGATTCCATGAAAGTCATCGCCGGCGTTGAGGTAACGCATGTACCGGTCCACCTCATGGATGAGGTCATAGACCGTGCGGTGAGCTTCGGTGCGGAATGGATCGTCGTTCACGGAGAGACTTTGACCGAACCCGTGGCGCCGGGA
>JAAYKC010000119.1 GCA_012522645.1 Thermoplasmatales archaeon
GCGGCGGATCGAACTTCGCCGGGTTCGCCTTCCCCATGATCGGCAGGAGGATCAAGGGCAAAACGGACTGCGAGTTCCTTGCCGCGGAATCGGATGCGGCTCCGAGCATGACCGCCGGGAAGTACAGATACGACCTCGGTGACACGGGAGGGTTCACCCCGGAGCTGATGATGCACACGATGGGGCACGACTTCATACCCAGTCCCGTTCACGCCGGCGGGCTGAGATATCACGGCATGGCCCCGCTGGTCTCGGCAGCTTTGGACCAGGGGTTCATGACCGCCAGGTCCTACGGGCAGCCGGAAACGTTCCGTGCCGGGAAGATATTCGCCGAGACGGAGGGGATAATCGCCGCACCTGAGTCATGCCATGCGATACAGGCCGCCATCGACAAGGCACTGGAGTACAAGGCCGCCAAGGAGAAGAAGACCATAGTGTTCTGCCTCTCCGGCCACGGACTGCTGGATCTCTACGGGTACGAGAAGTACCTGTCCGGGAAGCTGGAAGAGTCCGCCGTGTGAATCAATAAATACGCGGTATCAGTACAATCTGACCATGCCCGGAGAGCTCAGGGAGGACGCAGTGATCATCAGCGACCAGAAGGAAGGTTGCCAGATCTACAACAAGGGCAACTACGGCTACCCCATGAGCGGCGGCGGCCTGGAACTGGACCTTATAGAGGCCACATTCCTGCTGGAATCCGGACGTCTCGGGGTTACCTCCGACGGAGCAGAGGTGACCTTCCCCCAGCTCTTCGATTACTCATCGGGGATGTACGACGAATTCGATATCAAGTACATGGTCTACAGGGACATCCGTCAGCGCGGATTCGTGGTGAAGATGGAGACGGGCAGCTTCGACATGTCCGTGTTCCCCAGGGGGAAGACCATGAGCAATTCCCGTCCCGCCTATCTGGTCAGGGCCGTCTCCGAGAGATCGACTATGCATCCCTCCAACTTCGGAGAAGAAGTCGCCGAGACCTCGAAGAAGGATAAGAAGCTGCTTTACGGAGTCGTTGACGAAGAGGGCGATCTGACCTACTACATCATGTCCCCGGGCGATGTCCGCGGCAGCGTGCCGGCCAAAGCGGACGTATGCGTGGAGGGCAAGATGATACGGGACAGGGTCTTCGTCTTCGGGAAGGATGACGCAGACCGGTTGAAGGGCTTCGGGTTCTTCGGGAAGGACATCCAGAACATGCTGCAGCTCTCCCTCATAGAGAGCTGCTATCTCATGAGGATCGGCGGTCTCGCCGTGCGGGACACTGACGGAGACCCGATACCTCTGGAATACCTGATCGAGCACGGCAGGAGGAATCAGGACGAGTTCGATCTCAGGCTGAGAGCCTACGAGGACCTGAGGAGCAGAGGGCTGATCGTGAAGACCGGTTTCAAGTACGGATCGCATTTCAGGATGTACGAGAAATCCCCTGACGAGCTGCACGCAAGATATCTGGCACATGCAGTGCCCGGAAATTCTCCCATGACATGGCCCGAGATCTCCAGAGCGGTCCGGATAGCGGGCGGAGTGAAGAAGGAAATGATCTTCTGCTGCGTTACCGACAAGATAGAATATGTTGTGTTTAAGTGGTTTAGGCTGTGAGGGGTATGCTCACAGCTGGATCTCGATGCCGAGCTTCTCGGTGAGCTCCTTGTAGCGGTTCCTTATGGTGACCTCGGTCACCCCCGCTACATCGGCCACTTCCCTCTGGGTCCTGCGCTCGTTGCACAGGATCGATGAGATGTAGATGGCCGCCGCCGCAACGCCCGTGGGCCCGCGGCCGGATGTGAGCTCCTTGCTCTCCGCGTCCTTGAGGATCTCCGCCGCCTTGGTCTGAACCTCTCCGCTGAGCTTCAGTTCTGAGCAAAACCTCTGCACATAGTCCTGGGGCTTCGTCGGCAGCAGCTTGAGCTTGAGCTCCCTGGTCATGAACCTGTAGGTGCGCCCGATCTCCTTCCTGCCCACGCGGCTGGAGCCTGCGACCTCATCCAGAGTCCTGGGCACTCCGCACTGCCTGCACGCTGCGTACAGGGATGCGGCTACAACACCCTCTATGGACCTTCCTCTTATCAGATTCTTATTGACCGCCTTGCGGTATATCATCGCAGCGGTCTCCCTTACATTCCTGGGCAGTCCCATGGATGATGCCATCCTGTCCAGTTCGGAAAGGGCGAATGCCAGGTTCCTCTCCGTTGCGTTGGAGACACGTATCCTCCTCTGCCACTTCCTGAGCCTGTACAGCTGAGCCCTGTTCCTTGTAGGTATGCTCTTGCCGTAGCTGTCCTTGTTCTTCCACGATATCTCGGTCGAGAGACCTTTATCGTGAATCGTGTAGGTCATCGGAGCGCCGGTGCGAGCTCTCTTCTCGCCCTGCTCCACATCAAAGGCCCTCCATTCCGGACCCTGGTCTATGAGCTGGTCTTCGAGCACTTCTCCGCAGTCCTCGCAGTGAAGTTCGCCTCTGTTATAGTCCCTTACGAGGTGCTTGCTGCCGCAGTTGGAGCACACCTCTATCTCTTCAGCTCCTTCTCTTACCTTTGCCATGTCTGGTCTCCTTCGAATAGTACATCTCGGCACCTGCCCGGGCCTCATATCCGTCTCATAACGTCACGGAAACATAGGGGGAATCCACCGGGCCGAATATCCTTCTCACGGTGCCTGCCTTTCTCCTGCGCGAATCGAACACAGAATCCCCGGTCTCCGGAAGGGTGCCGCCGCGGACGATCATCTTCTTAGGATCACATTCCGCAACAACACCCAAAAACTCCATGCCTGTCCTCCGTAAGAGATAGGTTTATCTATCCATTGAATAGGTCAAACAGAAACTTATATTTAAACCATTGGTTGATATTAATATATTAAATCAGAATGGTCATCCCACGGCCAGAAGGCCGAGGGATGAATATCCAATAATAGGTTTTGATAAGGGAGATGTGCTCCCGTTTAACTCTTCATCACAGCGACGAGGAATATACCAACGGCGACAAGTGCACCGATCGCAGCGGCTATTATGTTGACTGCTGCCTCGTAAACTGCGTCCCAGGCCGCTACATCGGCGAAGAGCGCAATGTCACTGTATCCCACTAAGTACGCCCATACCAAACCGACGATGAGACCGACGGCAAGGAGGGCAAATCCCACGACTCTGCTTTTCCCGCTGCCGAAGTAGGCCGTAAATACACCCGCAAGGAGCATAACCAGCGCGAAAACGAAGACGACGACTGTCAAGAATGACATCCAATCCATTTTTTATTCTCCTTTCTCTAACATCGGCCTTCTCCCATCCGGGCTGACCGAGCCATTATACGTGCAATAAGGTAGGTGTTATTTAACTTTCCCATATTTCGCACCCCTGTGATGTCTCTGCATCCGCACATCCCGCATGCGGGCGGCAGGGTTTATATGCTAAGTCGTACGTTTTTCCGGTGTGACCCAAGTCCTGATCCTCATGGGCAGCAAAAGCGACCTCCCCGTCGCAAGGAAAGCTGCAGATGTTCTGAAAAGACTCGGCCTTGACTGTTCCGTCGCCGTGGCATCCGCCCACAGGACCCCGGACAGGGTGGCCGAGCTCGTGAAAGGCTCCGATGCCGATGTCTTCATCGCCATAGCAGGCATGAGTGCGGCCCTGCCGGGTGTGGTGGCATCCCTGACCCAGGCACCTGTCATAGGCGTCCCCGTTAGCGGGAATGTGAACCTTGATGCTCTGCTCTCGGTGGTGCAGATGCCTCCCGGCATCCCCGTTGCGGCTGTGGGACTGGACCGCGGAGATAACGCAGGACTGCTGGCGGCCCAGATAATCGCTGTCAAAGATGCGGATGTGAGGAAGAAACTCGCCGCATACCGTGAGGAGATGGCGGAGAAGGTCCGGAAGGATTCCGCAGAGGTCGAGAAGGATGTTTGAAGCGGAACCGTTCATAGACGAGAAAGTGAAGGCCGTCAAGGATCAGGTCGGTGACGGGAAAGCGATCATCGCCGTCTCCGGGGGGGTGGACAGCATGGTGTGCGCAGCACTTGCGAGCAAGGCTCTCGGAAAGAATCTGCTCGCCGTTTTCGTTGACACAGGGCTGATGAGGAAGGATGAGCCGGAAGAGGTCAGGAGCATGCTGACGGAGATCGGCATAAACTTCAGGATCGTGGACGCAGGGAAGGAATTCTTCTCTGCTCTCAGGGGGATAACGGACCCGGAGGCCAAGAGGAAGGCCATCGGAGAGAGATTCATACGGGTCTTCGAGAAGGAGGCGAAGGGATTCGGCGCCGGATACCTCGTTCAGGGGACCATCGCCCCCGACTGCATCGAATCCGGCACGGACGGGAAGAAGACGATAAAATCGCACCACAACGTCGGAGGGCTCCCCAAGGACGTGGGCATGGAGCTGGTGGAGCCCCTCAGGGAACTCTATAAGGAAGAGGTCAGGGAGGTGGCCAGGAAGCTCAACGTCAAAGCATCGGAGAGGCAGCCGTTCCCGGGACCGGCTCTTGCGGTAAGGTGCCTCGGGGAGGTCACCCCGGAGAATATAGCCGTGGTGCGCGAGGCCTGCTTCATCGTGGAGGACGAGATCGTCAAGGCCTCGAAGGCGGGCAGGATGAAGCTGCCGTGGCAGTACTTCGCCGTCCTGCTGCCCGTGAGATCTGTGGGCGTGCGCAGCGACGACAGGACGTACGGCAAGACCGTTGCCGTCAGGGCCGTGGAGTCCTCGGACGGGATGACCGCCGCCCACTCGGACATACCCGGTTCAGTGCTCAATGATATCTCCAAGCGCATAACCTCCGAGATAAAGGAGATCAACCGCGTGGTGTACGACATAACGGACAAGCCTCCCGGCACCATCGAGTGGGAGTGAAACGGGTGCCTGTCCCGCAGCAGGGGCCCGGCCTCAGTCGGCCCTTCCTGCGTCCAGGTACATGCCGATATCGAAATCCGTTTTCCGGCAGCCGTATGCCAGTCTGGAAGGATGGCGTGGATGGCCTGCTTTGGTATTATCCCCGAACTGCACCCACCTGCAGGAATGTCGGGCAGTGACGTCATGTATCTCCTTCAGGCAATGGATGAAATAAGGCCTCGAGGAGATCAGGTTCCCCCAGGCCGCCCAGATCTCCGTTCGACGCATCGCCGAAAGCACATCTTCGACATGTTCCAGATTCTCCCGCATCAAGGCCGTATCCGCGGTCTTATCGATCCTGTTCGGATCGGTCGCTCTCCGGGGGTACAGATTAAGCATTACCCAGCTGTCGAAACCGTTTCTCAAAGCGAACCCCTTCACCCTGCTGACGGTGGTGTCTGGCTTCT
Organism: Thermoplasmatales archaeon; assembly: GCA_012522645.1. Taxonomy (GTDB): domain Archaea; phylum Thermoplasmatota; class Thermoplasmata; order Methanomassiliicoccales; family Methanomethylophilaceae; genus RumEn-M2. The sequence continues at coordinate 5,288 of JAAYKC010000119.1, forward strand.
GCGGCGTGGCTGTGCTCGGATTCACTCCCAGGCAGATCAGTGGCCTTTCCCCTCTGGTGCCCAGAACGAAACGGCAGGAATCGTCGTCACTGTTGGCGTAGAGCCATTCTGTTGAGGTCGTCATTTCACCGGACGGGGACGGCATCATCGCCGGCCGTATTATTCCTTTATGATTTCCCCGACTGAGGGTCCTAACCTCCCGCGGCCCTCCGCATGGAGAATGCACAACTGAGCCTGTGCGGCCGCCAGTACCGGGGACCGCCATAGCCAAGTATATCAGCGACATCCCCGGTCACGGGATGCCGATGATATTTTTCAAAAGGGGGTTGGATGATGAATCTCGCTGAACTGCTGCTCCTGGCAATCGGCCTCTCCATGGACGCATTCGCGATAGCCATGTGCAAAGGCCTCTCGGTTAAGAGGCTGGAGACGAAGCACCTCATCATCGCCGGCCTGTGGTTCGGCGGTGCCCAGGCCCTCATGCCCCTGCTGGGATATCTTCTGGGAACGGGCTTCAGGGGGATCGTGGAGAGCACCGGGCCGTGGATCGCCTTCATGCTGCTGGTGCTTATCGGAATGAACATGATCCGGAGCTCCCGGGAGGAGGACAGGGACATGAGCGCCTCCTTCACGGCGGTGGCCATGCTCCCCCTCGCGGTTGCCGGCAGCATAGATGCGCTGGCTGTCGGGGTCAGCCTTTCCTTCCTGGACGTCAATATCATCACAGCGGCCGTTCTGATCGGGATGACGACCTTCCTCCTGTCCGCGTCAGGCGTCAGGATCGGTAATCTGTTCGGCACGGAATACAAATCCGAAGCCGAGATCGCCGGGGGGATCATCCTCATCCTGATGGGGATCATGATACTGACCCAGCATCTCGGCGTGTTCTGAATCCCTCTCCGGGGAGACGATCCTGCCTTACAGGAGGATTCTGTCGGGAAGGTGTATCAGAGGCCGGGACAATTCCCGGCCCCCGGTGCCGAATCGCGGCGGCGGGCCGTGCGATGAAAACAACGGGTTAACGTCTTAGTTAAGGGACTTCAGAACCATCTCGAGCTCTGAGAGGATCTGCATTATTACGCTCCAGGAATCCATGGGGATATTGGAGTCATTGGACAGGTCGGCCAGAATGCTTATCGCACTGGATACTTTGAGATCCGTGTCCTTCTGCTTGTCCATAAGGAGAGCGACTGCGTCGTTCGCCCCTTTCCTTATGTTCCTGGGCACGCCGCTGTCATTAGCCAGACGGCCCTCTAATTCGTTTGATATCTGCTTGAGTTTGATTTCTGTCGATGCCATTGAATCATCTCCGATCAGATGGACTCGAATTCTTCCTGGAGGTCTATCACGAGCTGGTCCAGCACGTCCTCGAAATATGACGACCTGTACTCGCGTATGCCGCCCAGGTCGCTCTGTATTTTCGCTACAAAGTCATTGTTTTCCTTTATGATCTCGATGCTGCACAGAACTTCTTCCATCGGGCCCACCTGCTTTAAACTGTCAAGCCCAATCGGGACTTAATATATAATTGCTTTGCACACACAGTTCACACGCAGACACACACCGAAACCTTTAAACTGAGGATGTTGTGTAATGGGACTGTTTCCATCCCTTATTATCAGTGGTAACGGTAAGGGGCGGAAAAAATGCAGTGACGCAGGCCGGGAGA
>JAAYKC010000120.1 GCA_012522645.1 Thermoplasmatales archaeon
CCGCAGCTGGGGCATTTGAAGGTCGTGGTGCCCTCGCCGTAGAGCCCTATGCCGCATGAGGAGCATTTCTGGTCTGCCATGAACTTGCGATACTTTTTCATCTATATAAACAACATACCCTGTCCGGAAAACGGTATTAAAGGGAACAGCCTTCCCGTAGGTATGGAACTCAGGCCCGACTGCGCCCCGTGTCTGCTGAGACGCGTACTGTTCCAGGCACGGCTGGCCGGAACAGGAAAGGAATTCGAAGCTCTGTCAGCAGCATCAGGAACGTTCGCAGAGGGGTTCAGGCCGGGACGCAACTCCGCGGAGGTCGCCACCGATGTGCACAGGAGCGCCTATGCCGCCATGGGGGTCAGGGACCCGTACATCGGGCTGAAGATAAGATCGGATGAGATAGCGGAAAGATATCTGGGTCTTGCGGAGGCAGAGGTCGTATCCTCCGATGATCCCCTGAGAGCCGCTCTGGCGGTGGCGGCCCTGGGCAACATAATGGATTTCGGCTCCGGAATAGCCATAGACGATCCGAACGAGTTCAAAGACCTCTTCGAAAAGCTGATGTCCCAGGGCATCTGCACGGATGAGGAGGCGCTGGCCGCTATAAAGGATGCCGGCTCTGTGCTGTACATATTCGACAACTGCGGAGAGAGCCAGATGGACAAGGCTCTGATAAGGCTGCTTCGCCGGATGGGGAAGAAGGTAACGGGCGTTGTCAGTGGCGAACCGATACTGAATGATGTGACGATGGAGGATGCGAAACGTTCAGGACTCGATAAGGAACTGGATTCGATCCTGACCACGGGGGTCTTCGCCGTCGGCGTCGATATGAGAAGGGCCCCGAAGGACCTGAAGGATGCCATTAATAGCGCCGACCTGATTCTGTCGAAGGGCATGGCCAATTATGAGTCCCTGTCCTCCGAGGAATTGGGGAAACCGGTGGTCTATGTGCTGAGGACTAAATGCGCTCCCGTGGCGGAATCCATAGGGGCGGACTCGGAGAAGAATGTGGTCAGGCTGTTCAGGCAGTAGGAGGGGTGACTTTGGGCGAAATCAGACAGGCTGTGATAATGGTAGGCGGTAAGGGGACCCGACTGAGGCCGCTGACGGAGACGAGACCGAAACCGGTGCTGCCGGTGCTGGACAAACCGTGCCTGATGTATCTCATCGAATCGATGGCCAATGCAGGGATAGACGATGTGATCCTGGCCTGCGGGTACAAATCCGAGAAGCTCGTTGCGGAGATAGGCGACGGCAGGGACCTAGGCATCAGGATAAGCTATTCCTACGAGGACGAGCCGCTGGGAACGGCCGGGGCGATAAAGCTCATAGAGGACCGGCTTGACGGCACCTTCATCGCAGCCAACGGGGACGTCTTCGCAGATATAGACGTGACGAAGGAGATGGATATCCACAGGAGAACCGGAGCGGCCGTTACACTGGCACTCACTCCGGTGGAGAATCCGTGCGAGTTCGGGATAGCCCGTGTCGAAGAGGACGGCAGGATATCGGAGTTCAGGGAGAAGCCGAAACCGGAAGAGGTGTTCTCCAACCTGATAAACG
>JAAYKC010000121.1 GCA_012522645.1 Thermoplasmatales archaeon
CACCCCCTCAGGGAATTCCACAAGCAGGAGATCAACCCGTACCCCGGCCTCGAGGTCAGCCTCGGGGACCGCAGGGGGACCGTGGCCACCGTGGGAGCCGGACGTGTCAAAGTGGATTTCAACAACCCTCGTGCAAGGAAGAATCTCTGATACGTGTTCGAGATCACTGAGATCGTCGACGGTGACGAGGACAAGGCGAAAGCGATCCTGGATATGGACTTCGGCACCTCCGACGGGTTCGGGTTCGAGTTCAGCGACGACAAGGTGTCCGTTAAGATGCCTGACCTGGTGAAGTTCAATCAGGGATGGCCCATGTCCAAGTTCAGGATAGTCTCCGATCTCAGGGACGCCTTCGGCATAAACACCGTCGAGTTCATCGAGACCTGGACCAGGGCGCCTTCGGCAGCGGACAAGGACGCGGCCGAAGAGTGAAACCGATCCGGGCGGCCGTGACGGCCGCCCGTTCTCTTTTATCTAACGCAGAATCTGCATCTTCTCGGATACGGGGATGTATTCCTTCGCATCCGGTTCTTTGATGATCCTTCCGAATGGCATCTGTGCCAGCAGCTTCCATCCTTCGGGCAGGTTCCAGCGTTCCTTCACGTCTTCGTCTATGAGCGGATTGTAATGCTGCAGGGACGCCCCGAGACCCAGTTCGGCGAATGCCAGCCAGAACGCGTACTGCATCATTCCGTTGGCGTGGTCCGCCCATACAGGGAAATCATCCGCACCGGAGGGGAATCTCTCCACGAACGACGAGGTAACCGCAGAATCGTCGAAGAACAGAACCGTGCCTGCCGCCGCACGGAATGAATCTATCTTCTCAAAGGTCTTCCTTTCATAACGTTCGTCACCTATTTTGCGTCTGAGGGACGACTCCACGATATCCCACAGTGCGTCGTGCTCCTTATTCAGGAGCAGCATGATGCGCTGGCTCTGTGAATTGTATGCAGAAGGCACGTCCATGGCGATCCTCTCGAGACGGGAGATCATATCCTCGGTCAGAGTAGTCTTGCCAAGATCGTACGTGCTTCTGCGTCTGCTTACGATACCGGTGAGATCCATGGAGTATAATCTCCTCAGGATTGTAAAACGATTGCCCGGCGGACGGGGTGCCAGCGGGCCGATGTTCACAAAAGCTTTTAATCATGACCCTATATCTCGGCTCAATGGACGGGTGGCCTAGCCTGGATATGGCGGCAGCCTCCTAAGCTGCAAGCCGAGGGTTCGAATCCCTCCCCGTTCGCCACTTCCTATAGCCAGCACCCATATCCTTGAAATCAATAGTTTCGATTTTGGCGCTATTGAATTTATTATTATAAAGGGTGAAGATCTCCGAATTTTCACATCTTGGACGAATGCTAAATAAAAACACCCTCTCGTATCGGGAGCAGCAATGTAGCATCATTACAATTTCAACAGACGTTAACATGTTCAAAAAGAAGAAGGTCTATCCGGACGGAAGATATTACAAAGGCGGTCTCGTAAACGAGATACCCAACCACAAAGGGACATTCCATCATTCTGAGGGAAGCCGCATCGAAGGTGATTTCGTCGACGGGAAGATGCAATGATATCGAATCTCGGCCGATGAATTCATTTTACAA
>JAAYKC010000122.1 GCA_012522645.1 Thermoplasmatales archaeon
GACATCGGCGCATCCTACATCCCGGAGCTGGAGGCCCTGGGCGGGGACGTGGTGGTCCTGGACCATCATACGCCTTCCGCAGATTCAGAAACCGTGCACTATGCGAATCCTCATCTGGTGGGCATAGACGGCATGACAGGGGGATGCGGCGCCACCATGGCCTTCCTCTTCTCCCTGCAGATGAGCGACAAGAACTGGGATCTGGTGCAGATAGCCTTCGCAGGAATGACCGGGGACAGGCAGCATATCAACGGCATGAGCGGTCTGAACAGCCTGTTGCTGGACGGCGCTCTCGAGAGAGGGCTCATCAGAACATCGTCAGGGTCCCTGATACCGCCCGGTCCGCTCTCGAAATCCCTGTACCTTTCCACTGACCCGTATATCAGAGGGGTCAGCGGTGACACTGACGGGTCCCGGAAGATGCTGGAGGATGCGGGTATCCCGAACAGTTTCTCCTCGTCAGACCTGGATGCGGATGCTGACAGGAAGCTTTCCTCCCTGATAGCGGTCAGACTCACCATCCAGGGAGTCAGTGTCCAGACCATGCAGGAGATCTCCAGGACCAGATACCATCTGCCGGACTGGGACATGGACGCCGAGACCATGGCAGACCTTTTCAACGCATGCGGAAGGCTGGGGATAGGAGGGATATCCGGCGGGATGTGCCTGGGCAGCGATAACTGCCTTCAGAAGGCTGTATCGGCCAATGATGATTACAAGAGGATGATCGTCTCCGCAGTCACCGTCCTGGATGCGAAGGGACTCATCCAGAAGGAGAACATCCAGTATTTCAGCAGCACCGAATCAGGATTCACCGGCATCGTATGCGGGGCTGCCATGCAGTTCATAGGTGATCCGAACAAGCCCACTGTAGGGATCAACTGCGCCGAGGATATTGCCAAGGCATCGGCAAGGGGCATGTGGGGACAGCTGGACAGGGGTGTTGACCTGTCGGTCGCCATGAGGGTTGCGGCGGAATCCGTCGGCGGGAACGGCGGAGGGCACAGGATAGCCAGCGGTGCCTCATTCAAATCCGAGAAGAAGGATCTTTTCTTGGATCAGCTGGATCAGCTGATAGGCGACCAGATCAGGACCGCCACGTAACAGGAACCTCATCGGTCCTGAATCTTTGATTTATCTCTGTCTCTGCGATCGTCATCCTCACACCGGAAGAGTACATCAGACTCCCCAGCCATGCTATCATAGCACCGTTGTCGACGCACAGCTTCCGATCCGGGACGAACATCTCGGCGCCTCTCTCCTCGGCCATCGTCGAGATCATATCTCTGAGACGGCTGTTCTGCACCACCCCTCCGCCCAGGAGCACCTCGTTCTTCCCCACATGTGCCATCGCCCTCTCGGTGACCTCGGTCAGCATGGCAAAACAGACCTCCTGCACAGAGAATGCTATATCCTCAAGGGAGGCTCCCTTCCTCCTCTGCTCGAGGGCCGCTGTCATGATGCCTGAGAAGGAGACGTCCATCCCTTTCACAGAGTAAGGTATGTCCAGAAGCCTGTCCCCTTCCGAAGCGAGCTTCTCTATCGTCGGGCCCGCATAATAGCCGAGGCCCAATTCCCTCCCCAGTTTGTCGAACATATTGCCTATGCCCACATCAAGCGTCTCCCCGAAGATGCGGTACCTGCCGTTGGAGAAGGCGATCACCTGGGTATTCCCCCCCGAAGCGTAAAGGAGGACCGGGTCCTCGCAGTCGGTGACCGCTCTGCCTATCTCCACGTGGGCTATGCAGTGATTCACCCCGATTATCGGCACGTCCAGTTTTACAGAGAGCGCCCTGGCCGCAGTGGCCGCGACCCTCAGGCACGGCCCCAGACCGGGGCCCTTGGAGAAGGATATCAGATCTATGTCCCCGAAGGACACATTGGCGGCGGACAGTGCTTTCTCTATCACTTCCGCAACCTTATCGGCGTGATGATTCGCCGCTTCCCTCGGATGCAGCCCCCCTTCCTCCGGCCTGAACATATCCAGTTCGTTGGCGAGGACTTTCCTCCCGGTGTCCGTCACGCCTGCGCCCAGAGTGTGGGCCGTTCCCTCTATCCCCAGGGTTATCATTTATGCCCGGCGATCTCCTGCAGCTTCCTGAGAACGGGGGTACCGTCCTCGGCCACTATGACGTCGTCGACCACCAGGATGGGGAAGCCCTTGTCCAGAACTTCGCAGAATGCTCCTTCGGCGAGACCTTCTGTGGTGTCCACATTGTAATATGTGATTTCCAGCCCCTCGGGTATTCTTTCTTTCACATAGTCGCATTTCTCGCAATTGTTCTTAGTGAACAGCTTAATCTCTGCCATGGGCCCTTGGATAGTGTCTCCGATTAAAATCTTCTCTGAGGCCGTCAGTATCTGGTGGCGGACGGTTTCATGTAAAAACATATAAAAGTGGGAAGGGTATCTCCGCCTTACCGGGCTCGTGGTCTAGGGGTTATGACGTCGCATTGACATTGCGGAGGTCGCCGGTTCAAATCCGGCCGAGCCCACCATGATTATTATGATTAAGAGGAAGGGTTTTTTAGGCCGTCCTCTCATGCATCGGCATGGCGACCGTGACCGTCGATATGAAATTCTGCGAGAAGAAGATCGAGATCACCGTTACTCCCAGAGAGGACGGCGACCTTGACCTCGTTATAGATACTGATTGTGACAATGTCAGGTCCTATTATGAGAAACTGGGCAGGATCCTGACCGCAGATGATGTGACGGACAATGAGCACAGCAAGGTGCTGGATAAGCAGACCTGCGCACCTCTTACGATGACCTGCATGGCCCCGGTGGGTGTGATCAACGCAGCATGGCTGGAACTGGGGCTGCTGTCCAAGTCCCGGGCCAATGCGGTCGGGGAGAATGTCATGATGTTCCGCCCCGAATGATGAACAGGTATGTGTTTTGTACTTGTAACGGGATTCCGCACCGATAGACATGGGAACCGTTCTGGTTGATATGAAATTCTGCGATAAGAAACATAAGATCACCGTCACAGAGAAAGAGGATGGCAATCTGAACGTTCATATCGCGACGAATTGCAATCACATCAAAGACTATTACAAGAATCTCGGGGACACTCTCACCGTGGAGGATGTCACGGACAGGAAAGGGAGCAAGGTATTCGATCCGGATGTCTGCTTCCCCTGCACCATAACCTGTCTGGTGCCCTCTGGCGTCGTCTCCGCAGCATGGCTGGAGCTGGGGATGCTGTCCGAATCCAGAGCAAAGAAGATCGGATCGAACTGCATCGTTTTCACCGGTAGCAAAGATGAATGAGAAAAGATGCCTCTGGTTGGCTAAGGACGGCCGGTGCGCCTGCTGCAAGGCGAGGAGAATAAGGCTGGATGTCCTCAAACTGAAGGATTACGAAATCTGCTGCCCGGGAACTGATTATATGACATGTGAGTTCTTCAAGGAGCTCCCTCCTCAGACGAAGTGATTATTGTGAACGGGAAGGATTGGCTGTCGGAGCTGGAATACGACCTGCAGAGGAAGAAGGACAGGGCGGATGCATTGGATGATCTCTTCCAAATGACCTTCCTCGGGGAACCTGAGATAAGAAGGAGAGCTGCATGGTGCGTGGCCAAGATGGGGCAGAATAAAGTGTCGGATACGAGGATCGTCGACATACTCATCCCCCTGACCGAAGACGCAGACCGAGAGATCAGAGAGAATGTCGCATGGGGCCTGGGGGAGGTTGCCGGTGCCGGGATAGGGGATGAGAGGTGCATATACGCTCTGAAGAAGCTTGCCGCAGATGACCGCAGGGAGGTCAGAGGCATGGCGGCATGGGCAACTGGCAGGCTCAGGAACAAGCTCGCCGTATCCGACCCGGGACTGGATGATATCATGAGAGGGCTGCTGAACGACGATTCCGCATACGTGGCCGCTTCAGCCCGTTTCGCCCTCGGATTGGAATAGGCCCTGTCCGAAGGAATATGGTGGGCCCGGCCGGATTTGAACCGGCGACCTTCGCCTTGTAAGGGCGACGTCATAACCCCTAGACCACGGGCCCGTCCCGTCTTGATGATTGAGGGATTATAAAAACATGCCATCCTCCGGCCTGGTGAAGATCCCGGATACGCGACATGTTCGGCTCCGAACCATCATTAAAATAGTAGAAGTTGATTTTCGAAGAACCTGCGACTATAGTCTAGTGGTTAGGACAGTGGCTTCCCAAGCCTCTAACCCGGGTTCAAATCCCGGTGGTCGCACTTATTCTCCTTCAATACGGTTTTATGGCTGTTCGCGTTTAAGATAATGGGTGATGTCTTGCTGGAAATAGACGGTTCTAAAGGAGAGGGCGGCGGCCAGATGGTCCGCACATCCGTTGCCATGTCCGTTCTTACCGGCAAGGACGTGCATTTGACCAGGATAAGGGAGAACAGGCCCACCAACGGACTTTCCAGACAGCATTGTGCTGCGATCGGCGCCGTGGCCGAAATGACCGGGTCCAAGACCTTCGGCAACACCCCCGGATCCAGGGAACTGACATTCAGACCCGGCAAGAATATGAAATATCAGATCAGTACCGATGTGGGCACTGCGGGAAGTGTCAGCCTCGTGCTCCAGGCGATGCTGTTAGCCGGCAGTAAGACAGATAAGCCGCTCAAGATAGACATAACAGGGGGAACGAACGTCATGTGGGCGCCGCCCATTGACACGTACAATCAGGTGCTTTTCCCTCTTATGAAGCGTATGGGGATAAGTGTCAGTGCCGAGATCCGAGAAAGGGGCTTCTTCCCGGAAGGCGGCGGAAGGGTGTCCGCTGTTCTGGATCCTGTGAAGAAGATAGACCTTCTGAACCTGCCGGACCTGGGTGAACTGAAGGGCATACGGGGGATCTGCTTTATACAGAACCTTCCTGACTGGATCACGAAACAGCTGATCAACGGATGCAGGAAACCGCTGGAACCGTTCGGAGGCGCCGATATAGAGGTGGAGCGCACCGCCGGCATATCCAGAGGCGCCGGGTTGTGCCTTGTCGCAGAGTACGAGAATGGCTTCCTCGGCAGCAATGTGATGACCGCACGGGGCCGTTCTCCGAAGGATGCGGGTAACGATGCGGCAAAGGACCTCGTTAAGGAGATGGAGTCGGGAGCTACCCTGGATATCAACACTGCGGACCAATTGCTGCCTTATATGGCCCTGGCTGAGGAGAACAGCGTCTTCTCCGTGTCCAGGATCAGCAGGCACCTGTTGAGCCAGATGGACACTCTGGAGACTTTCCTTGATGTCAGTTTCGGAGTCGAGAGAAGAGATAACGTCTATAATTTCACGGTGAACACAGAGGGAACGTGATGAGGCCTTTCATACATGTCAACTGCGCGATGTCGGCCGACGGCAAGATCGCCGGCCCCGACAGGAAGCAGATGAGGATATCCTCGGACGAGGACATAGCCAGAGTCAGAGAATTGAGGAAGGGGTACGACTCCATCCTCGTAGGGGTGGGCACCGTGATCTCTGATGATCCGCATCTCACCGTTAAAGGTCTGAGCTATGACGATAACCCGATAAGGATTGTCATAGACCCTGACGGACGGACACCGGACGACGCATTGGTGCTTGATGAGAGGGCACCTACGGTAATGGTCACCTCATCCTCCTGTGAAAGGGAGTGGGACGCGGAGGAGATCGTCAGAGCCGGGGACCCTCTTGACCTTAACATAATGCTGGAAGCCCTTGGGGAGATGGGCATAGACAGCGTATTGGTTGAGGGCGGAGGAGAGACGATCGCAGGATTCTTCAGTGCGGACCTCGTGGATAAATACACGGTATTCGTAGGCCCCTGGGTCATAGGTGACAGAACATCCCCGACCCCGGCGGACGGGGGTCGGCCGATAATGAGGAAGATGTCACTGGAGAGTACTGAGGTCCTCGGGGACGGTGTACTGCTGACGTTCACTCTCTGAGCTCTATTATGAACTTGTAATAGTTGTTGTCAGCACCGAATGTCTCGGACTTCGTTATCATATAGTCCCTTCCCATGGTCTCGGACAGTATCTTCTTGAAGAGACCGTGGCTGAACTGAGCCACAGAGCTTATCTTGAAGGGATAGGACTCCGTGTCACGGATTATTATAGTCAGCGGAAGGAACGTGTATATGCAGACCTCCCCCATGTCATTCCGTTCATAGAAGTCCTGGACCAGGGAGATCACGTCCTCAAGCTTGCCGCGGGGCATATCAGATGCCATCCTGACGGCCATGACCTCGCCTATCTTCTCCAGAGCGGGTCCGATGTGCATCCCGTAAGCTTCACATTCCACCAGAAGTGTGCGCAGGAACGTTTTGTAATAGTCCCCGGGTTCGCATTCGACGACTTCGTCCACCATGCCATGGAATACATCTATTCCCTCCTTCGATGCCTCGGTGGAGTATGCAACCTTACTGGACGATACGGAGAATATCTTCCTCCTGCTGTCATTGGCATCAGGCTGGGACTTTATCAGGCCCCTCGATACCAGAGTGTCCAAATGAACGGAGAGGGTGGACTGCGCTTTCCCGGTCGCCTCTGAGATCTCAGACGAGGACATGTTCTTCTCAGAGAGGTAACGCAGAATATTCTGATGCAATGGATCAGAAACTTGTGCTAGCTCCGGCCTCCCGTTGACAACGGTGGAGTAAATATCAAAACCGGAGTGGGATTTGCTATTTTTCGACACACCTGTTATACTCATTAGCCCTATTATAAAGATTGCCGAGTCACACTGAACGATATCAATTAATCGTAAGAAGGCCGTCAACATCCGGGTTTGCGAATGAAGGCGAAAACTGAGAAGGGCGTGCAGGATGTAAAGGCGGTCTGGTTCGAGGACGGCCGTGTTGTGATGATCGACCAGAGGAAGCTGCCCGGGAGGTTGGAATTCGTCTCCTTTGACAACTATCCGGATGTGGCTGAATCAATCAGGAACATGACCACCCGCGGTGCGCCGTCCATAGGAGCCACGGCGGCCTACGGGATGTGCCTTGCCGCCCTGAATGGAGACGACCTTGACAGGGCCGCAAAGGACATCAAAGCGGCGAGGCCCACGGCTTACGATCTGTTCTACGCTGTGGACTATATGGTCCGGGCCCTTGGTGAGAATACGGATCCCGTCGAGGCGGCGGACTCCTATGCGCAGATCATCATAGACAAATGCCTCGCGATCGGCAGATACGGAGAACCTCTGATAAAGGACGGAGCGAAGGTCATGACCCACTGCAACGCAGGGGCCCTGGCGACGGTTGATGTCGGTACCGCGCTCGCTCCGATCAGAGCGGCCCATGACAAGGGGAAGAATATCTTCGTTTATGTATCAGAGACCAGACCCCGCCTTCAGGGGATGCAGCTGACCTCATGGGAGCTCCTCCAGGAGGGGATAGATCATGCGATCATGCCGGACGGTGCCTCGGGCCACTTCCTCAGAGAAGGCGTGGACCTCATCATCCTCGGAGCGGACCGCATAGCGGCCAACGGGGATTTCGCCAACAAGATCGGGACCTTCGAGAAGGCGGTGCTGGCAAAGGAGCTGGGAGTGCCGTTCTATGTTGCGGCTCCCATATCCACATTCGATTTCAACACTCCCAGAGGGGAGGACATTAAAATAGAATACCGCTCGGAAGAGGAGATGACCCAGATATCCGGGGTCCGCATCGCTCCGGAAGGTGCGAGGGCTCTGAACCCGTCATTCGATATGACGCCGGCCGGATACGTCACGGGATTCATAACCGAGAAGGGGATCCTTGCGCCGAATGAGATACGGAGGGTACTCGGATGAATGAGCCGGACGGACGGATCGAACTGGTAAGGGTCTGCAAGATGCTCTACGATCGGAAGCTGACCGTCTCCGCAGGGGGGAATGTCAGCGTAAGACTGGAAGACGGCACGTTCCTCATCACCCCGTCCGGTAAGAACAAGGGGCTCCTCTCCGAAGATGAGGTGGTGAGAATCGACAAAGACGGCAGATCCCTCGACGGCGGTAAGCCCTCGATCGAGAGATTCTTCCATCTGGCTCTTTATGAGTGCAATCCGTCCGTCAATGCGGTGGTGCACTGCCATCCTCTGTACTGTACGGCATTGGCAGTCAGAGGAGAGAAGGTGAACTGCAGTTTGACGCCCGAAGGCATCATACTGCTGGGAGAGGTGCCGATGGTCGGATACCGTACGCCCGGCTCCCCGGAGCTTGTGGAGGCCGTCAGAAAGGAGTGTGCGCATATGGCGATGACGATGGCCCGCCACGGAGCACTGACCCAGGGCGGGGATCTCATCGAAGCGTATAACCGCATGGAGGAACTGGAGTTCCAGGCAGGTCTGCAGATCCTGGCGGCGGGAGCCGACGGATTGCCGGATGCCGAGATCAGGAAAATAACGGACGGTGCATGATGATACTTGTAACTAAGTGGTTCGGGGTATTCCTCTGCGACGGGAACAGGATACTGGATAAGCGTCTGATGCCCAAGGATGCAGCATCCATATCTGAGAAGCTCGCAGTCATGCAGAGAGGCGGCCTGTTACCGGAGGAGAGAGAGCTGGCACACGGCCGCGATAAGATCGAGGTCTCGGAAAGGAGACAATCGGAGCTCGGAAAGCCCGTATTCTTCGATTCCTCCTTCCTGAAGGCGGATTCCTTCGGATTCTCTTCCGAGATAATGCACGAGGCGATGATGGGCCTCGCCAGGCTCAGAACATCGGAACCTATTCCCCGGGACAGGAACCTCGTCCAGGCGATAAGGAGCCTGGACGATCTGATCGAGACAGCGAATCTCATGAGCGAGAGACTGCACGAATGGTACGGCATGCATTTCCCGGAATTGGCAGACTGTGCCAGAGAAGAACGGTATGCCAGTATCATAAGCGATCACGGCGACAGGACGTCCGTTATATCCGCACTCGGGCTGGAGATGGAGTCCATCGGTTCCGATATGGACCCGGAGGACATCCTGGCCGTCAGGGACCTGGCCGGAACGCTGTCCTCCGTCTACCTGAGCAGGGAAAGAACAGAGGATTACATCTCCGACATCGTTGAGAAGATCTGCCCCAATATGTGCGCGCTGCTCGGGGGTCCGTTATCAGCGAGACTCATATCCCTGGCCGGAGGACTGGAGAGACTGGCATCCCTGCCCTCTTCCACCGTGCAGCTTATGGGCGCTGAGAAGGCCATGTTCAGGCATCTCAAGTCCGGGAAGAAGCCTCCGAAGCACGGTGTCCTCTATCAGCATCCTTCCGTTCACACGGCCCCATACTGGCAAAGGGGCAAAATAGCCAGATCACTGGCCGGTAAGGCTCTGATCGCGGCCAAGATAGACAATTGCGAAGGGGAGTACAAAGGGGACGTGCTCGTGAGAGAGTTCGAAGCCAGGGTAACGGATATCAAACGCAGATATCCCGATCCCCCTAAGAAGAAGGCGCCCAAGGGAAAGCGCCCGGCAGGATCTCGGAGCGGACGCGGAGGCAACAGGCCGCTCAAGAAATAATTATATGCTGGATGCCGATAGGGCACCCGATGAACGGGAATTATCCTGCTCTGAATGACTGTTAAGAGGTAATTGTATGGCTGGCGGAGATTGGGAAGCAAAAGAAATAAGGGAACTGAAAGTCGGAAGGTATGTCAACATCGACGACGAGCCTTGCAAGATCATCTCGATATCCACATCAAAGCCCGGTAAGCACGGATCCGCCAAGGCCAACATAGAGGCTGCAAGCATTTTCACGGGATCCAAGAAATCCCTCGTGGGCCCGGTGAGCGCAAAGGTGCAGGTCCCCATGATCGACAAGAGGAAGGGACAGGTACTTGCCATACACGGGGATGAGGTTCAGATCATGGATCTGGAGACTTATGACACATTCAACATGGCCATCAACGCAGACCACGAATCCGAACTCGTGGAAGGCGGCGAGATAATGTACCTCGTGGCCATGGACAGAATGAAGCTGATGTGAGATGCCTCAGGGCACATCCTTCGCAGATGCCGATGCATCATACAACGACGCGGATTTCTGCATATACGGCATACCTTATGACAGGACCTCGAGCTTCAGGGCCGGGGCCAGAGAAGCGCCTTCAGCCATAAGGCGCGCCTCATACAATTTCGAGAGGAATCATTACGAGCACGGCAGTTACGATGCCGCTCTTTACGATTATGGGGACTGCGATGAGTTCTTTCTTCCGGGAGATATGCTGGATGAAGTGAGGTTCGTCATGGGCCCCGCCGTCAGGGACGGGAAGTTCACCATAGCCATGGGGGGAGAGCACTCCGTGAACATACCCATCATCCGCTGCTTCGAGGAGAGGAGCATAGCTCTGATATCTATCGACGCCCATCTGGATTCCAGGGACGAGTATCTCGGGTGCAGTGAGAGCCACGCCTGCATAACGCGCAGAGCGGCTGAGCATTTGGGCCTGGACAACGTCTTCGTTCTGGGCGTCCGGTCCGTCTCCGAAGAGGAGCTCGACAGGGATGATCAGATCAGATTCATAGATTCATATGAGATAATGGAGAGCGGCATCGAGAAAGCTGTGAAGACGGCTATGGACAGTGTCAGATGCGATGATATCTACCTCTCTCTGGACATAGACGGCATAGACCCTGCTTACGCACCGGGGACGGGCACCCCGGAACCTTTCGGCCTGACACCTATTGATGTGAAGAAGGCCATAAATCTTATCGGAGACCGCCTGGTGGGCTTCGACGTCACGGAGGTCTGCCCTCCTGCCGACCCCGGCGGAACGACTTCCGTACTGGCTGCCAGAATGATCAAGGAAGTTATAGCGGTCAGATCCCGCAGGTCTTGAGATAATCCCTCACTAGATTCTCGTAATAGGTCCCTCTCTTCTCTGCGGTCTCCGCATCCCGGGCTTCAGAGTAGATCCTGAAAATCTGCTCTGTGCCGGAAGGCCTGAGCAACACCCATCCGTCTGAATACAGGATCTTCAGACCGTCGGTTGAATCCATGTTCCGGGTGGCATTGATCTCCATCAGATGTCTCATCAGATCCGCTCTCTCTGCCGCCGGACAGCTCAATTTCCTCTTGTCCGTGAAATATACGGGCAGTGCATCGATCCTCTTCTGGAGTGAGCCGTTCTTTGCCACATACTCCAGCATCTTAGCCACGGTCATGGCACCGTCCCTGCAGTACTGCATCTCAGGGAAGATCAGCCCTCCGTTCTCCTCTCCGCCGAAGATCGCTCCTGTCTCGATCATCTTCCTGGCGACCACCGGGGACCCGACGGCTGTATGTATCACCGCTCCGCCTGCCCTGACGACCACTTCCTCCACCACAGAGGATGAGCTCACGGGCGTGACGACCGTGCCTCCTCCTTTCTCGGAGACAGCCATCTCCGCCATGAGCGTCAGGCTCTTATCCCCGCTTACGAATTTGCCTTCATCGGTCACGAACACTGTCCTGTCAGCGTCCCCGTCATGGGCTATGCCTATGTCCGCCTTCGCATACTTGGTGACTTCTATGAGGCCTGAGAGGTTCTCCTCCGTCGGCTCACTGAGATGACCCGGGAACTCCCCCTGCGGATTGGCATTGAGGGTTATGGCTCTGACGTTCAGCTTGCTCAGCAACAGAGGCGCGGTATAGTGGGCTGCGCCGTTGGCACAATCCAGGACCGCCGTGAGGTTGGCGGCCCTTATCCTCTCTGAGTCCACCAGGGAGATCACCGCATCCACGTAGGATTCCGCCGCACCCAGAACATCCTCTTTGGTGCCGACCTCGCTCCAGGGCTTGCAGGGGATTTCCCCCTCATACATGTTCTCGATCTGCTCCTCATCGGAGCGGTGCAGTTCCGTACCGTCCGGAGCGATGCACTTTATTCCGTTGAACTCCGGAGGATTGTGGGATGCGGTTATCATCACACCTCCCGAGACATGACTGTGGGTCTTCACGAAGTACTGGGCCGCAGGAGTGGGCAGGACCCCGAGATCGAGCACCCTGCATCCGACTGCCATGAGGCCCGCCGATACTGCGGATTTCATCATATCCGCAGAGACTCTCGTATCCGAGGCTATCGCTACGCTTCCTCCGAAGAACGCACCTATGGCCTTGCCCAGGCGGAGGCCCAGTTCCGATGTCATATCATCGTTGATGACCCCGCGCACGCCGTTGGTGCCGAATAATCTGGCCATATCATGATCCTCTGGACAGGATTATCATTCCCAGAGTCTCCGCGCAGGAGTTGCAGGCATCTGCCGATTTCTCCAGTGCCTCGGTGAGGCCCCGCACCAGCATGACCCCTTTGTGATCCATGTCCGACAGGAGGATCTTCCTGAAACTGGAGTAATCCAGCTGATCCAGGAGGCGCTCCTGATCATTTATGGAGTCGATGTGCCTGTAGACCTCGCTCTTGTTCTTGCCCATGTTCTCAAAGGCCTGTATGAGGAGCCTTACGGCCAGCAGGAGCTCTGAGGTCATCTGCCTGGCAGCATCCCACAGATGCTTGGGGACCTCTGTATGTGTCTCGATTATCAGCTGCAGATACAGAGCCGCCTCGTTGGCCTTGTCCGCTATCTTATCGGTCTTCTTCACCAGATGAAGAAGGTCCTCCCTCTCCTGGCTCTTCAGGGAACCGTCGACTATGTCTCTGCAGAGGGAATCCTCGATGCGGTCTGCCTCCCTCTCATTGAGTATTACCCGGTCTATGCACTTGAGCGCGGTCTGCTCATCCCCTTCCGATATCGATTTCAAAGCATTATCCAATTCCACCACGGTATCAAGAACTATCAGGCCGTGGCTCCTGCTCCCTCTCTGCACCACTCCTCCGGTCCTCTTGGAGAACCATTCCAACATATTTTTCATATCACTCAAGTCTGATCGCCTCTGTCAGTCCTTCCTTGGGCCTCTTGAACACCCTTGAGGCCTTCTTGTTGAAGACCAGAAACACTTCCGACCCTATTTCCGGTAATTCGTAATCCGCAGGTATGTTATAATCCACATAATCCTGGGATTCCGCCTCTGTCCTCACACGCCAATACGTTCCCATGTAAACTACGTCCCTTACACGCGCTTTCAGCCCGTCCGTTGCAGTATACACATGCTCCGGACGCACGGAGAGGATGGCTATTTCACCGACGTTCGCCCTGGATTTGGAAACATTGATCAGAACGTCATTCCTGAGCCTCAGTATCACTCCCCCTCCTTTCCTCTTGCTGTCCACTGTGCATTCCATGAGATTCGTTTCACCTATGAAGTACGCAGCGAATATGCTTTTCGGAGACCTGTACATCTCCAACGGCGTACCGGTCTCGAATATCTTCCCCTTGCGCATCAGGATTATCCTGTCAGAGACTGACATAGCCTCTTCCTGATCGTGGGTCACGTGCAGGACCGTTATCCCGAGGCGCTTCACGATGCGCCTTATCTCATACCTCAGCTCCATGCGGACCCTGGCATCCAATGCGGACAGGGGCTCGTCAAGCATCAATATCTTGGAACCTGATGCCAGCGCCCTTGCCAGGGCCGCTTTCTGCTGATCCCCTCCGGACAGCTCGTCGGGGAGATGCCCCGCCTTGTCCAGTATGTTCACCAGCCTCAGGTACTCCTCTGCCGACTCCTTGACCTGCCCCTCTTCCACTGAATGGACCTTGGGCCCGTACTCCGCATTCTCGCGTATCGTCATATGGGGGAAGAGCGCTATGTTCTGGAACACGTAACCTGTGTCCCTGTCCTCCAGAGGGACGTCGGTGACGTCCATCCCGTCAATGTATATCCTGCCCCCGGTCGGGCGGAGTATGCCCGCCACCACTTTGATCAGGGTGGTCTTGCCGCACCCGGAAGGGCCCAATATGGTCACGTACTCCCCGTCGCGGATGTCCAGATCTATGTCCCTGACGGCGGTTATGTCGCCGTATTTCATCGTTACCTTATCAAGTCTGATGTGCGGCATTCAGTCCACCCTTACCTCATGCTCGATCCCGCCCTCGGGTATATCGAAGACCTTTGCCTTGTCCGGGCTCCAGTTGACGAATACTCTGTTCCCTTCCCGGAAATCATCGAACTTCCTGTTGGGCAGTTTGGAATACACCAGCCCCAATCCTCTGACCATTACTTCCAGCGTTATGGTGGCCCCTTCGTAGAGGATCTTCTCCACTCTGCCCTCGAAGTATCCCGGGGGCTTGATGGTCAGCTTGGTATTGCCCACCTTGACCGCCATGAGGACGTTCGTCCCCGGTGCCTGTCCCCCGTCCCTGGCCTCCATCCTCACTCCTTTATCGTTCTCGAGGAGCACTTTCCCGTTCTCCGATCCGACGACCCTGCACTGTATCAGGTTCGATCTGCCCAGGAAATTGGCCACGAACGGCGTCTTCGGATCCTCGAACACCTCCTTCGGAGTGCCCACCTGTATTATCTTCCCCTCGCGCAGGACCGCGATCCTGTCTGCCATCTCCAGCGCCTCCTCCTGATCGTGCGTGACGTGTATGGCCGTCAGGCCCATGGCCTTCACCATATTCTTGAGGTCCTTCCTCAGCTCGAGTCTTAAGCGGGCATCCAACGCTCTGAGGGGCTCGTCCAATAACAATATCTTCGAACCGGACGCCAATGCTCTAGCGAGAGCTATCCTCTGCTGCTGACCTCCGGACAGCTCATTGGGATATGCCTTGGATCTCGTCTCCATGTGCATCATGGTCAGGATGTTCCTGGCCAGACGCTTGCTGTCATCCTCCGGCCATCCCTTGATCCATGAACCGAACAGGACATTGTCCCTTACGCTCATGTTGGGGAAGAGAGCATACGTCTGAGAGAGCATGGTCGCGCCCCTCTTGGCCGTATCAAGATGCGTTACGTCCTCATCTCCGAAGAAGACCCTGCCCTCATCCGGCTCCGTCAGACCGCAGACCATCCTCATGAGCGTGGTCTTCCCGGATCCCGTGGGCCCGAGGATGCACAGGTACTCCCCCGATTCCACGGTGAGGTCGATCCCGTCGGCAGCCATGTCAGAGCCGAAGCTCTTCTTCAGGCCTTCCAGCCTTATCTTAATCATCTCTGCGACCTCCCAGGCCCCTGCGCGTGAAATGTTTCAGGGCTGCCATCAATACGAAGCATATGACCGTCAGGGTTATGGATGATACGGCCGCCTGGTATACGAAATCGGGATTGTTATGGATTGTGAAATCGGTTATCAGATTGACTATGTAGATCGGCACCGTGCTGACGGTGGGATCTATCGCTATCGTCGCCCCGGTCTCGCCCAGGCTCCTGGTGAAGGACAGGATCGCTCCTGCGAGAACGGATGATTGTATCACGGGCAACAGCACCTTACGGAAGGCCTGGAACGGTTTGGC
>JAAYKC010000123.1 GCA_012522645.1 Thermoplasmatales archaeon
ATTCGATAATGGTTAAATACTGCCTGTCTATACTCATGATACCTGCCCTGGTAGTGTAGCGGCCTATCATGAAGCCCTGTCGAGGCTTCGACCCGGATTCAAATTCCGGCCAGGGCGCTCAGGTCCTTATTATAATCAAAATCAGTGATTTGTGCACCTGATCGCATATATGCGATCCCATATGGAGAAAGCTATCGCTGAAAATAGTCGAAATGACCGCCTTACCGCCGACGATCCGAGTCACTGCGGGATTGTTATCTTATTCCACGGCCGTTCAGATACAGGCCCTCTCCGCTCTGAGAGAGAAAAGTGCGCCGCACAAATTTCTAAACCGTCAGACCCCAGAAAAGAGCAGATGGAAGAGGTTCTACGATCTTTCATCCGCCGTTGCCCTGTCTCGCTTCCGCTATAACCAGTTTTCTTTCTGAAACTTCCTCGCCTTTCCCGATCATAATTTCGAGGCGGACCCTCAACCCCGCATCAGGAATAAACGATGGGTCATTCCTCTCAACCGGATCTGCAACGGCTGAGAATTTTTCCGTACATAAATAGACCCAGATATCCGTATGCATGTCCCAGCACACAGACCTCTTTTCAAATTGGGCATATTTTTCCAATTAGAAAGGAACGATCTTCTTTTTCTGATCCCGACTTCAAAGCTTGGAGGTTTAGTACGGGTAGGCTTTATTGATTATTTCCGAAAGGCATCCGATTGCCCGGGTGCCCAGGCCTTCCGGTGACAAAGAGCCAGACTTCACAGATTGCCGTCAAATTGTCCATGGATAAAGATTCGGAAATGTCTGCCTCACCGTCAAACCTGAAAATATTCCGGATGTAACGCTTCAGCTGAACGCATATGGGCGGCTGAGAGCACATCAGCGGGAACGTGTCATTCATGCGGACTGAAGGCAATCTCAGACGAACGAGGCATATGATTCCGTAATCTGAAGCTGCGTTCTGATATTCTGTACTGTTGCCGTAGCAAAGCTGAACGTGATTGGGGCGAGATGCAGATCATTCGGAAGAATATGGATTCGGAGGGGGGAGAGAAGTGCCAGAATTCCAAATGCTTCGTCAAAACAAAACTGCCGTATCTTTTTCCGCTGACAGTAGGAAGCGACAGAGACTGCAGTGAAAAAAATGATCTCGGACTGCAAAGAACTTTTTACATTCGTTTCGAACCGTCTGTTGTCAGCTTCTGAGATCCTCGGCCTGTATCATTCCTGGAACGGTACCGAATCAGCTTTCAAGGACTTCAAACCCAAAGTAGGCCGGAAACAAACCGAAGGCACTTTCGAGAATGTGATGTAAGACAATATACCGATCCCGTTTCCTGCATCCTGAGTTCAACAGGATGAAGACTGAGTTGATCTCAGAGGGACCGACCCTGTTCCCACTTACGATTCTGTCTATGAACTTGACTTAGACATCATGCAATAGAAGCGGGATGCCGGAAGGCGTTTGTAACGCATCCGGGATTGTTTTTAGAAAGGTGTTCCGATTCGCGTGCATGGTCATACAAACTCGTTTCGGAACAGGTTCGGTAAGGCCGAACGGGAATAAATCCGTATCCTATGGGTTGATCAGGACATGCGGCACCGTCCTCAGGATGCTGGGGATCTCCGATCTTTTGAAGGGGATGAAGAGCAGAGGCGTCAGTCTCGACGTAATCGTGGAATTGGTGTGCGCATATCAGCTGCAGGGCGGGTCGTCCATGAACGAATGCGCCGATTGGCTGGACGACGATGTGCTGAGAACGAAGCTGTGCGGCGGTGAAACAATATCGCAGAGGACGATCGACCGTTCCCTCGCCGTTCTCTCCGATCATTTCGAGGAGATAATCGACGGCATATGGGCGGGCATCAACAGGATCTTCGACATCGAATGCACCGATGTCGTCGTCGACGGATCGCACATCCCCGTCGTCGGTCGTATGAACAGCCTTTCAGCGTACGGATACGGCGGTCGCGGGATACAGAATCAGGTGCAGTTCATGTTGGGCATGCTGAGGTGTCCGACGCTCCCGTTCGATATCATGCCGTATCCCGGTAACATGACGGATCAGGAGCAATACCGCAATTTCCTCCCCAGATTGTTCAGGAGGATGTCCCCGGGTTCGATGATCGTCGTGGACAACGGCTGCGCTCACAAGGATCTGAAGAAGATGATAACCGATGCGGGAATGGAGTATCTCACCCGCGAAAGGATGAATCTGAGCGATGACAGGCGCATCGACGAGCATCCGGAGGATTTCATGTATGTGGGCACGGATGTGTGCTGCATCGTCAACATGTTCACGGCCTCGGGCAGGACGCTGTATCAGTTCTTCTCTGTGGACAACTACCTTCGCGGGATGCAGATCGCCGTCAAACAGGAGGCGAAATGCGCGAAGGTGATCGCAGAAGGCAGCGTCGTCGGGGAGACGCCCAGGGTAAGGACATCCGATATAGTGAAGAAGCTGAACAACCCGTACCTCAACGTAGAGATCAAGACCGTCGTCCAGATGATAATGTCCCCCTTCGACCCGTCGGACAAGGCCGAGGCGATCACGGAGCTGATGGGCGGGAGATGCGGATACTTCAAACCGGAATGCTCGATCCCGCTCCCGCCGGAGAAGGCGTTGGACATCTACCGTGCAAGGATCAGGATAGAGCATCTCATATCCTCGATCAAGAGCGTTGTGAACATAGAGTCGCTGAGGGTATGGTCCGACGGTTCCACCAACGGTTCACTGCTCCTCGCTCTTTTGGCGCAGTTGGTTGTTTCCGTCGTCATCGAGCTGATGGAAGGCATCAGGGAAGAAATCTCGGAGAACGGCAGACGGTCGGTCAGGGTCCGTAAGCCGTCGGCGATTTTTGCGGTAAAATCGCTGAGTCATTTGACAGTTAGCTTTTTGTATGATGAGAAGGGGGCCGAATCAGTCGTTTACAGCAATTTTGAGCCCATAAACACAGAGATCATGGGTATTTTGGACGAGATGGAGGTCTGTTTGGACCCGTTCTCGGGTGAAAAATGGCGGAAAAGAGCGATCTTCGTGGAAGAAAGACTGAAAAGATGACCGACTGTCAAATGACCTCCCGTAACAATTTTTCGGGATTTCACGGACATCACAGGACAGATGATTTCGAGGTCGTGCAGAACGACAGAGAACAGAAAGAATCAACATCTGTCTAAGTCAAGCTTATTGCGGTGCGATACGGTTCTTTTCGGATATTCTTCACGACGATCGTCGGAAGATTTCGCGATCTTGTCCCCGAGGATACGAATTCTTGACGTTATTTGATCTCTTTTTCTGTCGCGTCGAATAAGGGGGCCCCAGTGATGGGGCCTCCTTATTCGACGAAATGAATTTTAAGGAGTTTAAGCCTGAATCCTTAGAAGCTGTGCGATACAATATCATTTCTTACCGATCAGGTCGGTATACTCCCAATATATTATATCCAAGTGATAGATTGATTCAAGAGTTTCCATTTTTACGACGACACCATTGGACATGTACATCTTGAATTTAGATGTATACTCTTCGCCGTACGGATCAGTCG
>JAAYKC010000124.1 GCA_012522645.1 Thermoplasmatales archaeon
CTCTTTGTTGTTCTCGAAGTCGACATTGAACGCCTTCGGGTACTTGCTGTAGAGCTCAAGGGAAACTCTTTTGATGTATGTGGGTCTAATTCTTCCCATTAATCCTCACCGATTATGCGGGATTAAGTGGATGCTTTATTTAAGGGTTACTGGAAGAACGGGACTTCTTACGGGGTTTGCCGCATGAGAGCTTCCCCTCAGGACACGGACCTCTCACACAGGGCGGTCCGCCGTCCCTGAATATCGTCGGCGATACTTCCTCGCAAAGCGCCAGCATGCGATCCGCCATATCACGTATCTCCCACTGTGCCCTGTTGCAGCATCTCAAAGAGAAGAAGTGCAGCAGCTCCCTTGCGTTCATCGTTATCGTTATGTTCGTGGTGCAGGCATTGGGAAGCACGTACCTGGCATCCTCTGCAGGGAACTTCTCCCTCAGCTCCCTGTAAACGCTCCAGATCCTCTCCATGGTCTCCTCGAACACTTCCTTCGCTTCCGGGTCCGCCTCTATCGTATCCGGCACCACATACGTCGGCTCGTCCAGGGAAACGTATCTTTGGCTCTGCTGCGAGAAGGATGCGATCCTGTGCCGTACGAGCTGGTGCGTCAGGGATCGGGACACGCCCTCCACTGAGAATGTGAATGATGCATGCTCTATCACTGAATGATGCCCCATTCCGACTATGCGGTTCAGGACCTTCTCGGGGCTCTCATCGTTTATCAGTTCCGAGGCGGGTTTTTCAGAATAGCATGATTTGCCTGCCGCGGCACATATGGCATCCGCATCCCTTGTGTAAGCGAGAAGTTTAACTTCCATGCTCAGACCTCCCTGTTCCAAAGCTCCGAACGCAGTTCATTCATCTTCGGTTTGTCAAGTAGGGTCTCAAGCCTTATTTTCCTTACCTCATGACCCTCCAGCAATCTGACCAGACCTTCGACGTGGGCATCGCCCACCACCACAACTATGTTATTCCTTCTGGATGCGAATTCCTTGATCCTTTCCGCCATGCTCTCATTCCTCTCATCTATAAGCTTCCTGACCAGCGTCGGGAACTTCCTTCGCATATCCTCAATCATCGCATCGCTGTCCCGTGCGAATTCCGCAGCAGTCATCTCCGCTTTCTTCCTGCCCTTGAGCTTATCCGTGAACAGGGACCAGGAGTACCTGCGCCTCTCCCAGAATGACATTCCCTCCCAGACCTCATCCAGGACATTGACGGCAGACTGGTCTATGAACCCTATCTCAGCTCCCAGAGTCTTGCCCGCATTCACGGCCATCAGCATCTCGGCGCCGGTACTGGAACCGTACTCCTTGGACAGACCGTCCTGATACTCGGCTGTGCGCCTGTAGAGCTTGGACATCTCCTTCTTCTGTGCTTCCGTTGGCTCTGCGGTCTTGTACTCACCTGACATGATCTTGTACCGAGTCTCGTCCAACTCCACCAGCACGGCATCGGGCCAGAGATGTTTGATTATGAACGCCACCGGTTCGGCTATATTGAACACGTGGGCGACCCCGATGATTGTTATCACGCCGTCAGTATCGATGCCGTGCTATAATATCACTTTCAAATCCCTCCCGATCACGGAAACAGAGCTCCCTGTACGATGCCCGACACATTCGGAGATGCCTGTTGGCACATTCTCCGAACCGCATCCTCTCAGATACAGTTTTTAGAGTGAAGGGGCATCAGACCTCCCATGGGACGCAAGTTCGATCTTGTCATCTTCGATATGGACGGGACCCTCACCCGCTGCAAAAGCTCATGGGCCTTCGTGCACGAAGAACTTGGTGTGAATAACGACGAGGCCTATCAGGCATTCATCAACATGGAGATCGATGAGGCGGAGTTCATGCGCCGGGACATAGGCTTGTGGATCGAAGCAAGGCCGGGCATAACTGATTTCGATATTGCACGGATCCTCACCAATATGCCTCTGATGGACGGCATACAGGAGACCATAGCCGCCCTGTCCTATAATGGGATAAAGAGCGTCATATGCAGCGGCGGCATCGGACATGCGGCCAGAATGATCTCTGAGGAATTCGGATTCGACGGCTGGTTGGCCGATTCCCTGGAAACGGATGAGAACGGCGTACTTACCGGAGAGGGGATACGAAACGTGGATCTGATGGACAAGGGCAGGAGCGCTCTGGATCTGATGCGGGAATACGGTGTCACCAAAGAGAGGACCGTGTCTGTGGGAAACTCATATATCGACATATCTGTCTTCGAACAGACAGGATTGTCCATCGCCTTCAATCCCGTGGACATGGAATATACCGGGGCGGCAGCCGATCATGTGATCAAAAGCTCAAACCTGTCCGATATCCTAGACGTCATCTTCGAGGTCGAGAACGGGGACTGATTTCTTTCTGTAACTGCCGTATATGCGCACGACATCCCTGGCCTCTGCTGTTCCCCTGGTTATGAGCCTCTCCCGGATCTTTATCGCATGCACGAAGCAGTCCATATCCTCTAACGGAAGGAACTGACCTATCGAGTACTCATCGTCAGGGAACGCCTGTATCCTCCGGGAATAGCTCTTCGTGCCGTCATTGACCGTCACTTTGACGTTGAGCACATCGAATTTCTGAGCCCATATGGTCTTGATGGAGGTTGCCTTGGCTCTCTTGACGCGCTTATCGTTCTTGTTCTCAAGGGATGCTATCCTTACCCTCAGCCCGTCCTCAAGATAGAACTCATCCCCTTCCATGAGCAGTTCGTCATCCTCCAATATGGTCGACGACTGATAGGATACGGGGCCGTTGCTGACTATCACCCTCGTAGGGATCTGCCGGGGCATGGGTATCGTCGTGGTCACCGTTCTTCCGCACTCTGCGCATTTCAGCGTTCCTTCCAGGGACGCTTTTCCCATCTTGCCCTTCAGCACCTCGTGTACTGTGTGCTCACGGCACCGGGAGCATTCTGTGTAAACCGCCTCGGGGACTTCTCTTTCCATGATTATCTCTTCCTTATTCTGAACGGTGCACCGTGACCGGGCACGATTATGTCCGCGAAGTTGGCTATGGTCTTAATGCTTTTCATGGCCGTGTCGGCCCCTATGTTGAGCCCCGGCGGGATGTTCCTCCTGAAATTATCCTCCAGAGGTATGGCGTCACCGACTATCGCATAGTTCAGATCGGCCTTGACGAAAACGCTCATGGAGTCCCATGTGTGCCCGGGAGTATGCACCAGCTCCACTCCGTTGAAGAGCTTGCGGTTGCCCTCCACTATCGTGTAATCCGCATTGTCCTCTCCTCCGGAGTGGACGAGAACCTCTGCATTCGGATACATGTCCAGATTCTCCGCATGATCATAATGGGGATGTGTCAGCACCACCGTATCCACATCCTTCATGAATACACCCAGCTGTTTGAACGATGTCTTAATAGCCGGTCTCGAGGGCCTGCTGCTGGTGTCCACTACGACCAGGCGCTGCTCCGATCTTATCAGAGTGGACGTTGAGTTCGCTTCGAGTATCGAGCCGTCCTCCGCCCTCTCGAGATTTCCGATCACCAGGATATCCAAGTAGTTCATGTGCGCCACCGGGACATCATAGCGTTGCCATGATATAAATGTGGAAAGCCGGGCACAATCCGTAAATTGATAATGCGATTACGTAACAGAATGAAGATCGATGAGCGCATATCCGTTAAGACGACCCCGGACGTATATCCCCCGTCTGAGGACAGCTATCTGCTGATCGA
>JAAYKC010000148.1 GCA_012522645.1 Thermoplasmatales archaeon
AGGACACCACCATATGCGAACTTGCTGAAAACTTCCCCGATCGCGGGAATACTCCGATACTGGGTGGTCAGCAATGTAACATGGTAGTCATGGGGAACTGTCTTCGGATGAGCAAAAGATTTGAGCTCAACCATCGTATAGATGTTTTCGTCTTTCCAGGCATCAACCGTAGTGATCGGCTCGATCTGGAACGGATCGCCCGATATTATGAAGGTAGACGGTGTTTTCTTGTAAAGCGGATAGATGATATTGGCAAGTGGTATCATGGAGGCTTCATCGATTATGATGCAGTCCCACATCAACCCGCTCAAAGTGAGTCGTTTACCATCATCCATGAGAAAATAGTCGTATGGGAACCGAGCAATCGTAGTTACCGTGACGCTTCTAGGAAGCGTGCGGATATCAAACGTTTTCTCCCTGAACACCCCGCTCTGTTCTATAGCCGTGTCGTTGGTCGCTCCGAACCGCACGAGCCACTCCAAATAACTCTGGTCCTCGCCCATGCGTTCCATTATTCGGCTGACAAGTACATCCGCCGCCTTGTTGGTGGGTGTCAAGACAAGTACTTTCAAATCTTGTGGTGCCTGCATCATCGGAATGATGATATCTCTGGCAACATGAGTAGTTTTTCCCGTACCAGGGGGACCAAATATAAATTCTATGTTTTCACACAGATTCTTCTTCATATCGAAATCATCGGTGTATCCTTCATCTTCTCCAAGTTTGATAAACGCCTTCCTTAGTTCCTCGATGAGGAACACAGGGTTTCGAGCTTCAATCCGGGCTTCTGTGACCGCAGAAAGGTCAATCCCTTCAATATCGGCATTGGTTCTCAGTTTCGTACGAAGCGTATAGGATTTAACATTCACGACTTCAACCGCTACTCTCTTTGGTGGTTCTTCGGCAAAGTGCAGCTCGAGAGGAATGTCCGCGAGGTCTTCCATTGACTGGGGTATATACCTACTAGGATGTTTCAAAACCAGGATCCTTGATGTCCCTGCCTCTTTCTCGACCTTGGCGAACGATATGGATATCTCACGGCTGTGCATAGTATCCTGGCCGCTATTCAGTGCCTCCAACTCCAACAGGGCCTTGAACCAACCATAGGAATACCGCTTCGCTCTGCGTGCTCTGTCCTTCAAGTCTTCAAGTCGGGCAATCTCCTGGATGTCACGCTCTGCCTGAACTTTGACGTTTTCTATTCTTTTGCTGATATCAGCGGTCGGCTTGGAGTAATCGTCTTCATCGGCAGGCACATCTTCGTCACCATCATCTTCTTTGGGTAGGCGTTCTTTGGGCTCAGAAGTAGCTCGCCTTGTGATTTCCTTGCCAACCCGCTGGATGGACAGTTTACTTCTCTTGAGTACGTCATCTCCAGGAGATTCAATGGCATCGCCTGTATCGTCCCACTCTTCGCTCTCCTCACCACCAAGATTTTCATCAGCCTCTCTCTCTTTCTTCTTGTTTGCGAACTCCTGCAGTGCTTGTCGTTGTTCGTCTTCCGACAAACCCAACCACTCGCCAAAAGAGGAGATGTCGCCCTCTGCATCAATATCTGCAGCCTCGTCTGCTATGCCCAAGAGATGCAATAATCCTGAAGCTTCGTCGCTCGAGATGTCGTATTCAGGACTGATTGTCTTTCGCGTCAGTTGACCAGCTGGTAGAAACTCTCCAGCAATATCCATGAGCCACGGTAGCGTACGAAGACGAGTGGCTTCACTGGACTCAAATTTCTCGCTTTGTGAGCTGTAATAAAAATAGTTGTATCTACCGAACAGCACATTCTCTTGTGAGTTGTACTGCCTATCCCGAAAGTACCCGGCGTCACTAAGCTGAAGCAATTCTTTCCAAATAAAGACAGAGCGGTTCGAATCCTGGGTTTCGACAACCGAATCGATGATCTCTTTACACCCATCAATATTTCTCTCAGTCCACCGTTGGCTGCGAGTGGAATGAGGCCAAGAACGTTGAATCCGCATGGCTTCTTGGTAAGTCAACTCCCGAGAGTGAACTCGTGGAATATCCGCCACCCCAAGGGCAGTCAAAAAATCCATCACTTCTTTTTTCTTATCTTCTCCGATAATTTCCACGTACTCATCGAAGCAGACAAACTTAGTATCGGGCTTGGATTCAAACCATTGATGCAAAGAGTCAGAGAGGAAGTAGAGCTCGTCGGCCCTTCCCCTTCCTATAGTCTCATCTGACTGTGACCTGCAGAGGATGAATGCGGTCTCCCGTAGGGATTCAAGATAGTTTCCAATCTCACTTCGTGGACATTCCTGATAAAACCGAAAGAGCTTCTTGAAGTCTGCTTTGGCATCGGGCGACGAGCCCTCTGTGTATTTTGGCAGAATCTTCTTGTTGATCTCATCACGCAACGATGGCTCGCCCACCCCAAGTCTCTTAAGAAACTCACGTGTTTCCTCATTTGCAAGCAGAGCATCGTTCACCGTTGGATAATCGTTGCCACCCTCAACAGGCAAGAACAGATTCGGACGACCCTTTTCATCAAATGCGGCCGTTGCCTTGCCGTCTTGGTCAAGGAATATCGGTTTCTTCGGAATCAGGTCAGTTCTGCCTTTTGTCTCTCCAATCCATGTATAAAAATTGTGCAGCCATTCCACAGGCTGCGCTTCGATGAATGCAGCAGTTACACCTCCTTCGTATGCTCTCCCGCCCTTAGAGAGGCGGCCTTTGAGGATATCATCCTCATCTAACCGATCGAAGATAATATCATCAATGTAATCGGTCAGCGGTTTGTTTTTGCGCTGGGTGTCCTGTCGCCCAAACGTGGTGAACACCCATTGTGCTGTATCATTGCCAGTAATAACGGCAAGTTGCTCGTTCGACAGCAACTCAGCAATACGAGGAACGTATGCCCAGTATGCATTGCTTGAATCGACATACCCACCCACGCTTGGAATGATGGCTTCTGTTTCAAAGGCCTCTTTTATAGCAGTGTAGAATGGTTTGAATGAAATGGTTTTCTTGCTTCCGACTTCTGTGAACTTCTTCTCATCGTAGGGAATGATGTCGAATATGGTATCGTCAATGAGTGGTGTTCCCTTTGATAACCCGATATCGCGAAGATACACAAGCGTGTCAGCTGACAGTTTTGCCAG
>JAAYKC010000147.1 GCA_012522645.1 Thermoplasmatales archaeon
CGTGCCCTGGTACGCGGTCTCGTCCAAGGTGGGGTGAAGGAATGAGCATCACCATCGGCCTGGACATCGGAGGGACCAGCGTCAAGGCGCTCTCCCTTGATGAGACGGACACCATCACGGCCCGGTATACCTACCCCACCAACTCCACACGAGGCATCGAGGCCTTCCTCGATGCCACTGAGGCGTGCATCGCCTCCCTCATCACAGAGAGCGGCCAAATGCTCACGTCTGTCGGCATCGGCTGTACCGGCCCCATCGACTACCAGAGCGGCATCATTGAAAATCCCTATACGCTGCCCGGCCTGGAAGGCCATAGCCTCTCTCATCTGCTCAGGGAGCGACTCCATATTCCCATCATCATCGACAACGATGCGAACACCGCCCACCTCGGGGAGGTCCATAGCCATCCCAATGCACCGAAAAACAGCGTCCTGCTCACCTTCGGCACCGGCGTGGGGGTCTCGATCCGCATCGACGGTGTGCTCTTTAGAACCCCAGGCGGCATCCATCCGGAGATGGGACACATCCCCACTAGTGTACATCGCAGCTACCCCTGCTATTGTGGGAGGACCAACTGCATTGAGCACATTCTCAGCGGGAGTGCCATCAACAGGCGAGCAAGAGAACTTTCACACAATAGCGCCGAAGAGCTACTGGAATCCAAGGAAGGGAAACCCTTCAAGGAGGAGCTCGTCAGCGCGCTCACCGATGTCATCGCCACCTTCACCACCATCTTCCACTGCGAGGCGGTGTTCATCGGTGGGGGGATGCAGGGCTTCTTCGAACGATATCTCATCGAGGAGACGCAAGAGCGGATCAACAGACTCCTTCCGATCTACGGAAGGAGCACCATCGAACGATGCAGAGCACAAGAAGATGCCGGCGCGCTCGGCGCAGCATTATTAGGGAGGAATATCCAATGAGATCGATTATCGAGACCTATGCCCAACTTCTGAGGGACAGGTGTGGCATCAACGCTATCCTCAAGGAGATGGATGCACAGTTTCAGGATGCAGAGCGCACCCTCGAGCGTGCCAAGGGAGAGATCAGCGCCTTGGCGAAGGCCATCAAGCAACACAAGAGCATTCTCCTGCTCGGTATGGGGGCCTCACACTATGCCAATGAGCTCTTCTCCTTCCAACTGAGGAGACTCGGTATCAACGCACTGGCCATCAGCGCCTCGGAGTTCCTCTACGACCCGCTCCCGGAGTGGGAAGGCCCTGTTCTTTTGACCAGCCAATCGGGAGAATCGGTTGAGACGGTCAGATGCCTGCAACTGCTGCAATCAAAGCAGCTCTTCTCCATCACGCTGAACAAGGAGAGCACCATCGGACGAGGCAGCCAGGCAATCGTAGCAGAGGGGGGCGCGGAGAAGGCATTTGCCGGAACACGCAGCGTCACCCTCTCGGTGGTCATCATGGCAAGCGTCTGTACGCACCTGGGACTCGGTAAGAAGCAGGATATATTGAAGGCCATCACGGCCAAGCCTGAACCGATTGACGCAA
>JAAYKC010000125.1 GCA_012522645.1 Thermoplasmatales archaeon
AGACCTGCACGGGCCTGTAGCTCAGCTAGGTAGAGCGATCGACTCTTAATCGATCGGCCAAGGGTTCGAATCCCTTCAGGCCCGCCATGAATTTATTATAATCAAAATCGGTGATTTGTGCACCTAATCGCATATATGCGATCCCGTATAGAGAAAGCTATCGCTGAAAATATGTCGAAATGACCGTCTTACTGCCGACGATCCGAGTCACTGCGGGGTTGTCATCTTATTCCACGGCCGTCTTACGAGGCCCAATCCGCGCCGACAGAACGGGAATTTACTCTGCAATCTTACACTCCGTTCGACACTTCGGGAAGTGTGAACAAATAAAGTCCTGCACGCTTTCGCTTCCCGGCTCCCGCATTCACCCCGGATCATATTTCCTCAGTCGAACTGTCCGTCCTCCTTCTGATCAATGAGGCCGAGGTCCTCCCTTTCGGATTCCTCGGACTCCCTTGAGAGCATGAGTTCCTCGGGGTCGCTGACATAAGGCCTGTCATCCCTGAGGACGGCGAATACGACCGTCAGCAGCTTCCTTCCCGCCGCCACGAGCGCTTCGCGTTTCTTCTTCCCGTTGGCCACAAGCCTGCGGTACATTCTGGTAACAACGGAATCGGGTGCGTGCTTCACATGGGCAAGCACGCAGAACATCAGCAGATATCTTGCCAGTTCATCGCCCCTGTGCGTCGTCGCACAATTCGGATTGGAATCGGCGGATGACCGCATCCTCGGTACGACGCCGGAGGATGCGGCGAATCTGCCGCGATCCGGGAATCTGCCGATATCCACGATCAGCGATGTGAAATACGCCGCCGAAAGAACACCGAATCCCGGTATGGAATAGATCAGCTGGTACATCCGATGGCAGGTGAACATCTGTTCCACTGTCCTTTCCATCAGGGATATCCTCTTTCGCGCATCGACAGCGTACTGTATCTGCATCATGAGATAGGGATCCCTGAACGATGCCAATTCCCTCAGGGCCTTGTCGCATGTTATGTCCGTGTACTCGGCCCTCAGCTTTATGCCGTGAAGAAGAAGATGCGATCTGATCTTGCGTTTGGTATTCGCAAGATAATCCTTCTCCCCGGAAAGACCGCGGCACATCTCCCTTTTCGTCATCCACTCCGGAGACGGGATATAGCATTCTGCGAATTCGTTCTCACCGTTCAGACGTCTTCTGAGATATCCTGCCAGTTCAACAGCATCGTTCTTGTCCGTCTTCCTGACTGATTTCGTGATTCGGTAGAGGTCCTGCGCCTGAGCGACGGTGACGCTGACACCGAGATTCGTCAGGAACCAATACACATCATGTGTCTTCGTGCTGTTCTCGATGAGAACGTGGCACTCGTGCTTCTCAACGAATGAGGCCATCTTCTTGTACCATTTCGGTGTCGACGGGAATTCAGAGAATTCCCTGTTGAAATCGTTCAAGAATTTCTGATGCCTCGCGGGCACCTCACCGTTGTCCGCATATACTGCGTGGACAACCGTCATCTTCGAATGAAGATCCATTCCTACTGCCATTTTCATGTTCTCGCATTCCCGCCCGAACAAA
This sequence comes from Thermoplasmatales archaeon, assembly GCA_012522645.1. Lineage (GTDB taxonomy): Archaea > Thermoplasmatota > Thermoplasmata > Methanomassiliicoccales > Methanomethylophilaceae > RumEn-M2. Next base: position 1,559 of record JAAYKC010000125.1, read on the forward strand.
AAATCCGAAGTCAGAAGGACCGAATACGAGATGTTTTAATCTCGTCCGCCATTGGTGCAAATGACCTGGGCTTTTTTTGTTGTAGCAAACCTAGAATGCACAGGTCACTGATTTTGATTTAGGCGGACTTACCCATCTCGATCGATGTTGAAAATGCCGTTTCCGGAACTCCTAAACTTTTACCTGAAACAGAGGGGCATTC
>JAAYKC010000126.1 GCA_012522645.1 Thermoplasmatales archaeon
CCCCAGGACGACCCTGTCGAGGATCGTCTTATCGGATCTGCCGATGACTATGATGTCGCAATTGAATCTCAGAGCGGCGACCAGAGTGTTCTCAGCGGCCGGCCCAGGCTCTATGACGGAGTGAACCTCGATGCCTCTGAGCTTCGCATCATTCCCGGCAGCCCCCATATCTTTCTTCACTTCGGCGAATTCATCCTCTTTTTCTATCACATCACGGGAGATGACGGAAGAGAAGATGTACAGAGGCAGGCCGGACATCTCGGCGTAGCGTACGGCGAAATCGAGGGCCCTCTGAGCCGCGGGCCTTCCGTCATACGCCAGGATTATGGACATAGATTGGGATGGATGTTCCGAATAAAAAGCTTCTACCATATCCGTCCGCAGGAGCGCAAGACCTAATAGATATTAGGGTAATTGACGCAGCGCGGTGAATATGCAGAAAGCCCTGGAGATGCGCAACGTATCTGTTGTGAAGGACGGCAATACGATCCTGGACTCGATCGACCTGGAGGTCAATGCGGACGAGAATGTGGCCATAATAGGGCCGAACGGATCAGGGAAGTCGACGCTCATCAAGCTGATACGCGGGGAGCTGCTGCCTTATTACGAGGAGGACGACCCTGCGGTCATGCGCATCTTCGGCATGGAGAACTGGAATCTGGAGGATCTCCGGAAGACCATGGGCATAGTGTCCATGGACCTGCAGAGTCGTTTCCCTCCCGATATGCCGCTCTATGAGGTGATGCTCTCAGGTTTCTTCGGCAGCATGGGCATCTTCAGGAACCACAAGGTCACGGAATCCATGGCGCAGGGCGTGCTGGATGCCGCCGCGACGATGGGACTGGAGGATATGCTGGAAGCGTCCGTGGGAGTGGTGTCCCTGGGCGAGATGCGGAGGGCCCTCATAGCCAGGGCACTCGCCCCCAAGCCCGGGATGCTGGTGCTGGATGAGCCCATGACGGGGCTTGATGTGGTCATGAGGGACCGTTTCAGAAGGATGTTCGACGTGATGATCCCTTCCGGGATAAACGTGATGATGATAACCCATGAGCTGGAGGACATACCTCTCGGCGTGAAGAGAGTCATAATGCTCAAGGGGGGGAGGAAGATATTCGACGGCCCTAAGGATGAGGTGCTGATATCGGAGAATCTCTCGGCCCTCTTCGATGAGGATATATCAGTATCCGAATCCGGAGGGGTCTACAGGATGAGGCTGAAAGGGTGATCTGATGCCCTGGACATGTTATGAATGCGGCCACATCGAACAGGATGATTTCGATTTCTGCACAAGATGCGGCGCTTTCGGAGGAAAACGTACGGGCGGTCCGGTGTGCGGAAGATGCGGGCATGTCCTCGCGGAGGGCGCGACACAATGCGAGCACTGCATGATGTCCGATATGATGGCCGGTGCGGCTGAGGAGAGACAGCACTTCGTAGCACTGATGCTGGCCGTCGTCCCCGGCATGTTCCACGTATTCGGCCTGGGCCATATATTTCTGGGGAGATGGATAAAGGGCGCGATCCTGGCCGCAGGCGGCCTGGTGCTGCTGTATCTGTTCGGGATATACGGCGGCAATGCGCAGTATCTCCAATGGCTGACGGCCGCCGATCTGGCGATATACACGGTTCAGTTCCTGGATCTGCTGATCGTCAGAAGGCATCGGCAAAAGATTTAATGCCCTTCGGGCGATGGAGAAAGGATGGCAGAGGATTGGACTGAGAAGTACAGACCGAAAACGGTCAGGGACGTTGTCGGCAATCCGAAGGCTGTATCGGACATCATGGAATGGGCCGATGACTGGAGCAAGGGGGCACCGAAGAAGAAAGCGGCAGTGCTCATGGGCTCCCCCGGGATCGGCAAGACCTCCCTCGCCCTGGCCCTCGCTTCCGAGATGGGATGGGGCCTTGTGGAGATGAATGCCTCCGATCAGCGTACGGGAGGGGCCATACGGTCGGTTGCCCTGAAGGGGTCGCTGTCCAATACATTCAGCGATACGGGGGAGTATCTGGATACGAGGGACGGCGGCATGAAGCTCATAGTCCTCGATGAGGCCGACAACATCTTCGGCAATGCCGACAGGGGAGGGGTCCCCGCCATATCGGAGCTGATAAAGGAGACGAAGCAGCCCGTGATATTGATAGTCAATGATTTCTACGATCTCAGCAGGAAATCCTCTGCGGTGAAGAATGATACCCTGCAGATCAAATTCCAGAAGCCGTCAGCATCCACGGTGGCAAAGGCCCTGAGGACCATAACGGAGAATGAGGGCATCGAGGCGGACGACCTCGTCCTGCGCGCTCTGGCGGAGAACGCAGGCGGCGATCTCAGAGCCGCCGTCAGGGACCTGCAGTCCGTGTCCGCCGGCAAGGATGCGCTCAGCGTCGGCGATACGGGCATCCTCTCCGAGCGCACGACAAGGAAGAACATGTACGATCTGATGTACGCCGTGTTCAGGAAGGGGGACCCCGTTGCCGCCAGGAGGGCGGCATTCGATGTGGACGAGGAACCCAGCTACATCCAGCTTTGGGTGGAGGAGAACCTGCCCTACGAATACACGGACACGGGGGACCTGGTCAGGGGATGCGAGAGGATGTCCAGGGCGGACATCTACCTCGGGAGGGTGCACAGGCGCCAGTACTACGGGCTCTGGTCCTATGCAGTGGACATGATGACCGCAGGGGTGTCGGAAGCCAGACGCAGCAGTCCCGATAACAGGAACAGATTCAGGTTCCCGTCGTACCTGATGAAGATGTCCCGGAGCAAGAGCGTCAGGAACATGAAGAAGAACGTGGCAGATAAATTGGGCACATATCTGCACACATCCCGGTCCCGTATCGATTCTGATGTCATGCCGTCCCTCAAAGCGGTACTGAAGAACGATCAGGGGCTCAGAGCATCCATGATCAGGGATGTGGGCCTGGAAGTGGAGGAGCTCGCCTTCCTGCTGGACACAGGGGTGGATTCCCCCATGGTCAAGCTCGCTGTGAAGGATGCCGAACCCCCTAAGGCCATCACCAAGTCCGCCGGCGGAACTGCGGAAGGGAAGAAGGCGGAGAAGCCGAAACCGGTGACAGGACAGAAGAGCCTGTTCCAATTCTGAGGTGGTATCACGGATAAGGAATACAGGGCGCTGCTGGAGAAGCAGCAGTATCGGATATACAAGGACCATTCAGCGGTCAAGATGTGTCATTGGCTGAAGGAATCTCTGATCCGCGGACGGACATGCTACAAGCAGGACTTCTACGGCATAGAGAGCCACCGCTGTCTTCAGATGACGCCTGCCATAAACGAATGCTCTCACCAGTGCGTCTTCTGCTGGAGGGTCCAGGGCAAGGATTTCGAGGTGAAGGAGTGGGCGGAGCCCAAGGAGATGCTGGACGCCCTGATACAGAGGCAGCGGAAGCTGATAACCGGATTCAAGGGCGATGACAGATGCACCGCCGAGATGTACGAGGAGGCGCGCAACCCCAATCAGGTGGCGATATCCCTTGCCGGGGAACCGATCACATATCCGTACCTGTCGGATTTCCTGAAGGAATGCCATTCCCGGAAGATGATGACCTTCCTCGTGACCAACGGGACATATCCCGAGAGGATGGAGGCACTTGATACTCTGCCGAGGCAGCTCTACGTCACCGTGGCCGCTCCGGACAGGGAAACGTACGGGAAGGTCTGCAGGCCGAAGATAGATGACGGGTGGGAGCGCATCAGGAGGACTTTGGAGATGCTGCCGTCCCTGGATACCAGGACGGTGATACGTCACACGCTCGTGAAGGGGCTGAATATGCATTCCCCCGAGAAGTATGCGGAACTTGACAGGATCGCCGATCCGGACCTGATAGAACCGAAGGGATACGTCTTCGTGGGAGGTTCGAGGCAGCGCCTCACAATGGACTGCATGCCCTCTTTCGAAGAGATCCGTGATTTCTCGGCCGAGATCGGATCCGAAACAGGGACGGAGATCCTGAAGGAGAAAGAGGACAGCCGCGTGGTCCTCCTGGGACATCCGGGCATAGAACTGAACGTGATGAAACTGTACGGGCTTCAGTGACAGAGGGGGATCAGCAGGCAGGATCCGACCGGCGGCATCACTTCTTCAGGGACTCTATATACAGTTCCAGCTTCGATCCTTCTACGCCGATCATCTTCTTGGGCCTGTTGAAGAATATGCTGTCGGCAACTCCGAGATCCTCGGATATCTTCTCCAGCTGGCCTGCTGCCCTGTCATCCCTGAACGCGCATACGAGGAAAAGGCTGATCCCTGATGCCTCATCCTCATACCTGTCCATGAAATCCCTGACATTCTTTGACGGATAGCCGCCGTAGACCCCGCTGCCGAGTATCACCCGGTCATATTTCGAAGGGTCCGCATAAGGTTCCTTGCCCAGATCCACCAACTCCGCGCCGATGCTCTCGGCGATGTATTTGGCTATCCTGCCCGTTGTACCAAGTTTCGTGAAGTAGAAGACCGCATCAGTCATGTTTACCGGATGGCTGATGATGGTTGCATGCCTAAAGGGTTTCTGTCTGCCTGCATCTGCGGGAATCGAAGGCGCATCAGTTCTTATTGCTCAGATGCTCGATGAACAGTTCGAGCTTTGAACCCTCGACCCCCATCATGTTACGGGGCGCATTGAAGTAAACGCGGCGTCCGACCCCCAATTCCTTCGCTATCCTCTCAAGCTGCTCATCCGCCTTCTCATCCCTGAGGGCGCATACGAGGAAGAAGTCGAAATCCGGGGCGGCATCCGCATACCTCTTCGCGAAATCCCTGACGAGCGGGAGCACCTGACCATTGTACACGCCGCATCCGAGGACCACTTTGCCGTACCCTTCGGGATCGGCATCGGGGGTCTTTTGCAGATCTACGATATCTGCACCGATCCTGCCTGCTATGTACTTCGCAACTCCTTCGGAAGCACCGAACCTCGTGGCATAAAAGACCGCACCCGTCATATCCTTCGGATGGCGGATGCGGTCGCGCTAAAATACTTTTTGCTTCAGAGCTTCGCACCGATGGCAGCGGCCTGCGCCATCACCTCAGCGTCATTCGATGCGTCAGTGGGTGCCCCGCTCCCTCCGCGGACGATCTTCCCCACGATCTCCTGACCGTAGTACTTCGCCCATATCTTCTCTATCCAGTCCGCAACGCCCTTCGCTCCCTCGAGACCGGACATGCACGTTACGCAGATGGCCACCTTCTTGCCCTTGGGCATGGTGGACTTCATGCTGCCGTCCAGGAAGCTGTACAGCCTGTCCATGAACAGCCTGAGCTGGCCGGATACCTCCCCGTAGTACGTCGGACTGGCGATGATTATCGAGTCGGCGTCCTTCACATCCGCAAGGATCTGAGCGTGGTCGTCCTTGGTTATGCAGTAGCCTTTCTCTTTGCATGCGTTGCAGCCCTGGCAGCCCTTGGCGTTCTTGAGGTCGTTGAGTCTGTAGGTCTTGATCGTGTTGCCTTTCTTCTCCGATGCACCGGCCATTGCCATGGCGATGGATTCGGAATTCGCTCCCTTCCTGGGGGAGCCCAGGATGACTAGTGTTTTGGTCATATTACACCAGGTAACATTATGTTAGTTTGTATATTTAGTTCTTATTAGTCACATTATTATAGTTACATACAGGTGCCTTACTCATGCATCCCTACCAAGAGAGGCCCAGGATGGACTGCGCAGTGGATGCCACCATGTCCGTTCTGGAGGGCAGATGGAAGAGCACCATATTGTGCGTTCTGGCCAAATGGGGCCCGAGGAGATTCAATCAGCTCGTGAAATCCATAGAGGGCATCTCACCCAGGATGCTCACCAAGCAACTGAAAGAGCTGGAGAGGGACGGGATCGTTGAGAGAACAGTATATCCGGAGATGCCTCCCAGGGTGGAGTACTCCATCACGGAGAAGGGCATGTCCCTCGTACCGGTCCTGAAGGTCCTGGCGGATTGGGGGCGGGAGAACATGTTCCGCAACTGGGTTGAGATAGATACGGAAGGGGATGCCGTTCAGCAGGACAGGGTCCTGGCCGATCAGAATTGAGCACAGTGAATTTAAGCAGCCTAGCCTATCGGGGTAGTATGAGTTATGTGGTGAAGGCGATAGGACCCGAGGATACAGTCAGGCTGCGGCAGAAATACGAGAGCCGTAAATTCCATTCCGGGAAGGCCGATATATCAGGCATATGCGTTAAATTGTACACGGAAGAGCACCACGTCATGGACATGTGGGTGGACAACTTCTATGCCATGTGCACCAACGTGAAGTCCCACGCCCGCATAATATCCGTGTATGAGGAGGGCAGGGACATGGAGGTCCTGTATGACAGGTCCACATTCACGGTCTTCCTTATCAACTTCGATTATTACGGCTGGATAAAGAGCATCGCCCTGGCGGTGGCAGCCGACATCCTGGAGGATTCGCATTCGATACACAGCGTTCACGGCGCGGCCATCGACCTGGACGGTATCGGGGTCACGCTGGTGGCCCCTTCCAAGACGGGGAAGACCACCCAGTCCTGGGGCCTTCTGAGGACGGGGGACTCCCGCCTCATAACGGATGACTGGTACTTCGTCAGGCTGACATCCGGGAGACCCTTCGTCACGGGATCTGAGAAGACCTGCTACATAGACGCGGACATAGGGGATGTCTGGCCTGAGTTCAAGCCCCTGGTCAGCACCACCAAGTTCGACAACAAGGGCAGGGGGATCGCCAACATCCGCTGGGTCACCGGGATAGACTCGGTCACGGCGACCACGTCCATGAGGCACGTCATCCTCCTCAAAAGGGACCGTGATGACAAGAGCATAGTCAGAAAACTGGACTTGGACGAGGCCATGGAATTCATCGTCAGCAATGACTTCTGCAATCCCCACCAACTGGTGAGGGACGAGAGGAAGCTGAGGATAAGGACCGATTTCTTCAGGGAATTCTTCGGGAAATGCACAGTGTTCCTTGTCAACACAACGGGCTCCCCGGAACAGACCCAGATGAGCATAAGGAAAGCCATCAACGAAGCTGAATGCGGACGGGTCTGCGAAGTGTGATGCTGTCCTCTTCCACGAGGCAGTCGTAAGCCAGGACCTTCACGCCCCTTGCTTCGGCTTGCTCCACCGCATTCCAGAATCCCGGATGCAGGGAGCCTTCCGCAGACAGATAGTCAACGTCGGACATCTGGATCACGAAGATCAGATACGCTCCGTATCCGTCATCTATGCAGTCCGCAAGCCCCCTGACATGCTTGATCCCCCTTTCCGTCGGAGCGTCCGGGAAGAATACGATCCCGTCCTTTTCCAAAGTTACGCCTTTCACTTCCACGTAAGCCTTTCCGCCCTCGTGCTCCACACAGAAATCGAACCTTGAATCTCCGTATGTCGTCTCTGCTCTCAGAGAAGAGATCCCATCGAAAAGACCCAGATGGGGCAAGGCCTCGGCGAGAACACCGTTCAGGACCTGACTGTCCATGTTTATCAGCCTGTCTCCTTTATAGACGGCGATGACGTCGAATCTTGTCGCCCTTTTTCCGGGCAAAGCCTCGCTGAGTATGACTGTCGCGCCCTGAATCAGCAGCTCTTTGCATCTGC
>JAAYKC010000018.1 GCA_012522645.1 Thermoplasmatales archaeon
GATCCCATATTCAGTCCGGACGGCAAAATATCCTTTGCAGAGATGCCTCTGGATGAGAAGAATCTCATATCCCATCGCGGAAGGGCGATCGGGCTCCTCAAAAAGGAGCTCAGCACGAAAGGATTGATCTGAAGAATAGCCTTAATTACGAGCGGCGCATCATGAACCGCACGGGTCTGTGGGCTAGCTTGGTATACTTGTGGCTTTGGGAGCCATTGACCCCGGTTCAAATCCGGGCAGACCCACTACATCATCAGGCCGGTATACTCGATTTGAAAATCAATGACGGGATATCGAGAAAGAGGGACGATATCGTCAGGGGCATACTGATGCGGCATAATCCCTGAGATTCGATCGGAATCCGCATTCGTCTGAGATGTGCCAGCATATCTTTTTAAGACAACCGGATCCTGCTGATTTGATGAAATGTTTCATAAAGATCGAAATAGAAACCGACTGTTATGAAAAAAGGACAATTAATGAATCCGTAAAACCTGTCCCGCAGACAGAGCTGTGTTAAAATGAACGGGAAAGAGACATACGACAAGCTAAAGGAGATGGCCTTCGGTGAAGGGATCGATCTTTTCAGGATAGCGGATGCCGATTGTTTTCTTGACAGTGAATATGAAGGGAACAGGCCGCAGGATTTCCTTGAGGACGTGCGTTCAGTCATAATCATAGGGTCGGTTGTACCCAACGGGGTCGTGGACCCGCTGCCGAAGGGAAGGAGCCAGTACACCAATACGCTGATGGCCGCAACGGCTCTTCTGAGAGTCGCCTCATTCAAACTGGCCCGTTTCATAGAGAGGACTGGGCACTGGGCGAGCATCGTACCGAACGAAGGAAGTGAGTTCGGATACTGGTATGCCGACAAGGATACTCTGAGAGCGGATCTCTCGGTCAAATGGGCTGCCTACTGCGCAGGAATGGGCAATTACGGCATCAACCAATTGCTGATAACTCCTGAATACGGTCCGAGGGTGAGGCTCACTGCGATCCTGACCGACATGGTCCTTGATTACGATGGGAAGAGCATGCCCCTCATCAGTGACGCATGCGGCGATTGCCGCCGTTGCATACAGGTATGTCCGGTGCAGGCGATCCATGAGGACGGTACATTTGAGAGGTTCAAATGCAAAGAGTATATGTTCAGCGAGCTGGGAGGATTGCGATGCGGATTATGTCTGAAGGTCTGTCCGCCCGGTTCCGGCAATCCCTGAGAAATACAGAGTTTCAGAATCCCGAAACAAAGTTGTCCTATATAACCGAATATGGGCACGGAGAGGCCTTTCTCCGCCCGGGAACACGGAACGTGTAAATACTGGATGCGCCAGTTCTTCCGCTCGTGATTGTTGAATGGGTCTACCTTCTGGTGGCAGGGCTCCTTGAGCCGTGCTGGGTAATTGCTCTTGAGAAATCAGACAGATTCAGGAAGGTCCCCTGGGCGATAGCAACGGTTGCCATATTGATCGCCAGCCTTTACCTCCTGTCTCTTTCCATGGCCCTGATCGGCCCCGGGACATCCTATGCTGTATGGACCGGTATCGGGGCCGTGCTGACCATGGTGCTGGGTATAGTGATCTACAAAGAGCCGGCCGTCCTGGTCCGCATATCCTTCATAATGTTGATAGTGGCAGGTGTTGTCGGCCTCAATCTTGTTTCGGGGGCAGCGTGAATGAAGGAATGCAATAAGCTCTGGATGTATCTTCTGATAGCCGGCATATGCGAAATAATCTGGGCTGTCTCTCTGGGATACTCGGAGGGATTCACCATACCGTGGTACGCAGCGGCGGTCGTGATCTTCCTGTCCATAAGCATATATCTCCTGTCCAAGGCCATAAACGGCGGCCTCCCGGTCGGAACGGCCTATGCCGTATGGGTGGGCATAGGATCCGTGGGCACCATGGCCGTCAGCATCATACTGGGCAATGAGCCGGCAGCCCCTTTGAATATGCTCTTCGTGGGAGCGATCATAATCGGGATCATAGGATTGCAGGTCACATGCGGTGCGAAAGCACAGGATTAAAGGGTTCATTCTCCCTTACCTCTCCGCATGACAAAATTCGAGATAGGGGATACAGCTCCAGATTTCACACTGTCCTCGACAGACGGCGGGGATTTCAACCTGTACGGCGAATTGGAGAACGGGCCGGTATTGGTCAACTTCTATGTCGGAGACTTCGGTCTGAACTGCTATAACTACTCAGTCAGATTCGTAGAGCGTTACGGCGAGCTGTTGGATGCCGGCACCAGGATGGTGGGGGTCAATTCAGACAGTGCGGACAGCCACAGGAAATGGAAAGAACGCCTGGAGGCCCCTTATGATTTCCTTTTTGACGAGAACAAGAAAGTGAGCACAGAGTACGGCGCCATAGTCGGACCGGGGCACATGGTCACGGGCTTCACCAACAGGGAATTCTATCTCATAGGCGGAGACAGGAGGATAAGGTACATCTGGAGAGCGGATGTACCTAAAACGCTCCCTGATTTCGATGAGGTCCTTGAAGGAGTGAAGAAGGGACTGGCTCTTCAGTTCTGATCCTTGGTTTCGAGAAATGCTTCCTCCACGGTCAGCAGGGACGAGTTGCGGCCGGCATCCTTGCGGTCCCGTTTTATGACGAGACGCTTCTCGTGCATCGGAGAATCCAGGACAAGGGATTCATACTCCCCTCCTTCCCCGGTCACGCTGAGCCCGATCCTCTCTCCCGCTTCGATCAGCCTCTCCTTGCATGCGGCATCCAGCCTGCATCCCAAAAAGGTCTCGTCCAACCCCTCTGCGAAGGTCCCTACGATTATCGCCTCTATGCCGGCGGCCCCGATCTCGTCGTAAACCAGATTCTGATCCTTCCTCCAGAGGGGGGCGTAGACCATGAGACCCAGATCATCACAGACCGTATTGATCCTGTCCCATTGGTAGTCGGACCATATACCGCCCATTATCACTCCGTCCGCCTCCAATCCGCCGAGGACGTCCCTCAGGGCCTTCATGTCCCCGGCCTCCGTGCCGTCTGTCTCGGCTCCTTTGAACCTCATTCCCACAGCCTCGGCGATCAGGGGCACCAGCCCCGCATTCGGAGTGTGGAATATCCATGAGTCCCCTGCAGAGGAAATGCCGACCACGCAGCATATCTCGTGACCTGACTGATGAGCCAGGTACATCGCGAGAATGGAATCCTTCCCGCCGGAGCAAAGAGCGGCCAAGCGCATGAGCCCCTATGGACCAGCAGTAATTTAATCTCTTACAAGCGCAATCGGACCTCTCATGAGAATAGATGAGATGACCTCGGAGGATTTCCGTGAAGCTGTGATCAAAGGGGCTACTGTCATCCTGCCTTTGGGAGCCACTGAAGCCCACGGACCTCATCTTCCCCTCGGAACCGATACGTTCCAGCCGGAATATGTCGCTGAGAGGGTCGCTGAGATGAACGACAACGTTCTGGTCGCACCCGTCATGCCTTACGGGCAGCACTCCTCCATGCGGAACGTGGCCGGCACGATCGGCATATCATTCGACACACTGCGCGCTTTCGTCACCGACGTCCTGAACTATCTTATCGCTGACGGGATCAGAAGGATAGTCATCATAAGCGGGCATGCCGGCACATCCCACATGTGCGCCATAACCGAGGCCTGCAGAGCAGTCGTCGGAAGAAGAGATGTGCGGATCGCGTTCTTCTCCGACTATGATATAGCTTCTGAGATGACCAATGTGGAGAATGACGGGCACGGGGGCCTGGTCGAGACCTCCAGGATCCTGGATATCCGTCCGGATCTTGTGAGGGGCGCAAGACCTGTGGGAACGTACAAGAGTCACGGACACCTTGTTCTCAGGGACGGCAGTGTCTGCTTCCCTGAGGGAATGGCAGGAGACACGAGAGATTCGACCCCTGAATTCGGAAAAGAGATAAATGACTACGTCGTGAGGGCGGTATCTGAGATCATCAGGGAAGACCTATCATGAGCGTCAATATGAAGAAGGCTGCAGCGGAAAGAGCCGTGGACGAATATGTGAAGGACGGAATGAAGGTCGGGCTCGGCACCGGGTCCACTGCATTCTATGCGATCCACAGAGTGGGTGAGCTCGTGGCTAACGGCATGGATCTGACATGCGTCGCCACATCCGAGGAGACTGAGAGGATTGCCGGGGACCTCGGGATAAAGGTCGTGGATCTCTCAGAGGTCAACAATCTGGACGTCACGATAGACGGTGCTGACGAGGTCACCATGCAACTGCAGCTCATCAAAGGGCTGGGAGGAGCGCTCGTAAGGGAGAAGATCGTCGCAGCGGCATCCCTGGATCAGATCATAATCGCTGATGAGTCCAAGCTTGTGGAATCCCTGGGGAAGGTGTGCCCTCTGCCTGTGGAGGTCATGATCTTCGGTCATGAGAAAGCAAAGCGCATGATAGAGCGCCAGGGATGCAAGGCAGTGCTGAGGATGAAGGGCGATGAGCCCTTCGTAACGGACAACGGGAACTACATATACGACTGCAAGTTCGACGGTATTGAGAACCCGTACTTCCTGGAGAGCCGCCTGGACACCATACCCGGTGTCGTGGAGAACGGCCTTTTCCTCAACATGACGACCGCAGCATTCGTGGGCCGTTCCGACGGCACTGTTAAGAAGATCTGCTGACTCTGCGCTCTCTTATAACGCGCGGGCTAATGCTTTTTATATGACCTCAGTATTAGGCAGTCCTGCTTCCACCAGAAGGTGTATTAATAATGAAATTGCCCAGGACAGTCAAGAGATATTGCCCAAACTGCAAGACCCATTCGGTCCATGATGTAGAGAGGGTTAAGAAGAAAAAAGCCAGCGAACTGAAATGGGGTCAGAGGAGATTCAGGAAGGTCACTTCCGGATACGGCGGTTTCCCCAGGCCTAAGCCTGAGGGAAGAGAGAAACCCACCAAGAGGGTGAACCTCAGATACAGATGCACCCAGTGCAAGAAAGCTAACCTGTCTCCCTGCATCAGGGCCAAGAAGTTCGAACTCATGGAGGGATCGCACCAGTGACCGGAAAATTCATAAAAATCAAATGCACGGACTGCAGCAACGAGCAGATCGCTTTTGCCAGGCCGTCTACATTAGTAACCTGCCACGCATGTGGCTCCACCCTTATCGTCCCGAAAGGCGGTAAAGGGCAGGTAAAAGGCGAAATCGTAGAAGTAGTAGGTTAATCATGCCTCGAAACAAGGGTTTCCCCGAAAGAGGAGAGCTGGTCGTCTGTTCGGTCACCAGTGTCAAGGATTTCGGGGCTTTCGTCACACTTGATGAGTATGGCGACAAGGAGGGTTTCATCCACATCAGAGATGCCGCCACCGGCTGGGTCAAGTACCTGCGTGACTACATCCGTGAAGGACAGAAAGTCGTCTGCAAGGTCCTGGGCGTAGACCCGTCCAAAGGGCACATAGATCTTTCCCTCAAATCCGTGAATGCGCACCAGAAGCGCGAGAAGATCCAGCAGTGGAAGAACGAGAAGAAGGCGGAGAAGCTCGTCGAGATCATCGCAGAGAGGATGACAATATCCATTGACGATGCATATGATCAGTTCGCCAATGAGCTCATCGACACCTACGAGACTCTGTACGGAGCCTTCGAGGCCTTCGCCGTTTCCCCGGACGAGATGACCGAGGAGTACAGCGGAGCATGGGTCCAAACATTCCTGGAGGTTGCCCAGGAGAACGTAGCCGTGCCGTCCGTGAAGATAAGCGGGATATTGGAGCTCAGATCTTTCGCTCCTGACGGCATAGAGCACATAAAGAACGCACTGAACAAAGGCCTTGCTGCGGGCGGCGATGCGGATGCGGAGATCATTTGCGTGGGATGCCCGAAGTACCGCATAGTCATCACCGCCGAGGATTACAAAACGGCGGAAGAGACGATGAAGGATATCTCTTCGGCTGCCATCAAGGCCATGGAGAAAGCGGGCGGCGAAGCGTCCCTCAAACGCTGAGAAGATTTTTTCATGAGAACCGTGATAAGGGTTTGCAGAAGCTGTCGCAGATATTCCATGAGGCTGAAGTGCCCGGAATGCGGATCTGACACCCGGCACCCTGCGCCTCCCCGTTACTCCCCGGAGGACAGATACGGAGAGTACAGGAGGAAGAGCATCATCGAGGAGTACGGCGAGAATGGAAAGCACAGTGATTTATGATTCAATGCCCCGGACCAAGAAGGCTATTTTCATAGAGGGGCTCCCAGGAGTGGGGGATATCGGGAAGACGGCCGCGGATTTCATAGTGAAATCCCTGAAAGCCAAGAAGTTCGCCACCATCCTGTCAGAGCACCTTCCGCCCCAGGTGATCCTCGACGATGACTGCGTCATACGGATGGCGTCCAATGAATTGTGGTACGCCGAGGTCAACGGCAGAGACATAGTGTTCCTGACAGGGGACTTCCAGGCGATGACCCCTGACGGGCAGTTCCTCTTCTGCAAGAACCTGTTCGATAATGATCTGAAGAAGCTCGATATCTCGGAGATCTATACGCTCGGAGGATACGGCACAGGCAAACTGGTGGATAACCCGCGGATACTGGGTGCCGTCAGCGACATAGGGATGAAAGGAAGGCTGGAGGAGTGCGGTGTCGTCTTCTCCCCCGGAGAACCGGGGCCCGGGATCGTGGGCGCCAGCGGCCTGTTCGTAGGATTCGGACAGATGGCGGGCATCCCGTCCGCCTGCCTGATGGGCGAGACCTCAGGTTTCTTCGTAGACTATAAGAGCGCCATAGAGCTGATAAACGTGCTCGAGAAGCTCATGGGCTTCGAGATCGACAAGAAGGAGTTGCTGGAAGGCGCTGAGCATATCGACGAGCTTAATGCCAGAGTGAAGGAGTACGGTGAGGAGCAGGAGAGGAACAGCCTGACCTACATCGGTTGAATTCCCGAATGTGTTAAATAATGTATCCATTATCCTACCCTGTCCCCACCTAGCTCAGACTGGCTAGAGCGGCTGACTGTAGAGTGTTTCCGGTATTACCGGTGCAGCCGCCGAAATCAGCAGGTCCCCTGTTCAAATCAGGGGGTGGGGACCATTTTCTTCTGACTTGACAAATTAACAGCCCTAAATAAATATGGATTGAGAATCAGAAATGAAAATAGTTTGAGGAGCGGCCCCGAGGCAGGGGACCGCTCCTATCCCGTTCCGTATCAAAACATGCTCAGCACAAGGTCCGAGTGTGCGACCGGATCATCAAGAGGTATGCCCGCCATTATGCTGGCCTGACCATACATGATCCTGACCATATCGGCCGCCTTATCCTTGTCCGACCCGATGGCATCCTCCAGAGCCCTGAACGCTGAGTGGTCTGCATTGAGCTCCAGTACCCGGGATGCTTTCATCTCGCCGCCCCTGCCGCCGGGCATCTCCCTGAAGTATTTCTCCATCTCGAAGGTTATGCTGCCGGTGGTCGTGAGCAGAACGGCATGATTCCTGAGCTTGCGGGAGATCCTGACCTCGGCAACATCATCGCCCAGGGTCGCCTTCACGAATTCCAGGGTATCCTTGTGCTCTTCATCCTTCTCCTCCGCCTCCTTCCTCTCCTCCTCTGACTCCAACCCGAGGTCCTCGGTGGATACGTTGCAAAAGGGCTTTTTGTCATACTCATTGAGGATGCTCACCAGGAACGGATCGACATCGTCTGTCATCAGCAGCACTTCGTAGCCTTTGTCCAGGACAGGTTCCATCTGCGGCAGGCTCTTAGCCTTCGATGCGGTGCTTGAGACCACATAGTATATCTTCTCCTGGCTCTCCTGCATGTTCTTCACATAATCGGCAAAGCTCACCATACCGCCCTTGGAGGACTCGAACATCACCAGGTCCTTCAGCGTGTCCTTGTCCGAGCCGAAATTATCCACCATGCCGTACTTGAGCTGCTGCCCGAAGCTGTCATAGAATTCCTTGTAGACATCCGGTTCATCCTTCATCAGACGCTCCAGCTCCGCCTTCACCTTCTTCGAGAGATTGGCTCCCACTGCTTTGAGGACGCTGTCATTCTGCAGCACCTCCCTCGATACATTCAGCGAGAAATCAGGTGAATCCACGACACCGCGCACGAAACGGAAGTGATACGGGAGTATGTCCGCACATCTGTCCATGATCAGCACTCCGGACGAGTACAGCTGAAGGCCGGGCTGGAAATCGCGTGTGTAGAAATCGTGGGGCGCCCTCTTGGGCACGAACAGCATGGCCTTGTAGCTTATGCGGCCCTCGGCATTCACCCGGATCACCGAGACCGGATCCTCATAATCATAGAACTGCCGCTTGTAGAATTCTTTGCATTCGTCATCTGATACCTCGGACTTGCTCTTCTGCCAAAGGGGGACCATGCTGTTGATGACCTTGTTCTCAGTCTTCATGACGTAATCCCTTTTCGGCTCTCCGTCCTCATCCGTCTCACCGGTCTCCTCCCATTCTCCGGCCTCCACATCCATATGGATAGGCCAGCGGATGTAGTCAGAATATGTGACGATGAGCTCCCTGAGGCGCATCCGGTCAAGGAACTCATCATAGTTCTCCTCTTCCGTGTCCTCTTTTATGTGCATGATGACGTCTGTGCCAAAGGTGTCCTTCTCCCCTTTCTTTATCGTGTAACCGTCGATGCCTTTGCTCTCCCATACGGATGCCTCATCTTCGCCGTAGGCTCTGGACACCACGGTCACCTTATCGGCGACCATGAATGCGGAGTAGAATCCCACACCGAACTGGCCTATGACATCGCTGTCAGCGCCCTCTTCCAATTTCTCCTTGAATTCGAAGGAGTCGCTGTATGCGATCATGCCCAGGTTCTTCTCCATCTCCTTGGCTGTCATCCCCGTGCCGTTATCGGATACGGTGATGGTGCGCGCCTCCTTATCTACCGAGACATCGATCCTGAAATCCTCCCTTGATATGTCCATGGAAGGATCGGCTACCATCCTGTGATTCATCTTATCGATCGCGTCGGAAGCGTTCGATATTATCTCCCTCAAAAAGATCTCCTTATGAGTGTAGATCGAGTTGATCACCAGCTCCATAAGGCGCTTCGTCTCTGCCTTGAACTGTTTCTTTGCCATTTTCATCCTCTTCGAATATCGAATAGCTCTATTTAGAGTTTGAACTTCTATATAAAAGTTTCAATCATAACGCCAACTTGTTTTAGCAAACAGTTAAATTTACAGCAGTGAAGAGGAACAGACGATATCGAACGGACGTATGTCCGTGAGATACTGTCTGTTTCTCCGCGAAAGTGACTGGCTGTTTGAAGAAGTGGGATTCTTTACAGGATTGTCGGAAATGCCGAGAAAGAATCCTGATAAGAGAGAAGCGAAACGACTAGAAAAACTTGAGATCGCCAAACAGAGCCTGGGGTGGCGCGCCGCAGAGATGGTGAAGGACGGACTCAGTCTCCGCAAAGCAGGCGGTATTCTCGGGACGAGCCACCGGTTCGTGAAGAACTGGATCGACAGGCTGCTCGAGAAGAAGCATCATTGGGCATATTCTGAAAGTACGTGTCCCTGTACAAAAACGCCGCCAAATCCTCCCGTATCGTCCCGCCGGATGATCCTGATGGATCCTTTAACATGAGTTGAGTTCAAAAGCTATTAAAGCACCACGAATCAGTACAAACTTTCGGGTACGGTCATGAAGAAATGGAAATGCACAGTCTGCGGTTACATACATGAAGGAGAGGAACCCCCTGAGAAATGCCCCCGTTGCGGTGCTCCCCGGTCCGCCTTCGAAGCTTATGATGAAGCAGGCAATAATCCCAATACTGGCACTCACTATGCGAAGAGTGACACGGTGACTGATATTGTGGTTGTCGGGTCCGGAGCCGCGGCTTTCTCCGCAGCCGTAACAGCCAGGAGCAAGGGATCGGAAGTCATCATGATCGAGAAGGCAGAGGAGGTCGGAGGTACCACAAAACGCTCAGGCGGAGGGTATTGGGTCCCGAATAACCGCTTCCAGAAGGATGCAGGGTACAGGGACAGCAAAGATGACGCCCTCCGATATATGGCGAGATCCTCGTACCCCGGCGATTACGATCCCGAGGACAGCAAATACGGTCTCAGCGCACATCAGTTCGACCTCATGAGCTCGTTCTGTGATAACGCCCCCGAGATGGCGGATTACCTTGAGAGCGTGGGAGCCATCAGATCCAAGATGGGAGTGGGCTGGAACGGCAAGGGCTATTGCGACTATGCCGAATTCCTGCCCGAAAACAAAGGGGTCCGGGGACGTCTGCTGTTCTCAGAGAACGACAGGGGGCAGATGGGCTTCGGCCTCATAACCGGATTCAGGGACTGGGCCGATTCCAACGGGATAACCATCATAACCAATTGCCGTGCCGCGGACCTCATCAGAAGGGATGGGTCTGTTATTGGCATCGAAGCATTGCAGAACGGTAAGCGCATCAGATTCTATGCCCGGCAGGGCGTGATCTTCGGAACCGGAGGATATTCGCATAACAAGGAGCTCATGCAGAGCTTCCAGCCCGGCCCCGTCTACGGAGGGTGCGCGGTATCCACCAACACAGGGGATTTCATATCCATTGCCGGCAAAGCAGGAGCCAAGATCGGGAATACCCGTGGTGCATTCAGAGCCGACAGCTTAGCCGAGCTGTACCTGGAGGACCCCGATAATCTGACGACCGTCTTCTTCGTCCCGGGCGACGGGATGCTCCTCGTCGACAAGCACGGGAAGAGATACGTCAACGAGAAGAGGAATTATAACGACAGAGGAAAGAGGCACTTCGACTGGGATGCGGGAAGAGCTGAATACAGGACCATGCTCACGTTCATGATCGCCGACGAGCGTACGGCTTCGATGTGGCAGGGTCACCCGCCGTTCCCGATCAAAGGGAACACTGTGCCAGACTATGTCATTATCGCCGAGGATCTTGATGTCCTGGCAGATAAGATCGCCGGGCGCCTGAAGAGGATCGCGAACCGTACGGGCGGTTTCTCCCTGGATCCTTCATTCAAAGAGAATCTCAAGGATACGGTGGAGAGGTTCAACGGGTACGCCAGGAGCGGCAAGGACCCGGAATTCGGGCGCGGTGATTTCGATTATGATAAGGAATGGTCCATGACCCCTCCGACAGGAGTGGAGTGGCCTGACAAGAACAGTAAGAATATCACGATGCACCCCCTGAGCAAACCACCGTATTATGCTGCAATAATTGGATCTGGTACATTGGATACCAATGGCGGCCCGGTGATAGACGGGAGGGCCAGGGTGCTGGATTGGAACAATGAACCCATAGACGGCCTCTACGGAGCCGGCAACTGCATCGCATCGCCGACGGCTGATACATATTGGGGCGGCGGCAGCACCATAGGTCCGGCGATGACGTTCGGATACATAGCCGGGAAGCAGGCATCATCCAGGAAAAGGAAGAAGGTGTGAATCTGATGACTGAGGAGAAGAGCATAAGAATAACGGAAGGCGGGGCATACATCGTCTCCGGCTCAGTGCCCATATCGGAGAAGATCATAACCCCGGAGGGGAAAGGATACATCTGGACTGACGGCGGGGATCTGGATCAGAGAAGCAAATACGCACTCTGCAGATGCGGCCGGACTGAGAGCGCCCCATTCTGCGACGGGAAGCACAGTCAGGGAACCCCTTTCAAAGGAAAGGAGACCGCCGACAGGAAGCCTTATGATGAAAGAGCCAAGACCCTCAAGGGGAAGGGGATGGACCTCAAGGATGACGGACGCTGTGCGGGTGCCCGCTTCTGCCATACGAACAAAGGGGACGTCTGGAGGCTCGCCAAGAGATCGAATGACCCGGAGAATTATGAGCTGGCTCTCAAAGCCGCTAATGAATGTCCCACAGGGAGGCTCGTCGCATGCGACAAGGACGGGACCCCTCTCGAAACGGAGCTGGAACAGGAGATAGTCGTGGTCCAGGACCCGGAGAAGGCCTGCAGCGGAGGATATTACGTGAAGGGCGGGATCAAGCTCATATCATCCGACGGAACGGAATACGAGACCCGCAACCGCTATGTATTGTGCAGATGCGGTGCATCCAAGGATACGCCGTTCTGCGATGCCGGTCATGTGGGTCGCCGCTTCAGGGATAAGAAATGAATCGGCTCCGGGGACCCGGTCCCTTCACATCTTCACATTACCGGCTCTCAGGGCGAAGAGCGTGGCTAATGCCATGAATAAGAACATCCCGGCCATTATCCCGAGAACGAACAACGGGAGCATCCCTGCAAGATAGAGTATGGCGGGGATGCCTATGAAGAAGAAGCCGAGGAACACCACAACGAGAGCAAAGATCCCGCTCATGCCTTTGTTTATCCTGCTGCTCAGCTGCTCCGCTTCCTTCTTGACATTCATGCAGTCCTCATAGGAGAAATACTTCGTCGGCCTGGCCGCCTCCAGCCCCCTGGCTCTGGAGACCATGTTGTCGGAGGTACCGTCCCATTTTCCGGATTCGCACATGGTGAACGCAGCGTTCAGATACCATGCGTCAGGATTCTGCGAGTCAAGAGCCATAGCATTATCGATGAGCCATCTGATCCTGTCATCCTTCCCGAGAGGGTTCCTCCTGGATTCCAGGAGATTCTTGGCCTGAACGATCTTCTCATAAGCGGCCTTCCTGTCCTCGATGATCCTGCTCTGATTCTCACTGTACTTCCGCACTATTATGCTCTTGCCGCAATTGGTGCAGACCCCCGAACCCTGTTCGGGATCCATATTGACGTCACCCCGGCAATAGGGGCATTCGAGGACCTGAAGTTCCATGATCGTCATAGAATCAGCTCTCAGAATAAATCTGTGTGCATGGGTCCGCTTTATCTGCTATGCACACAATACGCTTTATTCAGCATCAATAAATGCAAAGGAGGCAGGTCCATCTTCGAACTACAACTTCCGACAGGCATATGGATGGGGATCATCTTCCCGTTCTTCCTAGTCATAAACATGATCCTGCTCATCCCTCTCTTCTTCTGGGAGAAGGCTGATCCCCGGGGCACCCTCCTTTGGATGGCAGTGATGATCTTCGTCCCTCCTGTCGGGTTCGGACTTTATGTCATCATAGGACCGACATACTACTTCCGCTTCAGAGGTTTCAAGATGAAGGCCGAATTGGACGAGTTGATCTCCTCTACACATGAGAGCAACATGGCCGTCATTGAGAAAAGAGTAAGGAAAGGAGTAACTGACGAAGAAGAGGCCAGATTCATAAAGACCCTGGGCAACGCCGGGGCGAAATCGTACAGCGACAATAATGATGTGAAGCTGTACATAGACGGACAGGAGAAATTCAGATCGCTTATTCAGGACATAGAGAATGCCGAGAGCAGCATACACCTGGAATATTATATTGTCAGGAATGACAGGATAGGCAACAAGATCATGGATGCAATAGAAGTGAAGGCCGCAGAAGGCCTGAAAGTCAGGATCCTCTTCGATGCCTTCGGGTCCGGCAGAGATATGTGGAAGAGGATGAGGAGTCTGAGGAAGAGCGGTGTGAACGTGACCTTCTTCCATAAGCTGTCCAGGCTTTTCCTGAACCCCAAGAAGAACAACAGGAATCACAGGAAGATAGCCATAATCGATGATAAGATATGCTATCTGGGGGGGTTCAACATAGGTGATGATTACATCAGCAGCGAGGACAAGGGGTATTGGAGGGACACTTCCGTCAGGATCACGGGGGAAGCGGTCAATTGGGTCCAGCTCCGTTTCATCACAGACTGGAGATACGCCTTCGGAGAGGATCTGCTCTCCAGCCTGTCATACAGCAACGAGGTCTCAGAAGCGGGGAATACCGGAGTTCAGATCATCTCGGGAGGGCCTGACGTTCTCAGAGAGAACCCGATAGAGATGCAGTATCTTATGATGTTCTCCGCGGCCAAGGAGACCCTGTACCTGCACACGCCCTTCCTGGCCCCGACCAGCGGCATGATTGACGGCCTCAGGATGGCCGCACTGTCCGGCGTCGACGTCAGGCTGATAATACCTGACAGAGCAAATCAGCCTCTGGTCTACTGGTCCAACATGCATTATGCAAGTGTTCTGATGAAATCAAACGTCAAAGTGTATCTCTACAGGAACGGATTCATGCATTCCAAGGCCATAGTCGCCGACTCGAAATTCTGCTCAGTGGGCTCGGCCAATCTGGATGAGAGGAGCATGAATCTGAATTTTGAAACGAACGCGATGATCTACTCAGAAGAGCTCGGACAAACGATGACGAAGGAGTTCCTCAGGGATCTGGAAAGATGCGAGGAATTCTCTGAGGATAATTACAAAACCATGTCTTTGCGCAGTAAGTTCAAAGTGGGCCTGGCAAGACTCGCGACAAGTCTGCTCTGAGCTGCGCAGGTCACCCGCCCATGCGCTGCTGCTTCTCCCTGTCAGTGTCGGCGAGCTTCTTCAGCGGTTCTTCTGCCGCATCGCATCCCATGCGCAGGGCCTCTTCCAGATGGCGGACGGCCATCGACTTGTCGGCCCTGACGCCGATCCCTATCGAATACATGATGCCCAGGCGGAGATGCCCCTCCGGGAGACCCCTGTCCGCTACCATGCGGTAGAGTTTCGCCGCCCGCTTCGGATTCCGGCGTACTCCCTCTCCCGCCGAATACAGATCAGCGAGATTGTAGATCGCATTGAGATTCCCTCCTTCAGCGGAGATCCTGAACCACTTCGCCGCTTCCGTGAAGTCCTTCTCTATGCCTTTGCCTTCATAATACATACGGCCTATGCTGTATTGGGCATCCGTATCACCCATCAGAGCCGCCTCTCCGTAGGAGAGTATCGCCTTCTCGAGATCGGGCTCCGTTCCTAAGCCGGACTCATAATAATTGCCCAATTTGTACATCGCCTCAGGCTTGCCTCTGTGGGCGGAGGTCCTGAAACGTTTCACAGCCTCTTTCAGATCCCCTTCTTCCTCGTGAATGGAGCCTAATTGAAAGGAACCTTCGGCGCTGCCCCTGTCGGCCGCCTTGCGGAAATAGGATTTCGCCTTCTCATAATCTTTCGGAACATGCTCACCGGATCTGTATATGATCCCGAGGCTGATGAGTGCCATGTTATTGCCCCGGTCTGCTGCCTTATTGTACCACTTAATGGCTTCGTCCATATCCTTCTCGGTCCGGTGGCCGACTGCATGTCTCCAGCCCAATTGGTACTGCGCGTCCGGGAGATCGGCTTCCGCAGCACTGATCAGGAGCTGTTCTGCCTTACCGCTGTCCCGACGAACGCCCTTCCCCGTCTCGTAGAGGCGGGCAAGATTGTACATACCTCTGACGTTCCCCCGGGATGCGGCTTTGCCGTACCACTTGGCCGCTTTCCTGAGATTCCTCCGGAGAATGAGACCTTCCTCGTATATCTCGCCCATTTTATTGTGCGAGACGGGACTGCCGTTCCTTTCCAATATCTTCAACAAAGAGGACGGGGCCATTGTACGTACGTATAGCCGAAGTTGCGTATAAGCGTGTTGAGGTTACAAATATGCAGATTACAGGCACTGGCTATCCATACAGTCCAAGCACAGGCGTTTGCCTTTCCTGATGCGTATATTATCCTCGGAAGCCGATTCTCCGCAGTTCTCGCACACTATGCTCTCCACTATCTCTGCCTCCGCCGGCATACCGTATTCCGGGGATTTCACGAGGAATATCTCCTCATCCGGTGCCGAAAGCACCCATTTCAGAGTCTTATCCCTGCCGCCGCTTCTGTCGAAGGATCGGGTCACGATACGGATCGATCTTCCTGTCTTCCTGTCAAAGAAGGAATATGCATGCTTTCCAACCTTCCGGAATATGAGATTCCCCTTTCCTGCAGTACAGGCCAGCATCACCTGTATGGAGTCCACGCCGCAGGCTGTGTTCTCGGATACGCAAACGATCTCCTCATCCTCGGACCTGTCTATACCCAGCTCCTTGATCACCAGCAGTGCGGCACGGTATCCCAGGGCAAGCCCGGGGCATTCATGGCCGTGGAATTCTATGCATTTGTTCCAGTCGTTCATTTCTACCTCCTGCAGAGACGGTCCCAGGCCCATTCGGATTCCGAGAGCACATTCTCCGTGTCCATCGTGATTATTCTTCCTTCATCCAGCACAATATCGCCCTGGCACATCACGGTTCTCACGTTAAGACTCGATGCCGAATACGCTATGTTCGATATTATGTTCTCGGGCACCAGCGGCCTGAGGTTCGGCGCTTTGCCGTCCAGGATCACGATGTCGGCGTACTTGCCCGCCTCTATGGATCCGAGGTCCTTCTCCATCCCTATCGCCTTGGCACCGCCTCTGGTCGCGAAATCGAGAAGCTGTTGGGCATTGCACACTCTCGCATCCCATCTGCTGGACTTCTGCAGCAGACCCAGTGTCTTCATCTCTGCGAACATGTCCAATGAGTTGTTCGTTGTGCTGCCGTCGGTGCCTATGCTGACATTGACCCCGTTCTGCACCATCTCAGGTATGGGGGCCACACCGCCCGTCGCCAGCTTCATGTTCGACACGGGGCAAGTGGATATGGATGACCCTGCTTCCCCCAGCAGTCTGACCTCATTGAGTGTGAGCCACGCGGAATGGGCGCCTATCCCATTCTTGGAAAGTGCACCGATATGTGCCAGCCATTCCGCCGGCCTCATACCCGTGCTCTTCCTGTGTTGATTGACCTCTCCCCTGGTCTCTGAGAGATGGAAGTTCAGAGGGAGGTCCTTGCTCTCGGCGAATTCCTTGGCGCCCAGACATGTCTCCTCATTGCATACGTACACGCCCTGCAGACCGACCCCGGGGATCGCTTTCCTCAGACCCTTGTGAGTCTCATAGAAATGCTTGCAGTTGCTCAGGGGGTTGCCCTTCTGGGTCGTGAACTCCTCATCCAGGCAGCACCAGCACAGGATGCCCCTGATCCCTGCATCCTCAACGGCTCCGGCGATGACGTCCTGAGAGTAGTACAGATCAACGAAGGTGGTTGTTCCGCCGCGGATCATCTCCATGCAGCCCAGTCTCGCACCTATGCCTATGTCCTTGTCGGATCTCTCCGAATCTACTTTGAATGCCCTGTCCAGGAAGTCCTGGAACGTCATGTCGTCCAGGGACCCCTTCATAACGGACATGGCCACGTGAGTGTGGGTATTTATCATCCCCGGCATCACTATATCGCCTGAGGCCTCTATCTCCCTGTCGGCGGACCCCTTGTATTTGGGCCCCACGGATTCTATCCTCTCCCCGTCTACGACGACGTCTCCGCGGATGACTTTCCTGGAGCTGTCCTGAGTGACGATCCACGCATCCCTGATAACGGTCAGCATGCCGCCTAATCCTGTTGCGCTCTATTAACGATTTCCGCCTTAAGACTGAAATATCCTGTATGTGATGGGGGGATATGCCATCTAAGCTCATCCTTCTAGGCACAGGCGGGGGGCGGCACACCACCATGTTCCAGGCACGCAGCACCGGAGGCTTTCTCCTGAACGCATTGGGCTCCTGGGTGCATGTCGACCCCGGCCCCGGGGCTCTGGTGAACATGATGAGGATCGGCTATAATCTGGAGAATACGGACGGTATCGTTGTCTCCCACTCCCATCCCGACCATTACTCGGATGCTGAGGTGGCGATAGAGGGGATGAGCCGCGGAGGTTGGGTCAGAAACGGTAAGCTTTACGGAACCAAGAGCGTCCTCTGCGGACATGACGGCCTGGGGCCCTGCATCTCCGGATACCATCAGCATCTTGCCGTTGAGAAGCACCTTCTGAAGGCCGGGGACAGAGTGAGCATATGCGGGATCCCTACGGAGATCACAGCCACGATCCACAGCGACCCGTGCAATGTAGGATTCAAATTCAATACGGGGGACGGCATCGTCTCATACGTCAGCGATACATCGTACTCTGAGGAGATAGCAAAGCAGCACGAAGGGGCGCGTATCCTCCTTCTGCCTATCACCACCCCTTCCGGGAACAGGATAGAGCACCACCTGTGCACTGACGACGCTTACGATTTCATCGATATCGTGAAACCTGAGCTTGCCGTGTTCGTGCATATGGGCATTGTGATGCTCAGGCGCGATGCCGATGCTCAGGCGGCGGATGTGGAGAAGGCGACGGGCGTCCGGACTGTGGCCGGCAAAGATCTCATGACCTTGGATCTGGACAACAGAGTGGAGATCGGCAGCGCACCCCTGTATAAGGAATCCTGGAATCCTGCCTGGAACATATGATCCTGCACATTTTGATATATGCTGATTCCATCTCAGGGGTATGAGGTTCTGCCGGAACTGCGGTAAGGAATTGGGCGAGGAGGATGTTATCTGCCCCCAGTGCGGTTCCGGTCAGGATGATGCACCCATAAGACCCAGGCCCCGGGACAGGACACCGTATTACGTCATCGCAGCGGTTCTGGTGCTCGTCGCCGCTGTTTTGATCGTCCCGATCTTCTTTCAGGAACAGATCTCTGAGCAGCATTCGTACAAGATGACCTTCACAGTGGACTGGTACGCTGTTGTGGACGCCAGCGGGACCGTCGATAACGGCTACGATTCAGATGCGGAGGTCTACTTCCAAATAACCTACAACGGGAAAACAGAGTATCTTCTGGTAGATACGGACGATCCGCTTGAGTATTATTCAACCCATTCGGTCACTGTATATACCGATGTTTCGACGGCAATGGAGAAAAGAACCGAACCCACAGAATACAATACAACCGTTTTCTATGTCTCCGGAGGAAGGACTGCCGTGTCCATAACGGTATTCATGCGCGACTACGACGGCGGCGCGAAATTCGGCGAATCCTCTGATGATATCCTGGACATATACGATGCTAACTCTGATTACGGCAGCTCCGGCAGCCAGGGGATAATAATCAATGTCCCGGTAGGCAAGGATAAAACAGGCCAGTCCGGCGGAGACATGGACCCCCGCGGATTCTTCGGATATACTGTGTCTTTCGAGAGGATCTAGCTCACGTAAACTGTGTTGAAAACAGCAGGGAATAAGTGGAATGTGGAGAATGCGTAATTTCCAGATATATCGCCGGGAGGGGAGTCGGAGCTGGTAGTCTCCAGCATCCAATATCCCTTCGATCCGTGGTATATCTCCTTAACATAGTTCACTCCGTATTCCAGCTTATCATTGCCGGAAATGGCTGACTTGGTTCCCGCAGGCTTCATCCCGATTATCGCCATGGCATGCCCTGGCAGAAGGGCTATCCCCGAATCGAATCCTGCCGCCGTCAGAAGTGCCGCCGTCAGAATGGATGTGTCCTCACAGTCCCCGCCCATGAAATAGAGGGTCTCCACAGGATAGTTCCAGTACTCGTCCGTCCCGTGGATGTCCGAATCGTTCAGATACTTCATATTGCTGTCACCGCTGCGGCCGCGGCTCTGGCAGAAGTTTATGAGGAATGTGGCGTAATTCGGATTTGTTGAATCTGCCGGGCCGTATTCCGACGGGAACATGTCTCTGAGCTTTGCCTCGATATCAACGATCGTCCGCCCGATCACTATATACTCGCTCACCGCCCAGATCGTCTTGGAGTTGGTGTCTGTTCCGGAGGTATACGTTGTGTGAGATGAGGAACCGGCCCGATCTATGGTGCTGCTCATAGCGGCATTGAGGTCATCGGCATCGATCTCGAACTCCAGAGTGTATGTCTTCGAGTCAACAATGAATCTCCAGCTGTTGGTCCGTACCAGGTTTTCAGTGCTGTCATCCTTGTCCTGGAACAGGAACGGGGCCAGGGACGCAACCAACAGGACTATTACGACTGCTGCGACCGCCCTCGCATTGTTTCTTCTTCCGGTCCTGTCGGGGGCATGGGGAACTTCATCGGAATCTTGCAGATAGGCTCCGCAGCCCGTACAAAAATTCAGGGACTCGTCGTCGTATGTTCTTCCGCACCTCCCGCAACGCCGCATATGTTCCGACTGAAACACTGTGCTGATATATACTGTGGGACCGGCGGACGGCCCTCTTTGCAGCGAAAGTCACACACAGGAACGGTTCATGCTCCCGATGACTGCCGCATGCACCGGCATCGGATCCTTCGCGGTATCCGGGCCGTTATTGGCGCAGCATCCCGGGACGGTACGGCCGCACGGAGCGGCCGGCTCCCTGATCCCGGAATGCTGCGCATTCTGTTGTTTCGATTTCCGTTCATTCACCGCATTCATCGTGGTGTATATGATCGTTGCAGACCTCCCCGGTGGATTTCAAATTCCCTCTGAGATAGTCTTCCGCTGCAGCTCTGGCATCCCCGGATGCGCCCACTATGACCTCGATGCCGTTCTCATTGAACAGATCTATGGCTGCGGCGCCCATACCGCCGGATATTATTACGTCCGCCCCGCGCTCTTTGAGGAAGACCGGCAGGAATCCGGGGCGGTGTCCCGGGTTCTCTATGGCTTCTGAGCCCGTTATAACGTTGTTCTCGGCATCATATGCCCTGAAATATCTGCAGTGACCGAAATGTTGGGTCACGTTCTCTCCATCACTTGCTACTATTATTCTCATTTTCTCTCTCCTTTCTCTCTGTAAATCATTTAATCGTGATATTCTGCCCGACATCATATCTCCAATATATCTCCTGTTCTCAGAAGCTGCACGCTCTCTCCCATCATCTCCTTCATCACCTCATAGGCCGAATCATCGGTGCAGTGACAGGTACAGAACCGGGCCCCTGTATCCGAAAGGGCCTGGGACATCTCGCGTACATACTGCAGGTCCTCTCCGCTCCCGGGCCTTATCCTGAGGTGGAATCCTCCCATGACAAGATCGGGGTATCTTCCCAGGATCTCCTTGGCCTCGGCGACGATGTTGACGATCCCGCGGTGAGCGCATCCGGTGATCAATACGGACTTCCCGCCCTCTTCGACGATCATGTGCTGCTCATGCTCGAAATCGTCCGGACGGACGTTGCCCTCTGACCCTGCGAATAAGGATCTGTTGCTCTCCGAGACAGGATATTCTGTTCCGACCTCACTGAATATCGTGATACCGTCCCCCAGTCTGACCTTCCCGGACGTCAGGACCATACGGGCATCATCCATGAGCCCCGGATCCAGACCTATATCCTCATATCTCCCGCCGGATCTCAGAGCCAGATGGCGATCGAAGGCTTTTCTGTGCACATATACCGGAGCGCTCCCGTTGACCTCCAGGAATCTCGGGATCCCCCCGCCGTGATCGTAATGCCCGTGGGATATGACGGCCATACGGACTTCTGACAGGTCCACTGCCATGATCTCCGCATTCCCGGAGAACATATCGCTCTGCCCTGTATCGAAGAGGATGCTCCCTGCCTCTGACTCCAGATGGAGGCTCAGCCCGTGTTCGCCCCTGGGCCCGCCGGGGACCGATCTGTTATCAGTCAGAACATGTACCTTCATCAGGCGGTCTCTCCGAAAAGCAGTTCTTCAACCCTGCCGAAGATGTCCCGGACGGCGTCACCGGCGGGACTGTCCGCATCTGCGAGAGTAAGGCCGCGGTTCACAGCCTTCACAGCCTCCGGGTCATAAGGGATCTCGCCTATGTACGGCACTTCCCTCTCTTCGCAGCGCTCCCTTATGCGTTTCGTCAGCCTGGCATTCAGATCGGCCTTGTTCACGCATACGACAGAGTGGGCCTTCAGACCTTTGGCCGTATCGAGTATCCTCTCCATGTCACTGAGCCCGGATACGGACGGTTCCGCAACGATCAATACCATGTCGACGCCGGAAATGGACGCTATGACGGGGCACCCGATTCCCGGAGATCCGTCTATGATCGCCAGTTCCTCGCCTCCGCCCGCCTTGACCATCTGCTTCTTGACCTCGGTGACCAGCAGGCCCGACGTACCGTTGCCTACCCTCAGCTGTGCGGTCGAGAATATCCCTTTCTCCGGATCTGTGAATAATCTGATGTCTCCTGCCACTGCAGGGCGCATCTCTATGGCTCCGACAGGGCATATCACCTCACAGAGCCCGCACCCCTCACAGACGCGTGCATCGACCGTCGTCGTTATTCCGACATTGACGGCATCGAAACGGCACATCTCCGAGCAGAGCCCGCACATAGTGCAGGTCCCTTCGTCGATGCGGGCCTTCGGAAGGCCGAAATAGTCCTTCCTTTCCTCTGTGCCGTCGTACTTGAGTATCAGATGAAGATTCGGTGCGTCCACGTCACAATCCGCGCATGCCCTCGCTTCGAAGAGGCGGATCAGGGCACCTGCGACGGTCGTCTTGCCGGATCCGCCTTTTCCGCTCAGGATCAGGAGCTGCTTCATGCCGTCATCTCCAGGATATTATCCAGGATCTTCCGGAACATCTCCCTGAATTCAGCGCTCTCCTCCGATGCTATCCTTGCCTCGGAGGTGATATCACTCAGCTCCCTGTCGAACGGAATCCTGCCCAGTACCGGGATGTTCCTCTCGGAGCAATACTCCTCCGAGGGATTCGCCTCGCCTTCGATGTCCTTGTTGAGTATCACCCCGAAGGGTTTGTTGAATGCACGGGATAATTCCACCACAACGTCCAGATTATGCGCCCCGAATATCGTAGGCTCGGTGACCAGCACGCAGAAATCTGCGTCCTTTATGCTTTCCATGACCGAGCATGAACTGCCGGGGGGGCAGTCTATGAATGTGAGGTCCTCTTCCGACACAGAAGGATTCTGAAGGAGCCTGGCTATTATAGGCAGACCTGCCACCTCTCCCACGTCCATAACCCCTGTGCGGACGTGCACATCCCCGGAGATTCCTGATTCCACGCGCCCGATCGCCCTTGGGTGCTCCGTGATTGCCTCCTGCGGGCAGATCACGGCGCATCCCCCGCATGAGTGGCACATCTCGTTGAACACCTTCACGCGGTCCAGGGTGTACACCATTGCGTTGAACCTGCAGAACTCTATGCATTCTCTGCATCCGTCGCATTTGTCCGGGTCGGAACGGGGCACGAGAACGGATACCTCCTCGGACACCACTTCCTTCGGTTTGAGATAAAGATGGCCGTTCGGCTCTTCCACGTCGCAGTCCACATATGCAGAGGTTCCTGCGACCTTCGCGAGATTCACCGACACCATAGTCTTGCCGGTGCCTCCCTTGCCGCTTAGCACCGCGATATTCATCAGTTGGCCCCGCCGTGATGCCCTTCATGGATTGTCTCCAGTTCATTCATGCCCCCTCCCAGGTATGTATCTATGTTCGTCTTCGCCTTCCCGGGGGCAGCTGCCATTATCTTGATGTTCCCCCCGTTGAGCACTTCATAAGCACGGTCACCGCACCGTATGGTCAGTAGGACCTTTGCTCCCGTGTCTATTATTATCTGAGCGGCCTTGACCCCTGCGCCCGATGGGCTGTCCATGGCCGGATTAGATATGAAATCCGAAGCTTTCGCATCCGTATCATAGATCATGAAATACGGTGCTCTGCTGAGCGATTGGGCTATATCCGGATCTTCCGCCTTGCTGTTGACTGGCATTATTATTTTCATTTCATTCCTCCTGTCTCTCTGATGCGCTTATCGCATCCATACCCCGAATGCGCCTGCAGGTCTTCCGTCTGTGGCAGTCCCCGCTGTACTCGCATACCCTGTAGTTGCCTCCTCCGATCACCAGAGGTATCCCCTCTACGAGGGATCTCGCCATCTTCCGTCTGGCTTTGCTGTAGATGTCCTGCACGGTCGTACGGGCAACGCCCATGCGGTCCGCGCATTCATCCTGCTTCATGCCCATGTGATCTATGAGGCGTATCGTCTCATATTCCTCAACGTCCATGCAGATTATCTCCTCCGAACTGAAATTCTCATTCAGCGGACCGTACTCCCTTCTGTTTGGGAGCCGGCAGACATTTCTCCGTTTCTTTGGACGCGGCATGATCGGTTTCTCCTATATGGCACTTGAATCCCGTGAGGGTAATGTGTGCCCGGGGTATTTTAGTTTCTGACATATGTCAATAACTATTCATGTAATAAAAAGGTTCTGGTGCGGGAACGGACGGAAGAGATGCCGTCGTTATGATATTTTCATCCGAAGGACGCGGTATCCTCCTCTCACTGCCCGTACGGTACGGCATATGCCTCCGTCAGGACATCATGGGCATAAATAGCAAAGGATTAATCGACGGAACCCTTGAGTCTGACCGTGAGCGTAGAGGATGCAGTGCTTCGGAGGATCGTGCCCGATCCCGAGCTTTCAGACAGGATCAGGGCTACCACGGAGAAGATGACGGCCGAGACCGAGAGATATCTGGCCGAGAAAGACATCGCTGCAGAGGTGAGGTGCGTGGGATCCGTCGCCAAGGGCACATTCCTGGCAGAACCCGATATAGATCTTTTCGTGATGTTCCCCGAGGATACTCCGAGAGAAACGATGGAGGGAAAGGGACTGCGCATCGGAGAGGACATCCTCGGCGGGAGGAAGATGTACGCTGAGCACCCTTACACAACTGGATCATACGACGGCTTCGAAGTGGACCTGGTCCCCTGCTACAAGGTAACGAGCCCGGAGAAGATGCTCTCCGCCGTCGACAGGACCCCTTTCCATACGGATTATGTGCTCTCCAAAACAGATGCGGCCGCGAAGGACCAGATCCGTCTTCTGAAGACGTTCATGAAGGGCATATG
Source organism: Thermoplasmatales archaeon (assembly GCA_012522645.1). GTDB lineage: Archaea > Thermoplasmatota > Thermoplasmata > Methanomassiliicoccales > Methanomethylophilaceae > RumEn-M2. Next base: position 24,549 of record JAAYKC010000018.1, read on the forward strand.
GGCCTACGGCGCCGAGCCTAACAACAGAGGATTCTCAGGATACCTCTGCGAACTGCTTGTGATACGGTACGGTGACTTCAGATCCGTGCTGGAAGCGGGGGCGACCTGGAAGGAGGGCGTTTCCATATCTATGGATAAGAAGGGGCCTCCGATGGTCGCTCCCCTGGTATTCTATGATCCGGTGGACCCCCGCAGGAATGTCGCATCCGCCGTTCACGTAGATACCTTCGCCCTGTTCATAACCGCATGCAAGGCGTATCTCAACGAACCGTCAGAGAATTTCTTCTTCCCGAATGACAGGGTGCCTGCGCCCACATCCGAGCTCAGAAGACTGGTGAAGGTGCACGGAAGCCGTCTGCTGACCGTGATATTCAAAAGACCCGACATAAACGAGGACAATCTGCACTCCCAGATGTGGAAGACCCGTTATGCGCTCTCCAAGAAATTGGATGCCTTCTCCTTCAATGTACTGAGGGCGGTTCACGATCTCGGCCGTGAGGATCTGGCATTCATATTCGAACTGGAGAGGGACCTTCTTTCGAAGACGTTCAAGCACGTGGGCCCCCCGGTGTGGGTCGGCTCTGCCGGATCATTCCTCGAGAAATGGAGAAACAACGAATTCGGCGAGCCTTTCATAGAGGACGGATCCTGGAAGGTCATAGCTGAGAGGATGTACTTCACTGCGGCCGAGATGCTCGCGGACGAAGCGGTCTTCTCAGGCATAGGGCGTGAGATAGACCCTGCCACAATGAGGATCCTGGATCACGACGACACGCTGTCGATGGCGGACGCAGGTCTGCTGACCGATCTTCTGGACCCGAAACTGCCTTGGGAGATATGAATCAGGCGAATGGCGGGTTTATCAGAAGTATCCATGTGCCGAGGGACAGAAGGAAGAACAGAATGTAATTCCCCACCATGGTCTTGGCCTCGATAAGATCCAGATCGAATCTGAGCAGTTTCATGAGCTCCTTCATGCCTGCGATGACCAGGATCAGAAGCAGCATACCGCCGTACCACTCCCAGGCCTTGTGTATGAATGATGCGACGATGCCCATCAGGATCGCCAGAAGCGACACTACCAGCAGAATCTTCGTCCCGTAGATGTCCTTGAGGATGAACTCCCTCTCGTCGAAGTCCGGGGGTACGAACTCATACTCCTCCTCCTTCGGCTTGGTGCGTCTTCTTTTTTTAGCCATTGCAGACGACAACCGATGTCTTCCATTTATAGTTTTATAAGGCCGTCCGTTTTTCGCCCGTTTTCGGACACCCCCCTTTCTCCGCTTAAATACCTGAACCGTTTAGTGAATGCTGAGGTTAAGAAATGGTCAACGAAACCCTTGAAGACATACCAGGAGTAGGACCGGCTATAGCAGAAAAACTCCGTGAAGCGGGTTACGACGATCTGATGACAATCGCTGTCGCCTCCCCGGCCGATCTGGCCGAAAAGTGCGAATTAGGCGATAAGAAAGCTGCAGACATCATTGAAGGCGCCAAGGTCCTTGCGGACATAGGCAACTTCGAGACCGGAGAGGACATCCTTGAGAGAAGGAAGAGCGTCACCAAGCTCACGACAGGTTCAAAGGCCATCGACGAGCTTTTGGGCGGCGGGCTTGAAACGCAGGCCATAACGGAATTCTTCGGGGAGTTCGGCAGCAGCAAGACTCAGATCTGCTTCCAATTGGCAGTGAACGCTACCCTTCCCGAAGAGATGGGCGGATTCGACTCAGAGGTCGTGATAATCGACACCGAGAACACATTCAGGCCCGAGAGGATCATCCAGATGTCGAACTATCTCGGCATCGATTCCGGGGAAGTGCTGAAGAAGATACACGTGGCCCGGGCTTTCAACTCCCAGCATCAGATACTGCTGGTGGACAAAGCAATGGAGCTGGCGAAGACGAAGAAGATCAAACTGCTGATCCTTGACTCGCTCACATCCCATTTCAGGGCTGAGTACATAGGCCGTGGCGCTCTCGCGGAAAGACAGCAGATGCTGAACCGCCACATGCACGATCTCCTGAGCTTCGCCACGCTGAATAATGCTGCGATAGCCGTTACCAACCAGGTCTCATCCAAACCGGATGCGTTCTTCGGAGACCCTACCAGGCCCATAGGCGGACATATAGTAGGTCACACTGCTACATTCCGCATCTATCTGCGCAAGGGTAAAGCAGGGAAGAGGGTCGCCAGACTCATAGACTCCCCTAACATGCCCGAGGGCGAAGCGGTCTTCATGATAACCGAAGATGGTATTAAAGACTGAAACATTGGAGGGGTGTGAGCCCCTCCCCTTTCTTTTTTGAGCTTTCCGGAGAGCATGGCAGCCTTTGCTCAGCCGAGGCTTTGGGATGCCTCAAGGCGGAAGCGCCGGGATTCAAGGCAATGTCTTCGGGCCCGGGCTATCTGATTGCATCGTTCGAACGGGATGCGGTGGACCCCATAGCTGAGAGGATCTCCCTGACACGGCACATAGGAAGGCATCTCGGTTCCTTTCATCCGGACGATCTCTCAGACTTCGGCGGCATACGGATACCGGAAGGTACTTTCTCCATAAGATGCAAAAGGTTCGAAGGGATGATCAGGGGGGTAGACTCCCAGGACCTCGTAAGGAAACTGGGAAATGAATTATCCAGGACCAATGACGTGGACCTCAAAGACCCGGACATAGAGGTCAGGATCCTGATGAGCGATATGATCCACATATTCCTCTCCGACAGGGCCGTGGACAGGGAGACTTTGGAGAACAGGAAGGTTAGCGAGCGGCCCTTCTTCTCACCGATATCGCTGCATCCCAAATATGCCAGGGCATTGATCAATCTCACAGGCGCAAGGAAAGGGGACCTGGTCCTCGATCCGTTCTGCGGCACCGGGGGGATAGTCATCGAAGCTGCGTCGATGGGGATGAGGGCCGTTGCCTCTGATTTTGACCCGGAGATGGTAGCCGGGACCAGAGAGAACATGGATTTCTTTGGTCTGGAGCTGGAAGACAGCGATGTTTTGGACGTATCTGACATAGGCGGCAGATTCTGTCCCGTGGATGTCATCGCCACGGACCCTCCGTACGGCAGGTCAACAAAAACGGGAGGGGAGAATGTCGACAGCATCTATGCCAGAGCCATGATGTCCTTCGGCACGGTGCTGAAACCTAACGGTACTGCGGGAGTGGTCCTACCCCATGAACTGGACCCTTCGCCCCTCAGTATGGAGAGCCTGCATGTTCAGAGGGTTCACGGATCCCTGTCCAGATACTATCATGTTCTGAGGAACTGACTTAATTATATCCAAAGCGGTTACGGCTGCGTGAACAGATATCTCAGGCTTTTCAGGCTCGGGAATGCAGTGATGGGTTTCATCGGCGTCATAGCCGGCGCCTTCATAGCTGCGGGCCTGGATATCGGAGGATACTGGATCAATATATTGATAGCATGTCTGATCGTCGTTGCCGTAATGGCCGGAGGGAACTCCGTTAATGACTACGTGGACAGGGAGATAGATAAGACAGCGCATCCCGAACGCCCGATACCCATGGGCGAGATAGAACCGGAGCATGCGCTCCGGGTCGGCCTGGCATCCCTTGTGCTGGCATGTCTCATATCTGTCCTGATGAGGAGTGCCCCGCTTACATGCATAGTCGTCGCCGCATGTATCCTGATGGTCCTCTATGAGATGGTGCTGAAGCAGAAGGGCTTCGCCGGCAACCTTACGATAGGCGTTCTGACGGGAATGGTCTTCCTGTTCGGCGGTGCCGTGGTCGGCAACATGGCCGATGCGGCCATATTCGCAGTGATGGCCTTCCTGGCGACTACGGGGCGGGAAGTGACCAAGGACATAGAGGATATGGAGAGCGATGAGGGGAGGAGCACCCTGCCCATGATGATCGGTGAAAGGAATGCGGCATTCGTATCCGCGGCCTTCTTCGTCACAGGTCCCGTTCTGAGTCTGTGGCCTTTCTTCAGCGGCAAGTTGGGAATCCTGTATCTCTCGGTCCTGCTTGCTGATGCAATGTTTATATACGCTGCCTTGGTTGTTTTCAAAGACCCCCGCAAGGCTCAGAAAACGGCTAAGGCCGCCATGTTCGCAGCCATTGTGGCATTTGTGCTCGGAGCATTATCATGAATGTTAAGAAATATCTGATGGACGGGATCAGCAAGGGGACGCTGCACATGTCCCTTCTGGATCCTGACAAACAAACACCGGATGAGGCGGCAAGGATCGCCTTGGAATGTAAGAAGGCAGGTACGGATGCTGTGATGATAGGCGGATCCACCGGCGTGACCCAGGAGAACCTGGACGCAACGGCCATCGCCATAAAGAAGGCCACCGGGCTGCCGGTGATCTTCTTCCCGGGAGGGCCCCAGGCTCTCTCCCCCCATTGCGATGCAATCTATTTCATGAGCATGATCAACAGCACGGATCTGAATTATGTCATGAATGCTCAGATCCACACAAGCCTTGCCATCAGAAAACTCGGGATCGAGCCTATAAGCATGGGCTACATCGTAGTGGAACCCGGCATGAGAGTGGGTGAGGTGGGAAAGGCTGATCTCATCAAAAGGGACGACCGTAAGAAGGCTATGTCATGTGCTCTCGCCGCGGAATACCTCGGAATGAGCTTCGTATATCTGGAGGCGGGCAGCGGTGCCGATCTTCCGGTACCCCCCGAGATGGTCAGAGCGGTGAAGGAGATACTGAAGGTCCCCCTCATCGTAGGCGGAGGCATAAGAACGCCGGAGGCTGCCCGTGCCGCAAGGGAGGCGGGAGCAGATGCTGTCGTCACCGGTACGTTCCTGGAACGCTGCAACGACAGCGGACTGCTCAACAGCGTGGTCAAAGCCTCGAAGGGGATCTAATCGTAGTTTTCCCTTAGGTCCTCTATCTTCTTCGCCTTGGCGGAGTATTCCATGGACCCCACCTCTACGAATTCGACTCTGGGTATGTCTATCAGATCCTCTGCGATACCGTCGGATATCTCTCTCACGTCAGATACCATGGAGATTATCCTCTCCTTCAGCTCATCACCGGGCACAAGAGTCTCCACCTCGAATGTGAGAACGTCCCTGTAGCCCTCCTTCGTGATTCTCAGTTGATATTCCACGACATCGCTCTCCTTGAACAGGACCTCGTCGAACAGCAAAGGATACACCTTGTATCCCATGCCGACCTTGAATTGCATATCCATCCTGCCGCGGGGCTTGTTCAGCTTCTTGTTGAAGGACATCCCGCACTTGCAGGGCGGATCCTGCATGGACACCGTGTCACTCGTACGATATCTCAGGAGGATCGTCCCCTGTGAATTAAGACCGGAGACCACCAGCTCCCCTTCCTGCCCCGGAGGCACGTGCTTGCCTGTCTCCGGGTCGATGACCTCGAAGAGGATGTTCGCTTCATCGGTGTGCAGGCCGTCCTGCTCATCGCATTCCACTGCACATGCCAGTCCCATCTCTGTCATCCCCCATACATCCAGGACCTTGCATCCCCATGCATCCTCCAGCGCACCCCTGACGCTCTCAGACAACGGCTCGGAGGTCGATATTATCTTCTTTATCTTCAGGGCCTTGAGATCCGTCTCCTTGCCCATAAGGGCGGTAACTCTGTAGATGAACGACGGAAGGCCGATTATATGCGTGGTTTTTGCCTCCCTCATAACTTCCATCTGCACCTTTATGTCCGTATCCGTGCATGTGGACGACCCATAGCCCAATACCTTACAGGCGGCGGACATCAACAGGCTGGGATCCCATGCCGAGACGGCAGGGAACATTATGTGAAGCGAATCCCCCTTCCTCATACCGATGTTCGAAAGAGCAGATGCGATGATGTCCACCTTGTCCACAAGGTCCCCGGAGGTGAATCCGATTCTCTTCCTGGTCCCGGTTGTACCGGTGGTTGTGAATTCCTTCGCAAGCTTAGTGGCCGATACCCCGCAGAAGGCGAGCTGCTTCTCCGCCAGCTCATGAGAATATGTGAACGGCACCCTTTCCAGGTCCTCGTAAGTTCTTATGTCCTCAGGCCTGATCCCTGCATCCTTGTACAGATTCCTGTAATGCGGTGCCTCTGCCTCCGCATACTTCATCTGCTCTCTGAATCTCAGGAGCTGGTACTCTTCGAAGTCCTCTCTACTTATCGTATCCTTCCTTTCATAATCCTGAAGCTTGAAACCGCTCTTCTTCAGAGTTTCCCTTGCTTTGATGGCCATCCATCCTTCCAGAGGGTTCTCGCAGTCCTTGGGTACCTTCCTGGACAGGAGCATGCGCCTTACGAAAAATGCCTTCATGGAATTCATAATTTCCATGGGGTGTGGGACTGGTACGACCGTATAAGATTATATCGGGGAAGCGTCGTCCGCTGGATGTAAATAGGGGAATGGCCTTAGGAGGACCGTTAAGATGACACTTACACCGGAAATGGCAAGATCAGGCGTTACGCCTCAGATGCTGTCCGCGGCACACAGGTTCAAATGCCCCAGATGCGGAAAGGAATTCAGTCTCTTCCAGTCAAGAGCCATCGCATGCAGATCCTGCCCTCAGAGCACCAAGAACTGCAAGTATGTCAGATGCATACACTGCGATACCGAGTTCCCCATGCAGGGCCTTGTCGTCAACACAAAAGAGAAGGAGAAGTTCCTCTCCAACTACATGAACGGAGTTGTGAAGAACTACCACGGATCCTTCGGGTATTCCCGTAGATAGATCATACGCAGAATGTTTTCCTGCGATACATCGTGGTCCCGTCCTTTGCTGTGACGTTGAACAGGCAGAAGGGTATCAGTTTACCGTCTAACGTCACCACGTGTATGCAGCAACGCTCCCATCTTTCAGTTTCACCGGTCCATGCGTCCTGGAAAGCCATCGCGGATACTGTCAGATAATGTGTCTTGGCCCTCTTGACAAAGGATTTCCACGAATTATCCTCACTGTTGGAACTTCCGTCCATCGTCTCCTCTATCACCTTCCAGTATGTGGAGAGTTCCGTTCTGGTCTTCTCGGCAACATTGTCCGTCTTCTTGGGCGGACCCAGGGCCATCGTTGTCAACGGGAACAGACTGCCGTCGGGCAGGACCACCGAAAGGGACTTCAGATCACAGTGCACATTCGCACATGAGGTGGGCATGAAATTATCCGCCCTGAGCATGCCCTTGGTCTGCTTCTCGATCGCCTTGGTGAGATCTGACAGATAGACCCTGCTCTCGTCCTTCGGATCCTCGGGATATCTCCCGAAATGGGCTATGGGTTGGAAATGCACCCCCTTAACAACAGGGACATTCTCTCCTGCGAACTTGATGATCTCGCCCACGGAATCGAGATTTATATCCGGAGATACTGTGACCACCAGGGTTATCCCTACGCCGCCCACTTCCCTGCAGTTCTCTATCGCTTTCTTCTTGACGTCAAAAAGGGGCTTTCCCCGGGTCTTCATGTATATCTCGTCATTCAGACCGTCGAATTGCATGTAGAAATCATCGACACCGGCATCCCTGAGCGCTCTCAGATATTCTATGTCCCCGGATATGCGCAGGGCATTGGTATTCACCTCAACATGCTCGATGCCCATCTCCTTGGCCATCCTGACTATCTCCGGCAGATCGTCCCTGACCGTGGGCTCTCCTCCGGACAGTTGTATGCAGCGCGGGCTGTCGACGTAATCGACTATGGTCTTGAACATGCCTCTTATCGTTTCCATGTCCGGATGGAAATCATACCCGCACCCATTGGCTGTGGCGAAACATATGGGACAGTTCAGATTGCAGCGGTTGGTCACCTCAACGACCACGAGGCAGGTATGCTGCAGATGCTTTTCGCAAAGACCGCATTCTTGGGGACAGTCCTTTATCTCGCCCACGGCTCTCTTCTTAGGCGTCTTCGGAACGGCTGCGAATTCGTAAAGATCCTTGTAATTCTTCGCACCGGACCATATCTTTACCTTCCAGTCTCCGTGTTCGGGACACGTCTTGACGATGAAGATGTCGTCGCCCTCTTCCACTTTATCCGCATGTATGGTCTTCAGGCACACAGGGCACAGGGCATTGGTCTCGCCTATCTTATTAGCCATTGTGAAATGGAAAGTTCCTGCTCAGATATAACAACTGCTGAAAGCAGAAAATAAAAGTAAAAGGAAAACGTTTGGCGGGATCCGTTGCCGGATCACGCTCTCTTCTGCTCGAACAGACCCTCGGCCGTTGTGAGTGCGCCGTTTGCGAGGTACTCCTCGAACCAGGACTCACCGGACTCGGGCTCCACGAGGGAGGGGCCGGACCTTACTGCGCCCATGTACTCCAGGTCGGTGTGACCCTTCATGACGGGCTTGTTGTTCTTGCAGTATTTCCAGCCGGAATCCTCACCTGTGAGGACGATGTCCCTGATGGAGAGCTTGTGGCAGTATGCACCGTTAACGGTGATGTTGCCGTCCTTACCGGAGTAGTCAGCATATACGGTGAGATCCCCGATCACCTTCTTGGCGATGAATCTCTCTCCGTTGAATATCCTGTCAGTTCCGGCGCTTTCGATTATCTTCTTGATATCGTCTTCCTTCAGGCCCTTGACTTCCATGTTCTTCTTCGCAGCATCGCTGAATGTTATTGCCATTTCTGTCACCTCACCACGTTCCGTAGGTACCGAAGTCCCTAGCAGCTCTGGTCATAGCGAGGAGGTTACCCGGTATCGTGTACGGGGGCGTCTCGCATGTGTTGCCCAGAATGAACCCTTTCTTGGCGTCGCGGCCGGCAAGGAGACATTCCTTGGAGCGCTCGTACACCGCCTTCGGGTTCGGGTTGATCATCAGCTTCGTGTCGACGGATCCCATACAGGTCGCGACATCCTGGAACTCCTGCTTCAGCAGTTCGGACGGGAAGTCGATACGGCCCTTGTATCCGACATGTATAACCGTGAACGGAGACCATACCAGGTTGTTCCTGAAGACCTTATAGGAGGTCTCGTGGTTACCGCACAGGTGGTAGAATATCTGAGGTCCGGCTCCCTTTCTGAAGCACTGGTCCACGTAGTGGCCCATCTTCTTGGCACCGTACTCCTCTACCTGCTCGTCCGCGAATATATCGTTGTTCGCCAGAACGGATCCGACGATCAGCATTGCCATACCGTACTTGTCAGACAAAGCGTCCGCACCGTTTATGGAGGTCTCAACGAAGGTATCGACCAGCTTGTGCGCCAGGTCAGGCTCGGTGAAGGTCCACATGATGAAGTTCTCGACTCCGATCAGCTCTGCGGATGCTCCGACAAGGTCGAACCCGTATGATATGGGAACCAGCGTGTGAGGCAGGTTCTTCTGCACATAGTCATACAGGTTGTAGAACAGAGGTATGGTCGATCCCTTCAGAAGGTCTTCCTTCTCGATGGGTTTCAGGTTCTCAATGCCCTCTGCGGTCGGCTCATATATCGGCCCTGTGGGGATCGGCGGGAGCGTGTCCTTGTATACCAGAGTCATGCCCAGTTCTCTTACCCACGGAAGAGAGAAGAACCAGTGCGTGACAGGCAGCAGGTCAAACAGCTCGGCGATGTATCCGACACAGTGTATTCCTAGTTCCGGTTTCTCGTAGAAGTCCCTGATCGTGAACCCGCAGTGCACGGCAGCGTTCGACAGCATGATAGGATCAACGTCGATTCTGTCGTGGTAGTTGTCCACAAAGGGGCTTGCGAATCTCTTGGCGGCATTTGCGTGCCATCCGTTGAGATCGTTTGTAGGGAATAATTCTTCGTAGCCCATAGTAATCCCAATGTGTTATTCTCTGAGCGCTATATATACGTTGTCCGCAAGAAAATGCAACATCGTTCCATATCACCTTTTTAAAGAAGTGATATTGGAATTATATTTCATAAAAATGTGTTTCAAAGAAATATTGTTTCAAAATACGGAAAATAGCCTTTTTTTGATCAGCGGTACTTACTGTATCTGTCCAGCAGTCTGCATATCCTGTCCGTCTCCTCTTTCGTGAGATCCCCTTCTTCGATGAAGGTCCTGACGAAATCCTTGGCATCCTTGGTGGATATGCGTGTCGCCTTGGCTATGACGGATGCCGTGAAAGACGATGCTTTGGATTCATCCATCTGCGTAGAGACGATTATCTCATTCAGATCGTACTTGAAGGGCGCCACTCTGTGCGTATTGAGCATGGCCTGCCTTTTGGAATGCTCCTTCGTCTTGGTCCTGGGCTTTCGTTTCTTATAAGTGCTCCGGGGTTTGTTAACAACTAATGTGCCCCTGCTGTCACCCGTGCCGTCCGTTGCGCTGTCTTCCGTGTTTACCAAGATAAAACTCCTGGTTGATGACACAGGTTAACCTACTTAAAGATAGCCCGAAACCGAATATAATAGGGGGTAAAGGGTTTCAGCCGCTGTCGGGAGAATCCGATCAGATCTTCTCTTTGGCCCTTGCCAGGCTCCTGGCGATGAGTGTTGTCATCACAACCGCAAGAATGGTCACGATCACAGCATATATCGCCATCCCCATCAGATCGTTGGCCGTACCGAATACCTTATTGACGGCTGCTTTGATCGCTTCGTTCCAAGACAGAGCTGCCACGAGACCGAATGCGGACGTTATCAACGCCGCGAACGTCTCGAGGACTTGTACATTGAATTTCTTCCTTTCATCCTCTGAAGACATAGGTGCTCCCTCACATGTCATCTGAATTTACAGATATAATTGATTCTGTCCCATGAGTTCAGAGATGGTAGCTTAATGAACTTTTTATATGCTTAATCCGTCAGCGGTTGGAGGTTATAAAGCATGGAAGAAGAATATCGTTCTCTCCCCTTAATCGGGGACAATGCACCGGAATTCAAAGCTGTTACGACCAAGGGCAGTCTCAATTTCCCCTCAGACTACAAAGGGAAATGGGTCATTCTGTTCTCGCACCCGGCTGACTTCACGCCTGTCTGCACCACAGAGTTCATGACCTTCGCCAATGGCGCAGAAGAGCTGAAAGCGCTCAACACCGAGCTCGTCGGCCTCTCCGTTGACGGTCTCACCTCCCACATCGCATGGCTGAGGAAGATAAAGGAGCTCGAGTGGAACGGCATGAAGAACGTGGATGTCGAGTTCCCCCTCATCGAGGACCTGAAGATGGATGTGGCCAAGAAATACGGCATGATCCAGCCCAACAGCTCGAACACGCAGGCCGTCAGGGCCATGTTCTTCATAGACCCCAAGGGGATCGTCAGATGCATACAGTACTACCCTCTGTCCACCGGAAGGAACTTCCACGAGATGGTCAGGGTCATCAAGGCACTGCAGAAGGCGGACAAGGACAGTGTCGCGACACCTGCCAACTGGATGCCCGGGGATGACACCATCTCCCCCGCTCCCGGCACCATGGAAGGCGCCAAGGAGAGGATGTCCGGCAAGAACAAGGACATGTACTGCCTTGACTGGTTCCTCTGCTTCAACAAGGAGAAGAAGAACTGAAACCGGGGGCTCCGCCCCCTTATCAAACTCTTTAACTTTCTGGAATATGATGGTGCGGGGGAAGGGATTCGAACCCATGAACCGCTGAGGACAGGATCTTAAGTCCCGCGCCTTTGGCCGCTCGGCAACCCCCGCTTTGTGCTACGGGATGATAAACCCGTTTAATAATTCATGCTCTCGAACCTGTGCCGGCTCTGATGTTGTCTTCTGGACTCTGCTCCAATAATATATACGCAGAAGTGATGCCCTATCATCGATGTCCTACAGCATACCCAGCGACGAACGGCTGTCCGAAGCCATCTTCATCGTGATGTACAGGAACCAGCAGGTGAGATCCCAGTCGGAGATGGCGGAACTGGTGCTCAGGGAGATCAACAAGGACGGCAGCAATTATCGTGCCAGCGGCGAGCGCATCAGACGCCTTGCCGTGAACAGGGGGCTGTCCCAGATATCCATAGACTACAACGATGCCGAGAACAGAGATCTGCCGGAGATCTGTCCAGTCTGCAGGAATCCCCTGATCGGGATAAGTAATACCACCCTGGACGGAGGGGAGACGGAGATCCTGAGGAAGTGCCAGGTGTGCACATATTCCGTCGGGACCCGGATGCGAATCCCGGGTAAGTACACATTCACGAAGGGGCGCAGAAGATGACGCCGGGCGAAGAGGATGTCACGAAGGCCCCGGAGGATGTCCGTTCTGAAGACGATGCCGATCCTTGTTGGATGCGGCCCCTGGTATCGGTGAAGAGTCAGGACAGAAAGGATATATGATTCCATTCGATTAGGTGGACTCGGAGACGGGGATGAAGAACTGGGAGTTCGACAAGGTAAGAGACAAGACTGTGAAGTTGGACAACGCCCTGGCTGATATGATGGGGCTCGTGGACGGCGGATACATCTACAGCACGCTTTTCGAGTACGATAACGAGAGCCCGAAGAAATACGAGCTCATCCTGTCCACTTATCCTCAGGAGAACTACAGGACGCTTACTAACATCACGATGTACATCCAGGATGTGCCGGGCTCCAGCGCCCAGGCGGCCAGATTCCTGGGGGACAGGGACATCAACATACTGAACTCCATCTCCCTGGAGGGCATATCCGATACGATCATCATATGGAAGATGCTCGTGGACCTTAACTTCGCAGGAGAAGTGAGCATTCTCACAGAGAAGTTCGCCGAGCTGAAGGAGAGGAATGACCCCTCTGTCTCCAAGATAGATCACATACAGATCAAGCCTGCCGATATAGGCCGCGTCTTCAGGACCGAAGGGCGTTCCGACAAGATAGAGATCAGGAGAGGAGTCCCGATCACCCTCAAGGATAATACCTATGACCTCTCGGTCGAGTACAGCGACATCTTCGAGGACTTCGAGGGAGAATCCGTCATGGTGGCAGCGGACTACGCCTCCTGGATCGTCTCCATCTCATTCTTCAAAGGAGAGACGAAACTGGTGAGGATAGGTCTGGAGATACCCGACTGCCCCGGATCCATAACCCAAGTACTGGATTGGATAGCGACAAAGAACGTCAATCTCATCTCGGTGTTCAGCAAGATAAAGATCTGCTATCAGACGATGACATTGGACCTGGTGGCCGATTTCAGCGGCTGCAGGATGTCGATGGACGAGTTCAGGATCAGCCTCGAGGATGCCCTGGAGGACATGAACGGGATCTTCGTCCTGACCCAGTATGAGGAGTTGAAATGAGCGTTCCCCCGACAGTTGACGGGACGGCTTCCAAATACGGCATTGATTCCGCAGAGGAGATATCCTTCCTGCTGGAGAAGGTGAAGGCACCCGACGTCCCGTCCTTACTGGCACTTGCAGCAGAAGGGTCTGATGCCCTGGTGTCACTGGCCAAAAGATGCGTCAGGGCGGCCTCTGCGAAGCACGGAGACAACACCATTCTGGAATATCCCGAGACCGGGTACGGCGTGCCTTCCTTGTACGCCTGGAAGGGCATAGAGCGTCTGACCCTGAGGGATGCGACAGAGCTGTTGGATTCTCTTGATCCTGCGAAAAATGTTACTCTGGAAGACGGCCTGGCGGCAGGGGAGAATGCGATGTACGCAGCGGACATCCTCGAAGCGATAACCTATATCGGTGCCGAAGAGGCGAACCGGGACGGTTTCATACCCGACCGCGTGATAAGGGAACTGGGGCTCAGTCTCGTGGACGAGACCATTCCGGGAGCTGCGGTTTTCTTGGGCGATACGGAGAGCGGAAACGTGGCCCGGATGGCCAAGGACATACAGTCAAAAGGCATGCTGGGTCTTGTGACGTCCGGTACGCTTTCACCCGGATATGCAGAGAAGATGAGAGAGAACGACATCGCCATGGGGCTTGACAGGATGATGTATCCTCTCGGCAACTTCACGGGAATAGTGCATGCCCTCAATTTCGATGTACGTGCGGCCCTCACTTTCGGAGGGGTCACGTCCGGCGACAGGGAAAAATTGTCATCGTATCTGGCCAAAAGACCAAAGGTCTTCGTGATCAAGACCGGAGATCTCAGCAGACTGGAGGCCTCTATCGCCTTCGCGGCCCTCATGCACAGTGCGCCCATAATCACAGACTCCGATCTGCCGGAGGTGCCCGGTGCCGTGAAGAGCACCGAAGACCTGGAGAGAATGGTCCAGGTGGGCATAGAGGAAAGAGGGATAATCGTAACACTGGAACCTCTGGATCTGCCTGTCGGCTACGGTCCGTCCTTCGAGGGAGAAGTACTGAGAAAGCCTGATACATACATGGAAGCGGGAGGAGGCAGGAGCACAGCCTTCGAGTTGCTCGTCTCCAGGAACGAGGGCGAGATAGAGGACGGCAGGATCCTCCTCATAGGCAAGGACCTGGACAAGATATCTGAGGGCTCCGTCATCCCTCTGGCTATGATCGTAGAAGTCTACGGCAGGGATATGCAGAGTGATCTGGAGCCTGTCATGGAACGCAGATTCCACAGCGGCATAAACTTCGCTGAGGGCATCTGGCACACCGGCCAGAGGAACTCGAATTGGGTCAGGATAAGCAAGAAGGCAGCGGCGAAGGGCTTCCGCATGACAGATCTGGGCAAGATGCTGATGCATACAGTCAGAAAAGAGTTCGGCAAGATCGTCACACGCATCCAGGTAACTGTAATTACTGACCCTGACGAGATAGAGCGCCGCCTTCCAGCTGCCAAGGAAATCTATGGTGCCAGAGATGAAAGGATGAGAGGCCTCAAAGATGATCTGGTAGACTGTTTCTACACCTGCGCAATGTGCCAGTCCTTCGCTCCAGGGCACATATGCATCATATCACCGGAAAGACTGGGTCTTTGCGGTGCGATTAACTGGCTGGATGCGAAGGCGGGCAATGAACTGGCCCCTTCCGGCCCCAATATGCCGGTAAGCATGGGGGTCACACTGGATAGTGCCAAAGGGGAATGGTCCGGAGTCAATGAGGTCGTGTCATCCGCATCATCCGGTACCGTTGAGAGGATGTGCCTCTACAGCCTGATGGACGCTCCGATGACCTCCTGCGGCTGCTTTGAGGTCATAATCGCGATGACCGTGGACATGCAGTCCGTGGTGCTCGTTGACAGGGATTATCTCGGCATGACGCCGATCGGCATGAAATTCTCCACCCTGGCCGGCTCCATAGGCGGGGGAAGGCAGACCCCCGGGTTCATGGGCGTCGGCAGGAAGTACATAACCAGTGAGAAGTTCATAGCCGCCGAGGGTGGGCTGCCCAGAGTCTCCTGGATGCCCAAGCGGCTCAAGGAGATGCTCGGCGAGGAGCTTGGTAAAAGGTGCCAGGATCTGGGAATTCCAGACCTCATGGACAAGATCGCAGACGAAACAATAACAGATGACGCCGAGGGGCTCATGGCGTGGATGGCAGAGGTTGATCATCCCGCCCTCCATATGGAGCCTCTCCTGTAGGTGATGAAATGGCAGAGATACCATCAGTGAAGGAGAAATACACAGGTAAGATAGAAGAGATAGTATTCGGCAACTGTGTCGCCGGAGGCGCGGACGGAATGCCTTTCCTCTCCTTCGAGAATACGCTGAAGAGACGCCCGATGATAGCGGGCGAGGTGGTCGATGATCTGACCGACTATCCTGAAATCGCTGCCGAGATGTTCGACGGCCGCCAGAAGGACCCGGTGGAATGGGCCAATATGTGGAAGGAGATCGGTGCAGATATGATCTGCATGAGGTTCCCGGGCGCAGCCCCCGACAAGAAGGGCACAACACCGGATGCGGCCGTCAGCATAGTGAAGAGCATCGCTGAGAAGACCGGGCTGCCGATCATGGTCACTGGATGCGGCATCCCTGATATCGATAATAAACTGGCGGAAGCAGTCGGAGGTGCCATGAAGGGCACCAAGATCATATTGGGAAAGACAGAGGAGCACGAGTACAAGAAAATCTCCGCGGTCTGCGTATCCAACGGGCATGCGGTCCTGGCCTTCTCGAATCTGGATATAAACCTGGCAAAGCAGATGAATATCCTGCTCACTGATTTCGGTGTCGGGAGGGACGGCATAACAATGGACCCCCTCATGGCAGCCCTGGGTATGGGGCTCGATTACTCTTACTCCGTGAATGAGAGGATCAGGCTGGCGGCGCTGTCAGGGGACAGGATGCTGCAGGTCCCCATGGTGTGCGACTGCACGGGAGCCTGGGACGTCGGGGATGCGGTGAGCACCGACGATCCGTCCCTTGGCGATGCGAAGCACAGGGTCGCCTGGTGGGAGGCCATGACCGCCCTTGCCGCAATGCTCTCCGGAGCGGACATACTCGTAATGAGGGGGCCCGGAGCCGCTGATATGGCCAGGGTGTACGCCGAGGAACTGACGGGGGTGTCCTGATGGCCACCGCCATAGAATACTTCAAATTGCTCCCGAAGACCAACTGCAAGGACTGCGGACAGCCCACATGCCTCGCCTTCGCCATGCTGTTGGCCAACCAGAAGGCGAAGATAGAGGACTGCCCGCACGTGAGCAAGGAATCTAAGGCTGTTCTCAGCGAATCCGCGGCACCCCTCATGCGCACTGTCAGCGTCGGAACGGGGGGATCGGCAGTGGAGATGGGCGGGGAGACAGTGATCTACCGCCATGAGCGCCGTTTCGTCAATCAGACCGCATACGCTCTGACCGTCTGCGATGACCTGGAGGGGAAGGCTCTGGAGGACAGAGTGAATACCGTTTCCGCTCTCAGCTTCGAACGTGTCGGGATGATCTTCGCAGCGGACATGATATCGATCAAGAACGTGAGCGGCGATCCTTCCAGATTCGCCGAGACCGCCAAGGCTGTATCCGCTCTTTGGAAGAAGCCCTTTATCCTGGAAACCGATGATGTATCTGCCATGGAGAAGGCTCTCGAAGCCGTGGGAAAACTGCGCCCCATGATTTACGGTGCAGGGCCCGGCAATCTGGACCGGATGGCTGCTCTGGCCAAGAAGCACGGCTGCACCCTGGGCATCAAAGCCGACGGTCCGGAATCCGCAGCCGATCTCTCTGTGAAGGCGAAGGCCGCCGGGGCGGAGGATCTGGTACTTGATCTGGGATGCCCCAATCTCAAGAGATGCCTGGAGGATCAGACCGTTGCAAGACGTGCGGCGGTGAAGAAGAAGTTCAAGCCGCTGGGATATCCCCTCATGAACAGAGTGGGGTGCGGGGAGTACGCCGTGGCGATCGCGGCGGTGTCCACTATGAAGTACGGCAGCCTCGTCATATTCGATGATCTGAAGAACTACGAGGCCCTGCCCCTCATGACCCTGAGGCAGAACATCTACACAGACCCGCAGGTCCCGATACAGGTCAAGCAGGCCCTTTACCCCATAGGCAACCCGGGAGAGCATTCGCCGGTGATGTTCACGACCAATTTCTCCCTTACCTACTTCACGGTCAGGGCGGACATAGAGAAGAGCAGGATACCGGTCTGGCTGCAGATAGTCAACACAGAGGGGCTGTCGGTCCTGACGGCCTATGCTGCAGGGAAATTCGAGCCTGAGAAGGTAGCCGAAGCGTTCGAGGAATCAGGCGTGCTGTCGAAAACGAACGGTCCGGTCGTGGTGCCGGGGCTCGTAGCACGCATGTCCGGCAAACTGGAAGAGGCCATCGGCAGGAAGGTCATCGTAGGAACCAATGAGTCAAAGCACATCCCGAAGCACCTGAAGGAGATCACTTCCCAGTAAGACTCTCTGCCAGGACCGCAAGGGCCTTCCCGAACTCCGTGTCGGACGGAATATCAAGGCACTCGCTCTCCACAGCGGACCTGACGATGTACTCGTCATGGGGCATAAGGAAGACATCCTCAAAGCCCAATTCTGCGGCGTAGCTCAGAAGGCTGTCCGCAGGACCGGCCACGTTGTTTATCACCAGGATCCTCCGCCCGGCATCAATGCTGACCTCGTCGACTATGCCGGACAGCCGGGATGCTGTCTTGATGCCTGTCCGTGTCGGATCGGAAACGAATACTATGGCGTCAGTCCGGGGAAGCGTCTTCCTGGACAGATGCTCCATGCCCGCTTCATTATCTATCACCACATTATCGTACACGGGTATGATTTTGGCAAGGCAGTCCTTCATCACCCCGTTCACGAAGCAGTAGCATCCCTGGCCCTGAGGCCTTCCCATGACCAGCAGATCCACATTCCCTTCTTCGGATATTATCTGACGGACATGGTTCGCCACATACTCCTGCTTGCTTATGCCCGCAGGAACTATGTCCGGGTTGTTGACGATGTCATTCCTGAGCTCCCCCACGGAGCCCAGCGGTTCCATTCCCAGCTTATCGCAGAGATTCGAGTTGGGGTCCGCATCCACTGCAAGGACGACCCCGTCCCTGGAGAGCAGTCTGATGAGCTGAGAGGAGATCGTGCTCTTGCCCACGCCGCCCTTGCCCGCCAGAGCGATTATCAAAACCCGTACCTCCCCTTCATCTCCCTGGATACCCCGCTGAGGAGATCCAGTACAGAGTCCACCGCTTCCGGTGTCAGCCCTTCGAGGCCGCACTGCGGCGTGATCAGGGACCTGCGGGCTATCAGCCCTTTGTCCAGGCCCTTGCTCTGGAGCTTCTCCATCACATTCTCCAGCTTGGCACATAGGCTCCTGACGGTCTCCCTGCTCAGATCCTCCTCTCTGTTGGGGATCAACCCCCAGGAAAGGGCGCCTCCTCTGTCAATGAACGCCTTCAGATCGTCAATGTATAGTGCCAGATTGTCTGAATATGAGTAAGCGTCGAAGCTCAGGATGTCCAATTTGGTCCTCAGGACCATGCCCCAGTCTGTGTTGCCGCAGCAGTGCACTGCCCGATAGCCTTCCACTCCGTCCATGGCCTCATTGATCCAATTCACCGCATCCTCTTCGCTTATCTGAGCGAAAGGTGAGCCCAGCAGAGAAAGGGATGGTTCATCGAAGAAGATTATGACACAGTCATTGGCCTTCATGAGCCTGTGCGCCTGCCATCTGGCTGTCATACAGACCGTCTTCCTGACTATCTCCCCGTAGGTCTCGTCGTATATCACCGAGCGTCCGTTGACATCCTGGATCTGCAGACCTTCGCTTATGGGCCCGGTGACCTGCCCCTTAACCGCCCTGAACCGGGAGATGTCGTTGCCCAAAAGGCCGTATAACCCTGCGTGGCACTTCTCCGGAGGTTTGAAGAACTCCTCATTCTCGAATACTATCGCTTCGTATATTTCGGTCGGATCATAATCATCCAGATTCACGAAGACCTTCTCCCCCTCTGTCCTCAGCCCGGGAAGGTGCGCTCCGGTCTGCACGTACATGCTCTCCCGGATCCCCCTGGAAAGCTGCGGCCAGGAAGGGCAGTCCACCCTTCCGTCCAATATCCTGTCAAGCGCATCCTCCGGCTCATAAAAGGGCATAGACCCTATCAAAGTGGTAGCGAACTTCCAATCCATCATAGCATAGACCCCGTATCCTTATTAAAAATGCACCGAGGGGAACTGATCCCTTTCCGTGTGCGGAAGGAACTGCGCCGAGGTGTACTCATCATAGAATGCGGGGTCGGAACTGAGATCCAGATATGTCGCATTGCAAGATATCGCATCTGTCCTGGTCCGGACGCTCTCCGACAGCAGATAATTGACCGCTCCGCCGAGGGATGCATTACCCAGATAGACATATTTTGACCTGTCCACATCCGGGAAGAGCCCGATGGTGATCGCTGAGTCCAGGTTTATGAAGTTCCCGAAGCCGCCCGCTATGTAGATCTTATCCAGATCTCCGAATCCTATCCCCATGCTCCTTACCAGCGTCCTTGCAGCAGAGTAGATCGCAGCCTTGGTGAGCATTATGTCCATTATCTCAGACTGTGTTATGACAACACCCGGTGCGATTGTGAATACCCCGTCCTCCGCATCCGCCCTCTCCGTGAAGTTCCCGCGCCTGTCGATCATGCCGGCGGCGAACAGCTGAGCCACAAGGTCGATTATCCCTGAACCGCATATGCCCTTCGGCTCCCCGCCTCCTATCACAGTGTATCTCACCTTGCAGTCTTCCACCTTCACACCGTCTATCGCACCCAACTGTGCCAGCATACCCGATGTTGTCGTGGATCCCTCGAATGCGGGACCGGCTGATGACGAGCATACGAGCATCATGTCCCTGTTGCCCAGAGCCACCTCGCCGTTGGTGCCCACGTCTATCAGGAGGGACATTCCTTCAGAGAGATCCATTCCTGCCACGGTTATGTCACTCACCACGTCCCCTCCGACATACGATGATATGGCCGGCATCGTGTACACCAGGGCATCCGGGCTGACATCCAGTCCGCTCCCTGATCCCGTGGTCTCGGCCTTGACGAATACCGGTATGTAAGGAGGTTCCCTTATGGGTGAGGGGTCCACACCCAGGAACAAGTGCGTCATTGCCGTATTTCCTGACACGCAGACCGCATTTATGTTCTGTGTTCCCTCAGTGAAGGTATACAGGAGATCGTTTATCGTGCTCAGCACAAGACCTTTGAGCTCCGATGCCCCGCCATCGGCAGAGTACTGCATCCTGGCCAGAACATCCTCCCCTCGGTCCCTTTGCATATTGACGCCGGCGGCACGATACAGTGCCAGATGATCGTCCATATCCACGACCTCGATTGCCACGGTGGTCGTCCCGATATCTATGGCCAGACCGTGCCCGCTTGTAACAGAGGTCTTGTCATCCACGGGTATCCTCCTGTGATCCGTGATCCCCACGACCTTGTTCTTCTCTGCGGCCTTCTGGGTCATTACCTCGATGTCCTCTTCGACCGGAGTCTGACAGGCGAGAACCCTTTTCTTGATCTCACTGCCTATGATGACGGAGCACTTACCGCACCTCCCCTGACCCCCGCAGGGGAGGTTTATGGTCACTCCCGCCGCTGCCGCAGCCTGCGCTATGGTTGTCCCGGGCTCCACCTCAGCAGTCTTGTTCTCACTGACGAATCTGACTCGAAAGGTCATGGTACCGTATATCACAAGGATACCAATAAAAGAATGTGCGGGAAACCGATATAACAGCGTATGATTATCCCCGGCAACATGAAGATCTCGGGCTTCCTGAAGACCACCCTCCTCGATTGGGATGGGAAGGTCGCATGCACAATCTATCTGGCGGGATGTAATTTCAGATGCCCGTATTGTCACAACCACAGTCTTGTGCTGACGCCCGATAAGACAGACGACCTGCCGTTGGATGAGATATTGGATTACATTGAAAGGAACTCGGATTTCCTTGACGGCGTGGTCATATCCGGAGGCGAACCCACCTTGAACAAAGATCTGCCCGGCCTCATCAAGAGGCTGCGAAAATTAGGCATGAAAATAAAGATCGACACCAACGGGACGAGACCTGACATGCTGGACGACCTGATAGGCGCAGGGATGGTGGATTTCGTCGCCATGGATGTAAAGGCACCGCTGGATGGAAGATACTCGGCGGTCACAGGCGTGGAGGCGGATGTCTCCGACATCAGGAGGAGCATCCGGATCATCATGGAATCAGGAGTGGACTACGAGTTCAGGACCACGGTTGTGCCGGTCCTGCTCAAACCGGAGGATATGGAAGATATCTTCAGGGACATCCGCGGTGCCAAGAGATACAGACTTCATCAGTTCCGTCCCGTGAGCTGTCTGGACGAGAACTTCACTGTCCTGGATCCGTATCCCGAGTCCGTACTGGTAGAGATGGGCGAAAAGGCCAAGAAATACGTCAAAGACGTCCGCATAAGGGGGATCTGAGACCTCAGACCTTGGGCGCAGTGCCCACCACCCTGCTGGAATCGTTAATGAATACTATCTCGGCCAATGCATTGCCCAGGAAGAAATCCGCCGCGCCCTCGTCCTTGGTTATGATCCCTGCGGATGCACCGAATTCCGAGGAGTTTATCAGTTCCACGGCATCCTCCAGATCCTGAGCTATCTGTATCGACAGCACGGGAAGGGAATTGTCCATGTTATTGAGGTCGTGCTCCTCGGGAAGCCCTGTGAAAACTGCGGGGGTCACGAAATAGCCATTCTCCAGGAACTCCCCCTTCACCCTCTTGCCTCCGAACAGGAGGTTATCCCTATTGGATTCAACCGTACAGAGCAGCCTTTCCAGATCCCTTTCGGACATTACGGGGCCCATGGTGCTCTCCTTTTCCGTCGGATCGCCGACCTTGATGTTCTTCAGTTCCAGCAGCAGCGCCCTCTGGAAGGAATCCGCATCGTCCGCAGTGACCACTACCTTGGATGTGGCATCCGTCCGCTGCCCGGAATACAGGACCATAGAGTCTACGACAAGTTTGGCGGCCTCCTTCATGCTGGCGGGCTTATACACCAGTATAGGGTTCATCCCCTTCGTCTCATTTATGAAGGCCAGGTCCTCATTCATCTGCATGAACATCATATCCTCAGCCAATACGCCCGAGCCTGAGAACGCTATGCCCTCCAGCTCCGTACTGTCTGCAAGCGCCTTTGCCGAAGCATCTGTTTTGTCTGTTATGATATTCAATACCCCGGCGGGCAGGCGGACCATTTCCAATATGCTGTATACTGAATAAACCGGCATCGGGACCAGACCTGAAGGTATCATCACCACTGTGTTCCCCTCGATCATCGCAGATATTGCGAATCCCATCGGCGCCGCAAGCGGTGAGTTATAGGAGGTTATGACCCCCCATACTCCCGCAGGATCACCGCATTCACCTTCACGCACGAAGGCACATGCATCATCGATTATCTCGATCAGGCGGTCCACTTCTTCCAAGGCATCCTTCCTGACCATTCCTGTGCTCAGAGTCAGTATCCCGGCCAGCCTGTACCTCTGCTTCATGATGAAATCATTGGCCGTCTCAAAATATCCCGCTCTCTCAGCAGGGCTGATCCCCGACCACGAATCGTAGGCTTCACCGGCGGCCTCCACCGCTCTGTCCACCAAACCCTCGTCCGGTTCCTGGAATCTCCCGAAGATTATGGTCTTGTCTATGGGGCTGGAAACATCGAAGGACCTGCCGGAGGCTATCTTGACACCGCCTACGTAACTGGGATAGTCCTTCTTCTCTGTGTTGAAGACCGCATTCAGTACGTTCTCGTACATACGGTCATCTTCTGCGACCGCATCATCGGGATTTTTCATGTCCGGATAATGTGCGGTCTCCCGTTTTATATGTTCCCGCAGTGGGTCGGTGTCTGAGGAGGGGTGTTCTGCGGAATGCCGTCTGTATGCATTAAATACGGGGGTGTGCACCGACCTTGTTTCCATTTCGTATGACTGTTACGAATTTCAGTATCTATATGCTTCTATTCTACGAATCTCGAATTATATTTTACGTTTTTCAACTATCTGAATTAAATATGAGGAATGGAATCGGTCTTTGGTCTGTCCCGGAACAGGTGCCGTCCGGCAATCTCATCCCGGGATCGGGCTCATCCGCAAAAGGAGGAATGAGAAATAACTGAGAAGTTAGGTAACGGCGGACCGCTCGGTCTGAGCGCGTTCGCATTGACTACGTTCTGCCTGATGGTCCATAATGCCGGGCTGTTCGATGTGAACTCTATGATAATGGCCATGGCCTTTGCATACGGCGGTGCGATGCAGATGATTGCCGGAGCGATGGAATGGAGGCGCGGGAACACCTTCGGAACGGCAGCTTTCCTGTCCTACGGCGCATTCTGGGTATCATTCGGTTTGATGACACTGCTCCCCGAGACAGGGATGATCATAGCAGCTGACGGCATGGCCATGGCCACCTACATGTTCGCATGGGGGCTCTTCACCGGCCTGATGTTCATAGGGACCCTCAAGTCCCCTATAGCCCTCCGGGTCGTCTTCGCCCTGCTGACTATAGTCTTCATGATGCTGGCGGTCAACTATGCCATCGGCGTTGAAGTGATATTCACCAGGATCATATCCGTCTTCGGCCTGGCTCTCGCCCTCTCGGCGCTCTACACCGGAATGGGGGAGCTCATCAACGAAATGCACGGAAAGGAGATCCTGCCGCTGGGTGTCAGGAAGAGCTGAGTACAGGTTATTCCGACTGTTCCGCAGGAATGGCAAACCCCTTCTTTTTCATGTTTCATACGTCCGCGGCCGGCTTTTCAGAACGTACTGTGCGTGGAACAATTATATACAAAATAGAACCTAGGCTCGCGGGCCGGGCTCGTGGTCTAGGGGTTATGACGTCGCCTTCACACGGCGAAGGTCGCCGGTTCAAATCCGGCCGAGCCCACCATCCTCCTATCTGATTCATCTCAGCTTCCCGGAGGGGCGGGATTCCTTGCAAATGTATCTATATCCGGCCGTGCACTGTGCTTATGAGGTAAGGAAAAAAAGGAATTCCTTACTTATGGAGAGGAGATCATGGAAATGGCAACAATAACCGCAAAGGGCCAGGTCACTATACCGAAGAAGGTTAGGGACCGCCTTAAACTGGAACCCGGGATGAAGCTCGCCTTCATTGATTACAAGGATGATGCGTGCATAGTGACCCCTACCAAGAACGTACATTACGGAGAGATCTCTCTGGATTGAAATGATTGAGGCAGGATTGAAACACCGTTACAAACCCTTTAATCAAACCTTTACTCCGTCAGGGACCGTGCGGTCTGAACCTGTTTCTGCCACCGCGGTACCGGAACAGCCGCCTATCTGATCAGAGCCATGTTCTCATGCCGGATCACATCGTCATAGCTCTTATGACCCAGTACGGATTCGATCTTATCACTGTGGAGACCTTTGATCTTGTTTATCTCCTCTGAATCATAATCGGGCGTGCCCTTCGCGAAGGTCTTGCCGTCGCATTCTATGGAGACCACATCACCTCTGTTGAACAGACCGCGAACCTCCGTGATGCCCACTGCCAGAAGGCTCTTGCCTTTTCTCAGAGCCTCTGCGCCGCCGACATCCACTACGATGGTCCCGGCGGATCTGGCACTCTTTATCCAGATCTGCTTCTTGCGCTCGTTGGCCTTCGGGATGAATATCGTGCCGATGTCCTCCCCTCCGGCGGCCCTCAGGATCGGGTCCTCTTCGGAGCTTGATGCGATTATCATGTACAGCCCCGCCTCAGAGCATATCCTGGCGGCATTGATCTTGGTCTTCATGCCGCCTACTCCTACACCGGAGGTCGAATCCCCGGCCATGGACTCAACGGCCCCGTCTATGGATTCCACTGTGCTTATCAGTCTTGCATCGCCGTGTATCTTAGGATTCTTGTCATACAGGCCGTCCACATCCGACAGCAGGATCAGCAGGTCGGCGTCCATCTTGCTGCCCACATAGGCTGACAGCGTGTCGTTATCGCCGAACATCGCATCGATCTCCTTCACACAGACGACATCGTTCTCATTGATGACCGGCACGACCCCGTAGCCCAGCAGCGTCTGGATGGCATTCCTCAGATTGAGATATTTCTCCCTGTCGGAGTAGAAATCCAGTGTCAGCAGTATCTGAGCTATGGTGAGTCCCTGCTTCTCGAAACTGTCGCTCCATTTCTGCATCAGGATGCTCTGACCCACTGAAGCGGCGGCCTGTCTTATGGGTACCTCCTTGGGCTTCGGCCTGGCCTTCATGGCCTTGAGGCCCGCGCCTATGGCTCCGGAGGAGACCACCAGCACTTTCTTGCCTGAGTCCATCAGCTCTTTCACCTGACGTGCCACGGAGTCCATGAACTCCTGCGATGCGGTATCGTCCTCCCTGATTATGGATGACGTGCCTATCTTGATCACAATCGTGGAGACACCGGAGAGAAGAGCCTTCCTGTCGGTCAAATCCTCAGCTCCCCATCTATCATGCGGTGAGTGTATTTCTTGGAGCCTTTGCCGACATAGTCCTTCACTACCTGGCCGTTACCCAGGAGGACGTACTTGTAGATCATCAGACCCTCCATGCCCACCGGTCCGCGGGAATGCACTTTGTTCGTGCTTATCCCCACTTCCGCGCCCTTGCCGAAACGATAGCCGTCAGCGAATCTGGTGGAGGCGTTGACCATCACGTCCGCCGAATCCACATTCTTGACGAAGGCTATCACCGCATCGCTGTCCTCTGCCACTATGAGGTCCGTGTGGTGGGATCCGTGGAGATTGATGAAATCTATGGCCTCCGTCAGGGAATGAACCACTTTGACCGCGAGAATCAGATCGTTGTACTCCTCATCCCAATCCGACTCCAAGGCCTTTTTAGCCCCTTCCATGTACGGCAGAGCCTCCTCATCAGCCCTGACCTCGACCCCGCCCTTCACAAGAGCATCGTTTATCCGGGGCAGGAATTCCTCGGCCGCTTCCGCATCCACCAGGAGAGTCTCGATGGCGTTGCACACCGCAGGATACTGCATCTTGGAATCTGCGGTCAGATTGACGGCTTTCTCCACATCAGCGGATCTGTGAACATATGCGTGACATATCCCCGCGGCATGACCCAGGACCGGGATCTTGGTGCTCTCCTGAATGTACCTGACGAACTCGTTGCTGCCTCTGGGTATCAGGAGATCGATCTTGTCGTCCATGCTCAGTATCTTGCTTACGTCGTCTCTGGATTCCATCAGCACGAAGGCATCCCTGGGCACTCCTGCAGAAGCGGCGGCGTCAGACAGTATGTCGAAGAGCTCCCTGTTGGATGCTGCAGCCTCGCTTCCTCCCTTGAACACAACGGAATTCCCTGATTTGAGGCACAGGGCCATTATCTGAGGTACGACGTCCGGTCTCGATTCGAATATCGTGCCTATCATGCCTATTGGGCTCCGGACCTGATAGAGCTCCAGGCCCTCATCCAGTTCTATTGAGGACATGGTCTCGCCGACCGGGTCCGGCAGCTTTGCCACATCCTTTATCCCTGAGATCATGCCGTCGATCTTCTCCGCATCGACCTTCAGCCTCTTCGCCAGTGCCTGGGTCATCCTTCCCTCAAGGACCTCTTTCTCAGCGGCCTCCATATCCTTGGCGTTGGCCATGATTATCCTGACCTTGCCCTTGTCCAGAGCAGATGCCATGGCCTCCAGGGCAGCATTCTTCGTTTCTGTGCTCAAAGCGGCCATCCGCAGAGATGCTCTCTTGGCTTTCGTGACTTCTTCGGTTATCATCGTAATGCTCTGAGTATAAGTTCCCGCCTAAATATGCATTCCTAGATTCGACATTGTTATAGATTTAAGTAAAATATTTGAACTGCTGTTGCGTTACACGGACCATGGCGAGCTGTCAGATGGAAATCCTGTACATGGACCCCACCACATACACTGCGGTCTCGAATCACGAGATGAGACAGGCCATACTCGGTGAGCTCTTCAGGTC
This sequence comes from Thermoplasmatales archaeon, assembly GCA_012522645.1. Classification (GTDB taxonomy): domain Archaea; phylum Thermoplasmatota; class Thermoplasmata; order Methanomassiliicoccales; family Methanomethylophilaceae; genus RumEn-M2. The sequence goes on from JAAYKC010000018.1 coordinate 51,725, forward strand.
ATACCGCAAAGGGAAGAAGATCACGAAACAGGATCTGGCCGATGCCCTTGACATAAAGTACCAGCAGCTTGTTTACCAATTATCCAACCACCTTCAAGACTTCTGGACGGTGATCGGTGAGAAGAAGATCAGAGGCACAAGGGTGGAGTACATAGCACCGTCAAACCCCCACGGGATCTATATATGCCTGGGAAAGGACCGCAGGATATACATGGTCGATCCGCTGGCTGATATCTACGGTCCGCTGGATGAGGTGGGCCTGAGATGCGATAAATGCTCCGTAGAGGAGGCTGAGCACTGCATTGCGTCCCTCGTTGAGAAGAACATAGTCGGGAAGGATCTGAACATCTCCGAGAGGGAGACTCTCAGTGCCAACAAGCGCAGCGGCCTGAGACCCTTGGACAGGGGCATCATCGAAGCCCTCAAAGGTGTCGCCTTCGGAGACAGATGCGTGCTGGTGATACCCTGCGAAAGATGCAGCTTCATGAACAGGCATAATATAGTGATGATAGACTGAGGTTTTTTCATGAGTGAGAAGAAAACCAGGATGCTTGTGCTCGGAGGATATCTTGGGGCCGGCAAGACAACATTGGCAGTGAACTTGGCAAAGGAGCTTCATCATAAGCACGGGAAGACCGTTGCCATAATAACCAACGATCAGGGCAACGTTCTTGTCGATACGGAATACTCCAGAGGTGCCGGGCTGGACACCAGGGAGATCTCCGGAGGGTGCTTCTGCACGAACTTTGACAACCTGGTCTGCAATGCGCGTGATCTGGTGGTCACCGGTAAACCGGATGTCATCATCGCCGAGCCCATCGGAACCTCCACCAATATCATGAGCAGCGTGGTTGCGCCCATGAGGAGCCTTTATCCGGATGAGTTCAGCGTCGTTCCTTTCATCGTGGTCGTGGACTGCGTCAGGGCCCTGGATATCCTGAACGGCGAGAAGGAGAGGACTGAGGACACGGTGGACCTCATACCCGCTCACCAGATCAGGGAAGCAGAGGTCATAGTCCTCACGAAGACGGACATAGTCGACGATGATACGGAGATCAGAGTGACTGACCGCCTGAGGGGGATCCTTCCGAAGGCCCGCATCATACCCACATCCTCAGCGGATCTGAGGAACATGGATGACATAATGGATCTTGTTCTCTCGGAAGAGGTCAGTTCCAAGACCCCCATCAACGAGAAGGATCCCGGATTCGCCTTCGAAAAAGCGAAGCTCGGATGGTATTCCGGAACTTTCGATATGACCCCTTCTGACAGCATCGACATGTATTCTCTGTGTACCTATCTCCTCAAAGGCGTGGCTGACGAATACGGAACGGATTCCGTAGTTCACGTGAAGGTTGTCATAGAGGCTCCTGATGCTGCTGCGAAGATGTCCCTGGTCCAAAAGGAGATGCAGGTGGACAGCATACACGGATCCAGATATGTCAGGGAGAAGGGCATGCTCATCCTGAACGCCAGGGTCGTATCCCCTCCGAAACGTCTCGAGGAGACGATGAGAGGCCTCATCGATAATGTGCGCAAAGAGTATGGTTGCACCCTCGAGGTGACAGGGGAGAAATGCTTCATGCCGAAGCCTGAATCGCCGAGCCATTTCTTCTTTGAATAAGAATTTGAAAAATACTATTCGTTTGTCCAGTAGAATCAGATTTTATCTGTTCTATTAGACAAATGTCTAATGTATTTTTAATTGAAACAACGAATAAACATTAAGTTTATATCGCTCCAGAGCACATTAACGTGCACGCGGCAAATGTGCCGCAAGGTGAGAATAATGGCCTCCATAGATAACGCAAGATCTACTACCGGAACGAAGTGTCGCGTTCCTGATGTCAACCCCGTGAGCGGCATGTGCCCCATCTGCGTAGAGGATTGCAACACCCTCTGCGAGATAGGCAAGTCCGCTTTCAGGGGCAGAGAGGTGCTCTATCCCAGCCCTGAGTATTTCGGCATCAGCACAGCCTCCTCCAACAAGGACTTCTTCCTAGATTGGTCCCATTTCCAGATAATGGCTGAGCTCCTGAATGCCAAGGGTATAGAGCCTGATTCGGATGTGGCATTCTTCGAGAATGCCGATGTCAGGACCGTCATCGCCGCCGGGTCGAAGAAACCCATCCCGATGAAGCTGCCCGTGCACCTGGCCGGGCTCGGGTCAACGGCAATCGCCAAGAAGTACTGGCGTGAGCTGGCTGCAGGGGCCGCCCTGTCCGGGGTCTGCCAGGTCATAGGGGAGAATGTATGCGGTATGGATTCGGATGCTGTATACAGCAACGGCAAGGTCCAGAACTCCAAGGAGATGGAGTTCCGTGTGAATTCCTACAGAGATCACTGGGACGGCGAGAACGGCAGGATAGTCGTACAGACCAATGTGGAGGACCAGCGCGGAGGCGTTGACGATTATGTCATATCCAAGCTTAACGTGGATGTGATCGAGAGGAAATGGGGGCAGGGTGCCAAGGCCATCGGGGGAGAGGTCAGAGTGACATCCCTGGAAAAGGCACAGGAGCTCAAGAAGAGAGGATACATTGTGGATCCCGATCCCGAGGATCCGGATATCCAGTCTGCTTTCGGATTCGGGGTGTTCGATTCATTCGAAAGACACAGCCGCGTCGGGTTCCCTCAATACGAATCATTCCTGGAGGACGTTGATCAGTTGAGATCCAAGGGGGTAAGCAACATTTTCCTCAAGACAGGAGCCTTCAAGCCCGAGGCTGTTGCCTTCACTATGAAATGCGCGTCCGATGCCAAGATCGATCTGCTCACCTTCGATGCGGCAGGGGGCGGTACGGGAATGTCCCCCGTGCCGATGATGAATGAGATGTCCACGCCCACGATACACCTGTACTCTCAGGTGATGCAGTGCGCCAAGATGCTGAAGTCCCGGGGCAGATATGTCCCTGACCTCTCCTTCGCAGGAGGTTTCATCAACGAGACTCAGATGTACAAAGCATTCGCCCTCTCTGATATGGGGGACGGCCCGGCGGTCAAATCCATTGCGATGGCCAGAGCGCCTCTGGCGGCGGCCATGAAGGGCAGGCATTTCTCCGACCTTGCCAAAGAGGGGAAGCTCCCGGCAGCCTTCACCAAGCAGTACGGTGAGAATCCTGAGAAGTTCTTCATAGGGGCGAGCAACATGGCCAAGAAGCACAAGGGCAAGACACTCGGCACGGACATACCCTGGGGCGCCCTGGGCCTGTACACGTACTGGAACGACAGGATCGGCCTCGGCCTGAAGCAGCTCATGGCAGGAACCCGCAGGTTCAAGCTGAATTGCATAGAGCATGAGGATATCGTATCCCTCACAGAATATGCTGAGAAGGTCACGGGCGTTGAGACCCTTGAGAACAGGGCGGCCCGTGTCATGGAAGCGTACCTCTGAAACGACCCGAAGGGGTCCCTTAAAACCACTTACTTTTTAATGAACTTCCTCTATGATAACGCATGAGGAAGAAGGAGCTTGAGATATCCTTGGAATCCATCCTCGGGTTCGATGATCCGGATCCTTCCCTGGAGCAGTATCCGACGCCCTCCGCCATAGCCTCTGACGTACTGTTCTCGGCTTATGCCTCGGGCGATGTCGCCGATTCCTCGGTTGCGGATCTCGGTTGCGGCCCCGGCATATTCTCCATAGGCGCCTGGATCTTAGGTGCAGGGAAGGTCAGGGGGTATGATGTATCGCCCTCTGCCATAGATGTAGCCGAGAGGAACGCCGGAAGATTCGAAGCTGACATCGAATTCACGGTTTGTGATGTGAGCGAGGTATCCGAGAGCGCGGACACCGTATTCATGAACCCTCCCTTCGGATGTCAGAAGAAGAGGGCGGACAGACCCTTCCTTGATAAGGCAATGGAGATAGGGAGCAGCATATACTCCATCCATAAAGCAGAGACTTTGCCGTTCCTTACAGAGTATGTATCCGCCGCAGGAAGAGAAGTGACCGGCTATGCTACCTATAAGTATTATATCCCCCACACGTTCTCGTTCCACAGCAAGACGAAACAGACGATTGACGTTGTGGTTGTCAATATAAGGTGAATTCATGTCAAAAAGCAGAAAGGTTTTCCCGGGCGATGAGATCGCGGTTGAAGAGGAGTATGCGGCTTCCGACGGAACGTTCGTAAGTGACGGCAAGATCTATGCATCCCAGATAGGGGATCTGGTTCTTGATGACGACGAGTACACAGCCAGGGTCGAGAGCCCCAACCCGCCCAATATACTGAAGGAGGGCGATATCGTGTACGCTGTTGTAGCGGATATAAGGAAAACTATGGCCACGGCGGATGTGGTGGCCAAGGACGGTACTGAGAGGCAGGTGGGAGGCGAGACATACGCCACAATACACGTGTCCAAGATCTCGCCCGGCTACACAGAGGACGTTTCCAAAGAGCTCAGGAAGGGCGATTTCATAAGGGCCAGAGTGATAGGCATCAAACCGTCGCTGCAGCTTACGACGAAAGAGGAGAATCTCGGAGTCATACGCGCCCTTTGCAGCAGATGCAAGGAGGAATTCGTCAGGAAGGGCGAGAACAGGCTGCACTGCGAAGAATGTAATTATACCATGTCCAGGAAACTGGCTGACGATTACGGCGACGTGCAGATCTGAAGATGAGACTGGTGGCACTGCTCTCAGACGGGATCGATTCCCCTGTCGCGGTCTATCTCATGTGCCGGGCCGGCGCAGAAGTGATCCTCCTGAATATGGATAACGGCATATTCTGCGCCCCTGAATCTAAGGAAAAGGTGCGCCTGTTGGCAGAGAGGCTGCGCCTGGAGACGGGGCAGGAGCTCCCGCTTTACACAGCTGATCACGGTAACACTCTCGTTGCGTTCGCAGAGAAATGCGAGGATAATTACAGATGCATACTGTGCAAGAGATCCATGCTTGGCTCTGCCAAGCTCTTCGCTCTTGATCACGGAGCGGACGGGATCCTCATGGGCGATTCCTTGGGGCAGGTAGCATCCCAGACCCTGTCCAACATACGATCGGAGCAGCATGGCCTGGGATTCCCCGTCATCAGACCGTTGATCGGCCTCGACAAACAAGAGATAATAGATATGGCTCAGAAGATCGGCACATATGAGATCTCGATCATGCGCACGGACGGATGCGGCGCTGTACCGAAATACCCCATGACTGAGGCCGGGGTCTACAAAACAAGGGAACAGCAGGAGAGAGTCGACTTCGATTCCCTCATCAGACATACGGCGGATTCCGCTGTAAGGACTCAGTAACGGCTGAAGACTGTGCAGGAATACAGATCGTCGTCCTCGTACATCATGTCCATTGTCACGGTCCTGATGTATCTGGCCTGAACACGGGATATGTAAAGGATGTTATTCCCCACAGGAATACGTATATCCGTATCCTTGGGAGGCTTTATAGAGATCGGTACCATCACAGGGCCTCTGCAGGCAGTACTGATACGATAATCCTGACCGGAGTCCTCTATCATCTTCCTCACGTCGTCAGAGACGACGATGTCGCTTTCCATAAGGTCTGAGAAAGAGGATACCCGTTATAACCTTTGTCTGATACCGAAGAATTAAACCTGTGCTCTATCATCAGAATGCATGGTTCTTATCTTGGACAGCTCGGCCCTTTTTGCGATGGAGGATCTTCCGGAGGAGGATTCTCTGTGCCCCCCGGGAGTTGTGGAGGAGCTCAGGAGACTCAAGGACGGGCGCCTGGACCTTTGGGGAGACCTTTTGCGCGTATCAGACTGCACGAAGGCCTCTGAGGACCGGGTCAAAGCAACAGCTAAGAAGAGCGGCGATTTGGGCAGGCTGTCGCCCGTGGACGTAAGCGTCATAGCACTGGCGCTTGATGTGAACGGCATCGTCCTCTCTGATGATTATTCGATAGAGAATGTCTGCGCGATCATGGGGATCGAATACCGTGCGGTAGGAACATCCGGCATAAAACGGATAGAGAAATGGAACTACCGGTGCCTGGGGTGCGGCAGATGGTTCAAGGAGAAACTGGATGACTGCCCCGTCTGCGGTTCCGGCATGAGAGCCCATCGTAAGAGATGATCACGGGAAGATCCCTTTGCAGCGTATGAGATTTGCCATGCGCCTCTTGCCCAGAAGTGACATGCACAACCCTGTCCTGAAATCGGAGCCGAATGCAAAGATATCAGCGAGCTTCTTATCTCTTGCCGCCGTTCTGAGCTGAGGAAGCATCACCCTGCGCCATTCTGTCTGGTAATCCTCCAGCGGTCTCCCGTCAGAGATGTTGTCCGCCGCCACTTTACCGCATATGCGGCCCGCCATGAGAGCCAGCGGGACTCCTCCGCCGTTCACTGATATCACATGACCTGCCGCATCACCCACGGTCATCCCGTTACCCGCAACCGTGTTGCTCACCGGGCCCTCACTGGGAACGTGCTTGCCTGCAAGTTTGGTTGTTATATTGAGATCGTGCTTGAGCACGAATTTATTGAAGTATTCGCTCAAAGTACCGTCAGAGAACTTCGGAGAGAAGCCTACTCCGACATTGGCACGACCGTCCTTGGGTATTATCCAACTGTAAGCCCCGGGGGCGATGCCTCCGAAGAACATCACGATATACGGATCGAAATCCCCGTCAGCCTGAGCGGTCACCGCAGGATAGGGGTTCTTCGGCCTCGGCAGACCCAGCGCCCGGGATACTCTTGACCCGGGACCGTCTGCTCCGATTATCACCTTGTACTCTATCTCACCGAGAGACGTCACGGCCCTGCCGTCCTCTATGTCCGAGAACTGACAGCTGCTGATGAGCTCAGCACCTTCTTCCACAGCGAGCTTCGCCAGATGCTGATCGAATCTGTCCCTGTCGGTCGTGTATCCTGTGAACGGGAATTCCGTCTCCTTCCCCTTGGGGTTGACGAGTCTGATCCCTTCTATATCCCTCAGTCTGAGATTATCAGGGATCACATCGAACAGCTCCTCTAAGTTCCCGGCCTTCGGGAACATGTTCGATACCTCTTCGTTGGAGGTCATCAGCTCCCCGCACCTCACAGGTGCCCCTATCTCGGACTTCCTGTCTATGATCGTTACTTCAGCTCCGTTGAGCGCTGCGAATCTGGCTGCGGTGGTTCCGGCCGGACCGGCCCCCACTACGAGCACGTCCGTCTTGATATTGGGCATAGCATTCACCTGTCGCGGGACACAGTATACTGTGCCAGAAGTATAAGTGATTCTTTGAATTCGGACTCGGGGATGTCGGACAGATACTTCTTCGCCCTATCCGCCGACATCTGTGCTCTTGCAACGCACCTGTCTAAGGAGTCCGTGCTCTTGATGAGCTCCAATGCTCTCTGCTTCTCCTCTTCGGTGAGCCCTTTCTTCCTGAACAGGGAAGCCATTTCTTTCCCGTGGATTGCATGTTCCATGGCGTATATGATCGGCAACGTGGGCTTACCCTCCTCCAGATCGATCCCGATCTTCTTTCCGGTCATCCCTGGGTCCCCGGTGACATCCAGAACGTCATCGATTATCTGGAAGGCTATCCCTATTTCTGCCGCGAAACGTCCCATCTTATCTGTGGTCTTCTCGTCCGAGTCCGCAAGCATCGCACCCGCTCTGGCGCACGCCTCGATAAGGCTGGAGGTCTTGCCTCCGATTATCTCAAGATAATCATCCTCTGTGACCTTGTCCTTGTGCTCGAAACGCTGCTGCACGAACTCGCTCTCTGCCATCGCTATCGCCGCACTGACTATCGTCTTGACTATATCTGCATGGGATTCGGCCAATATGCTGAAACCTTTGGCCAGCAGGAAGTCCCCTGTCACAACGGCTTTGCTGATGGAATACTCCCTGTGCAAAGTTCTCCTTCCCCGGCGCACCTCGCCGTTATCATTTATGTCATCGTGGATCAGCGAAGCGTTGTGCACTATCTCGAAGGCCGTTCCGACTCTCGCAGCGATCTCTCTGTCCTTCCCTCCGCATGCCAAGAAAGAGAGCATGCAGACCGCGGGCCTGAACTTCTTGCCGCCGGAACCCATCACATACTGACACATCTCATTGAGTTCAGAATTCTCAGAATAGGTAGCCTCTTCAGAGATCTTATCCACTCTCTGCATATCATCTAAGATGGTATCGTACCAGGCCCTGGGCATTGCAGATGGCTACACATATTACCTACTTAAATTCTTTCCAGTTTATCAAAAATGCAATCTGGCATAAGCCGGATATAATAAAAAAAGAAAGGGGTTGTTAAGGGGTTTAAGGCAGTATGCTGCCTATGAAATCGCCTGTTGCCTGACCGATGAGATCCAGCAGA
>JAAYKC010000127.1 GCA_012522645.1 Thermoplasmatales archaeon
CGGAGGGATACGGCAGGGAGACGTACATCTGCCATCTGGATGACGACAGCATGGTGGACAAGCCGTATCTTGAGTATATGATCAATCACATGCCCGTCGAAGGCGGGCAGGGATGCATAAGGCTGAGGGAGTTCGGGTGGCATCTCTTCTCTTCCCTCTCGGATATCGTCAGGATAGCCAATTGTGAGGCCTGGTGCAGACACTACAATAAAGGTAACAGACCTCAGTTCGTTCACGGTGAGGGCATAGTCGTCAGGGCCGACGTGGAGCAGGAGATCGGCTGGGACTACGGGACCTACGGTGCCGAGGACCTGATAATGGGTCTCGAGATATCCAAGAAGTATACTTTCTGCCACATACCGGCGGGCAACATATACATCGCTCCCCCCACCACGGCCAAGGATTTCTACAAACAGAGGCGCAGGTGGTTCTGGTCCATATTCAAGAACGACGGCAAGGTCCGGAGGCTTAGCCTGCGAACTTATCTCTTCTACATCTACATGTACTTAGTGGGCGTGACCGGGCTGATAGGTCTGATAATGCTCTCGACATATATCCTGATGGATATCCACATCACACCAATGATCCTGCTCGTAACCATCCTGAACATAGTGGGATTCACCAGCTACTATCAGTTCGGGGCGCTCTATAACGGATCCAGGAAGTATTCGCTGATACTGTTCCTGTTCCAGATCCCGGTGGCATTCTACGACGGTTTCACGATACTGTACTCTCTGGTGACCCGCCCCAACTTCCAGACCTTCGAGACCATCAAGAAGGTCTGACCGCTTCGGAGAAAATCATCTCTTCCCTTCCAAACGTTTCATCGTTATGGTGAGGGCCCTGTACGCAGCGAAGATGATGCCCAGGGACATGCTGAACGCCACCATGTACATTATCACGCCTCCCATCAGCTCCAGAAGGTCTTTGCGGAAAAGATAGGCGGCCATGGAAAGTGCCAGCATCAAGATCAGAACGGCAAGGAAGAACCGGCGGCTGCTGTTCCTTATTCTGTGCGGATCCTCAGGATTCCCGAAACCGATCTTCGCCATGCTTAAGGGTTTGTTTATCACATATATGTACATTTTCAAGGTGCACAGAGTCATTTTTAAGAATCGTGTCGATCTTTTCGCTTAAATGCACTTTTGATACGAACATTCAAGAGATTCAATCAAAAAGGGTCGATGTGTTGAATGAAGATTTCTCTAAGGATGAGAAACGTCTTAAAAATAGAAACGGCGCGCCTGCGACAGAACTAAATGCGTCTGATATCGCTGATAAGACTGCAGAAAGATCATACGAGTCCGATCATGGCACTTGCATTCTGTTCGATCGAGAGGCGGGCTGATGAAAGACGAAAGACTGATCGCCCCGTGCGGCATGAACTGCGGCCTATGCGTTGCATATCTGGGTCAGAAGAACGATATAAGCAAGAAGGGTTTTCATCGGACGTACTGCCCCGGTTGCATCCCGCGCGGAAAGCATTGTACGCATATGGCCGACAGCTGCGAGAAGGTCGGGCTCGGCTTGGTTCGCTTCTGCACCGAGTGCGGGGATTATCCGTGCAGGCGCCTGAAACAGCTGGATAAACGTTATCGTGACAAGTATCACATGAGCATGATCAGGAATCTGAATGAGATCCGCGAGAAGGGAATGGATGCGTTCCTTCAGAGCCAGGAAGAAAAATGGAATTGCCCTGATTGCGGGGGGACAATCTGTTGCCATAACGGATTGTGTCTCTCGTGCGATCTGGATCTTTGGCTGTAGAACCGGAGACATCGTTGGGGCAAATAAAAGCATTAAGAACCTGAAAGATAGCTGAAAAAGAGGCAATTGAAGAACGCATTCGTATGCCGTAAGCGCCGTAATTCGAATTCAAAGATGAAGCACGTTGGTCCGGTAAGTATATCTCTTCAAAGGATTGAGCAGATTCACAGGGATCTCGGAACGACCGGGAACCTGATGATCGTCTTCAGCTTGCTCTCTTCCACTCGGTTAGGGTCAGAGAGATATATCTCATGATATGGGCCGTTCACGGCGTACTCTTTCTCTTTGATGTAATTCATCATCTTGCCGACAGATTCACTGACGGAACTGTAGCTTCCCATGTGCAGCATCTGTACCGAGGGACCTTCTTCTGTTTCGAGAAGATACGCCTTGTCCAGGTCCAGTCCGGGCTTCTTTTTCTTCACAGACTCCTTTATTGCTTCGAAGAACTCCTCGTCCACGAATTCGGGCTGGCGGACCATCATGGTC
>JAAYKC010000128.1 GCA_012522645.1 Thermoplasmatales archaeon
CTGCATCTTGCGCCGGTGGCGATCGTCTGCATGCCCGTCGCGTATCTGATGATATACGCCGTGTTCAGGAAGCGCATTGAGATTGACGTTGAGACCGGGATGTGCTATGAAGAACCGGCGGAGATAGATGCGAAGAGGCTCCGTTTCATGGTCCTGGTGATGATCGCCATGTTCACCGGGTTCATAGCCTCCGGCTTCACGGGGATGCCCCTCTACGTGCCGGCGGTGGCCGCCGCTGCCGTTGCGGTAATGGTCGTCCTGTCCAAGGACCGCACCCAGGGCCCGCGTATCGTTAGAAGGGTCGACTGGTCGATAATAGCCTTCTTCATAGGTCTGTTCGTGGTCATGGACGGCGTCTCCGTATCCGGTCTCCTGAATGAGATCGCCTCGCTGTTCCCGGGCTTCGGGCCCGGGGAGACTCCTGCGGTGCTGTCCCTGTCTGCGTTCTCATTGGTGCTCAGCAATCTGGTGAGCAATGTGCCCGCTGTGATGCTGTTGTCGAATCTGATGCCTCTGGACTCAGGAACGCTGTGGTACGTGCTCGCAGCCGCATCCACGCTGGGGGGCAATGCCACATTCCTGGGCTCCGCGGCCAACATCATCGCGGCGGAATCGGCGGAATGCTACGGTGTGGAGATCAATCTGGTGAAGCTCATGGCGGTGGGCATACCAGTGGCTGTTGTGACCACCGGGCTGATGATCGTCATGTTGACTTTCTTCTAGAAGTCGTCCTCGATCCTCACCGAATCCTCGCAGAACATCCACTCTCTGCCGCGTTCGAGGATCTTGTTGCAGAACTCCTCCCTCTCCTCGGCTGTGCATTCCTCAGTGTATGCATAAACGTCCACTCTTCCGTGGCTTGCGTGCCTTTTCCAGCAGTCATTCTTCGGGCTCTCGGTTATGATCTCCTCGAGATTGTCCCCCCAGAGCACACTCATGATCTTGACTCCCTCGCCTGCTTCTGTGCAGATCAGCGCCATGCCGGGCAGTGCCGGGAGCTTATCCCTGCCCAGATAAAGAGGGCCGTCGAATATTTTTCCGTTGATTGCGAACGGCATAACTGAGCATCTGCGTGCATGCACTTAATTCATTTGCTCAACAGAGGTGCCGCATTTCATAGTACGTTCGTCGGATTCCGATCTTATGTCGAATAGGGACACTCCCGTGAGGGAGTGTCCCTATTCGACTATCGCAAGACGGGAGAAGAAACTGCGGAACAGGGTCTAACATGTGAAACCCGCTTTTCGCATTCTAACAGCACCATGAGAGTTATACAACATAACGTTGTCGTATCGTTGATTCAGAGCAACAGGACCATCCTGTACAGCCCTTCTTCCGATTCGGTGCTGATGAGAACGAATCCCTGGCTTTCGTAGTATTTGATGAGTTCTTTCTTGCAATCCACGCAGATAACCCTGCCACCACATAAAGTGCGAACAGAATTGAATCTGGCGATAGCGAACTCGGTGAGGGTCTTGCCCACAGGGTCGAAGATGTCATCGGCCTTGCATAGCTGGCCGATAAGGAATGCCGGTGCGACACCGTTGATGATGTTCATCTTCTTCATCATTGTCTTCGAGACAGGCCATTCTTCCCCTATCTCAAGTATGGTCATAGCCAGCGAAACCTAACCCGGGATGTGCTCTCCGTCAATGAGCAGTAATGTGCGGGACAGGTCGCGTTTCTCATATGATATCGCTCTGTCTCTCAGAAAATTCTGCAGATCCCTGTCACGCGAGCAGCAGAATGATGAAAGCATTTCAGAAACATCAGCCTCTTCCCATGATGATAAGAACTCATGAAGAGGAACTATGACCCCGCTCAACGACGAGGTCCCCTTTTCACGAACTCCTTACCAGCTTCCAATTCCGCTGTGAAATCCCTGATCTCAAGAGGCCCTCTGGCATCCGCTGCATCTATAGCATCCATCAGACGTCGGGCTTCTTCTTCATTTCTTATTACAAGACTCCTCTTGAATGATATTGTTGCCATACCGTTGCCTCCCGTAAGTCTATAGTTGGCTGACGTTAAAATACATTTTGATTGTTGCTTCAACTTGACTTTTTAGTACATTCGAAGAAGAACATTTCTCCGAATGTACTAATCCCAGGAAACCTCTGCAAAACCTATAATGAAACCTCTGCAAAACCTATAATGAAACCTCTGCAAAACCTATAATGAAACCTCTGCAAAACCTATAATGAAACCTCTGCAAAACCTA
>JAAYKC010000129.1 GCA_012522645.1 Thermoplasmatales archaeon
ATCAGGAAGCGGCCGCGGACCACTTCCCCTGATGCCGTCATCGACTCCAGGGACGTGCTGACCGCGGATTCCGGCATGGAGAGAGCGAACGCCGTCTCCTTCACCGTGACCGGGGCGAAGCATTCCAGATGCCTGGAAATCACCCGGTCGCAGGATTCCTCTGAATTCGGGAACCCTCCGTCATATCTTCTGAAGTACCACCTGTTGTTGGCGGTGACCCCGGCCCTGGTGACCAGATACATGGACTCCAGCCTCCTCATCGAACGGTATACGATGTCTTCATCCAGCTCGGCAGCCCCTGATATATCGCTCAGCAGGGTCCTGTCGCCGACGGCGGCCAATACCGCTTTGTCCTGCTCTGTGAGATCCCTCTCCTTCCTGGTGGCTGATGCGTAATACGGGACCTCATCCGCCGGCATCACATGGACCTCGTCCAAGAATACCGTCCCCAGCTCGCCTTCCCCTATGAGCTCCCTGATCCATGAGTCCACTGTCTTCTTGTCAGCGTCACAATAGACATAGATGTTCCTCCCCCTCTCCCTCAGTGCCTGCAGCGGACCGGTGCGCATCAACAACGGGACGATGTCCGATTTATCGGCCGCCCTGCCGGTCTTCTCCCTGAAATACGGCACGACCTGGTCCTCTTCGAACTCGAATTCCCTCACCCCGTCGCCCAGCGCCCGGTAGAGCACTTTCCTGTGCAGCTCCCTGAGAAGCGCAGAGCGGTCCTCCATGAGGACTATGTCGGAGAACCCGGAGAGGATGATCGAATGGGCGAAGGGGGACGGCGTCCCGGTGAAATGCTGGACATCTATCCTCATGTCCCCGGAATCCAGTGCCTCCAGTATCACCCTGGCGTTCTTTATGTCCATGTCATCCTCAAGGACCTCCCTGTAGGTCTCCTCGATGACCGGCATGTTCTCCATATCGCCCAGAGCATCCAGCAGGTATGACGAACGGGTCTGCTGCCTGTTCACCGATATGGGGCGGCCCTGGTAGTTCCTCAGTATCATGAAGCTGCGGGCGGCAGTATGCCTGAACCTGAGCTTGAATATCTCCGAGTTCCTGACCGCCTTCCTGAGTATGGTCTCCAGTTCTTTCGACGACAGCATCCCGGGGATCCTTGATACATCTATCTTCCTTGAGGTCCCTATCATGAAGCTGTCATCGGACATGGTGACGGATGCGTTGGCACCGGTGATGTTCGATATCTTGTAAGCGTAGCCTCTGGAGAGAGCATCGTTCACCCTCCTGCCGAAGGGGAAGTGGAATACTATGCGCTGGTTCCCGGACGGGTCTATGTACTCCTCCACGGAAAGAGTCCTGTCGTCAGGGATCATGCCGGTGACGGCCTTCTGTTCATTGAAATATGAGATTATGGACCTGGCGGAACCTTCGTCTATATCGAAATCCGATACAAGGCGCTCCATCAGCTCTTCCTCTCCCTGCTTTTCGAGTATCCCGGCCGCCTCTCCTCTGAAGCGGGCGATGTCCATGGAAAGGTCGAAGCTCCTCGGGAGCATCTCGCCGGCCCACGACGGTACGGTGGGCTTTCTGCCCGACGCCTCCTTGACGTATGCGGACATGCCCTTGGACCTCACGAATTCGAATGATCTCCCGCCGAGGACGAAGATGTCCTTGGGAGCCAGCCTCTCAACGAATTTCTCCGACAGTTCGCCGGCCACGGAACCGTGGCCCGTTATGACCCTGTAGTTGGCCTCCTCGGGTATGGTGCCCACGTTCAGGTAATAGATCATCCTGGCACCTCTCTTCCTGCCGAAGGCCCCCTCCTCCTCATCATACCATATCTTCGAGTAGACACCTTCGTACTCATCCTTGCTGCCCAGGTACCTGAGCACGCTGATGAACGAGTCCCTGGCGAGGTTGCGGTAGCAATAAGCGCCGGTCACCAGCCTGTAGGCATCATCCACATTCCATCTGGATCCCAGGCTCATGCCCACTATCGTCTGTGCCAGCACATCCAATGGGTTCTCGGGTATCCCCACTCTGTCTATGTCCCCCCGGTGGGCGGCACGGCACATGACCGCGCATTCCACCAGATCATCGGGATCGAACACGAGAAGACGTCCTTTGGACACCTTGCCCATGCTGTGGCCGCTCCTCCCCACTCTCTGAAGTCCCTTCGCCACCGACTTCGGGGAACCGATCTGGCACACCAGATCTATCGAGCCTATGTCTATTCCCAGCTCCAGGGAGGTCGATGAGACGACGCACTTTATCTCCCCGGCCTTGAGACGCTCCTCCACGTCAAGGCGGGTCTCCCTGCCCAGGGAGCTGTGATGGACCTCGATGTTATCCAGGCCCCTCTCCTTCAGCTTGTAGACCACGCTCTCGGCCCCTGATCTGGTATTCGTGAAGACCAGGGTGGTCTCGTGATCGTCCACGAGCTCCTTCAGGGTGTCGTACATCATGGAGTTGACCATATCCGACGGAAGCGCGGTCATATCCTCTGTCGGGCATATCACCCGGAGGTCCAACTCCTTCTTGGTGTCGGATTCCACCAGCGTGACCTCCCTGGGCTTCCCGTTCTCGCAGCCTCCCAGGAATCCTGCTATATCCTCCATCGGAGCAAGGGTGGCCGACAGGCCGACACGCGTGAACCTGTTCTCGCAGAGCTCCTGCAGACGTTCAACGGTCAGCGACAGGAAGGCACCCCTCTTGGAATCGCATATATCATGTATCTCATCGAGGATCAGCCATTCCACCTGGGTCAGCTTCTCCCGGAACTTGGGCGCCTCCAATATGAGTGCCAGTGACTCCGGTGTTGTGATCAGTATATGGGGCGGATGCTTCAGCATCTTCTGCCTTTCATACTGTGATGTGTCTCCGGACCTTACGGCCACTTTGATCCGGGGGGGCTTCATGCCGTTGGCCTCGGCGACCTCCTCCATCTCCTGCAACGGGGTATTGAGATTACGGTTGATATCATTGGCCAGGGCCTTCAGCGGCGAAATGTATATGCAGTATATCCGTTCCTCGAGCGTCCCCTCGTTCTCATACCGCACCAGCTCATTGATTATGCTCATGAAGGCCGTCAGTGTCTTGCCCGATCCGGTGGGTGACGACACAAGAACATTCTTCCTGTCGTGTATGATCGGCACGGCTTTAGACTGGGGATCCGAGAGGCGTTCGAACTTCTCATCGAACCATCTGGAGACCAGCGGCTCCATCATCCCCATCACCTCTTCCTTCGTATATGCCCTGTCCGATCTCAGCATGTTCATCCGCCTAAGTCTGTTACCTTATGCATTGAAGTTTAATTCCTTTTGGGTGCGACAATGGTGTTTCATGAAAGTGAACAGATTAATATCCGAAGGATGCAATCGGAAATAACATGAAGGGTGCCTCTGCCGCCGTTGCTGCGATCCTATTGGTTCTTACCATATCTGCACCGGTGCTGATATCATTCGACTCGTCGGCAGATACAGTCACCGTTACATTTGACTGGAACGGAGGAGAGGGGGATGCGCTCCCTGTCAAATCTGCCGAAGGCAAAGATATAAGTTTACCTGGCACAGCTTATATTACGAGTGCGAAGGTCGCAGGCACGGACAACAGCTATGCTTTCATAGGATGGAGCGAATCAGATACCGACACGGAGGGTGTGATGTCATACACCGTTCCGGCCGCAGATGTTACTCTTTATGCTGTTTGGGCTCCGAGTTTCGAGATTATCGGATACATAGAATTGGACGGAAAAGCCTTTGACAGATATGACATCTCAGTGGAAGTCCTGTTCGGTACCAATCCGAATAACCCACTGTTCACCTATCCTTTCAAAGGAGTCCGGGTTGATACGGACGGCAAATTCTCCGTTACGGTTCCGGCTATGCCCATCTCATCGGATTACGGGCCGTTGGACGTGGGCAGTTACTATCTGAAGATTCACTCCTTGACCTCAGATGGCATAATAGGCTACGGCATAGGAAGCCTTACCGATAAACTGGATAAAACTGAAATATCCAACATCTTTGAGATAGATACGTCAGGCATCCTCTGGACCGAAGAATACGGACACGAATACGTGATAACCGGTGAGATCGGGAGCATGAAATGCATAACGCTTTATGTTGATGAGAAAGCCGTCGGAACAATACGCGGCAAGGTCCTGGGAGATGAGATGTACAAACTCTCCGGCGCAGTCGTGGAAGTCCTGAATTCACGTAATGAGGTTGTATCCTATGCTCGCAGCAACTACGGCATTTACGAGATAAAGGACTGTCCCGTCGGCGTATACACTCTGAGAGTCACCGCTCTGGATTACGAATCAGAAGAGACCGAGATAATACAAGTAAAGTCGGGAGAGGTCACTGAGTATGATTTCAGCCTTATACCTGAACTCAAGAATACTTACCTGGGACTTGATCTCTCCCATTTCTTGATGGTCTCCGGCACCATCGTTGCCACGCTGCTGTTCCTGTCGGCGCTGATCATCAGACGCCGTGCAAGAGGGAACCCGTCCTTCCTCGATAATAAGGAAGAATGATCACCTGATCAGAGAACCCCGTACATCCTCGTAGAGACTGTTGCCCCGGGCATCCATCGCCACTATCAGAGGACCCAGACGATCCGCTTCGA
>JAAYKC010000019.1 GCA_012522645.1 Thermoplasmatales archaeon
ATCCTCCTGTAGTCCTCCGCCATGCACTCGGGGTCGGAGAACATCAGCTGCCCCCTGCCCTCGAATACTTTGATGTATATCCCGGGGTCGACGTGCTCGCCGGCGGCCTCCATGTCATCTATGATCTCTGCCGCAGCATCGAAATCCGTTATCGCCGATACGTAGGACTCCATCAGCATCAGCACACTGCCGCGGTTGAGGTACGCGGTGAGCAGCTCGGACAGCGGACCCGTCTCCTCCAGGTCGCTGACTCTCTCGTTGTATTCCGAGAGTGCTTCCTCCAGATGAACATCCAGTAACGGCATGCTTTCTTTATCGCGGTAAGTGATAAAAAACCTTTCAAAATTACCGTGGGCAGATTTTATGTACGATATAACGAATGTGCATCGTGATGTCAAGACAGCAGCGCGTCGCAGCCATACATGACATATCCTGTTTCGGTAGGTGCTCGCTCACCGTGGCATTGCCCATAATCTCATCAGCAGGAATAGAGTGCAGCGTGATCCCCACGGCAGTGCTGTCCACCCACACGGGAGGATTCACCGGTTTCACGTACAGGGACCTCACCGAGGACATAGTTCCGATAGTGGATCACTGGAAGACCCTTGATCTGAAGTTTGACGGGATATATACGGGATTCCTCGGCTCCTTCGAGCAGATCGATATCGTCTCGGACACCTTCGACCGCCTCGGGGATGAGAACACGCTCATCATCGTAGACCCTGTGATGGCCGACAACGGGGTTCTATACTCCATATTCCCGGAGAGCTTCCCCCGGGGAATGAGGAAGATCTGCTCCAAGGCCGACGTGGTCATACCGAACATAACGGAAGCGTGCCTCCTCTTAGGGGAGGATTACAGGGAAGGGCCCTACACCAGGGATTACATCGAGGGCCTGCTGAGGAAGCTCTCCGGCATGGGGCCTGAGAAGGTCATCCTGACCGGTGTGCATTTCGACGGGAAGGAACTGGGTGCGGCCGCCTACGACGCAGGCACCGGCAGCATAGATTATGCGTTCCGCGACCGCATACCGGGATACTATCACGGCACCGGGGACGTCTTCGGATCCGCCGCAGTGACCGCCCTCATATCAGGGAAGAGCCTGGCGGAGGCGAACAGGATAGCCGTGGACTTCACCGTCGGCAGTTTGCTGAGGACGAAGGAGGCGGGAACGGACGTAAGATTCGGCGTGGACTTCGAATCCGGCATATCAGAGCTCCTCAGGGAGCTGGGGATCGGAAGATGAGCGCGGACGAAGAGTTGGCCGGGGAGATCGCAGAGCTTGCGAAGGAGATATGGACAGAATGCTTCACGGACATGCTCCCTGAGGGCCAGACGGAGTACATGATCGAGAATCTCCAGTCGAAGGAGGCGATACTCAGGCAGATGTCCGAGGGCTACATCTACGACACCGTCTTCTTCGGGAAACGCAACGTGGGATACAGCGCCGTAAAGGTGGAAGAGGACAGCATCTTCATCAGCAAGATCTATATCCTGAGCAGCTTCCGGGGCAGAGGTCTGGCATATGAGCGATTCACGGAGATAGAGGCTGTCGCCCGTGACCTGGGGAAGCCGAATCTCTACCTTACGGTGAACCGTAACAACGAATCAGCCATACGGTTCTACCGCAACATGGGCTTCTTCATTGACGATGAGGTCGACAAGAGCATCGGCGGCGGGTTCTTCATGAACGATTACATCATGAGGAAACTACTTTGAGATCACTATGGCCGCGCCGGGGCAGATCTTCTCCACATTGACGACGCAGTCCTCCTCATCCTCCCGGGGCTGGCGTCTGATCCTGGAGATCAGATCGTTATCCAGTTCGAATATGTCCGGGCATTCCTCTTCGCATCTTCCGCAGCCTATGCAGTCCGATTCAATCACTGAAACCTTCATTATGAATCACTGCCTGTGAATCCTGCTGATAGGTTATTGTACTTTCTGTTCCCGGCGTCCGTCCTGCGGGTGCGGTACTGCCGAAAAGGTCCTGCAACAACATAAAATAGGCCGCCGATTGTAGAGATGCTGTGTTCATACCGACTACCGCCGAAGAGGTGAGCCGAAGAGGCTGGAAGGGCCTTGACATCATACTCGTGTCAGGGGATACTTACTACGACAGCTCATACAACGGTACGGCGATCATCGGTCACTGGCTCATAGAGAACGGATTCAGGGTCGGCATCATAGCGCAGCCGCGCACCGACTCGGGCGGGGACATAACGCGCCTCGGATCCCCGGAACTGTTCTGGAGCGTCAGCTCCGGTTCCGTGGATTCCATGGTGGCGAACTACACTGCAACGAAGAAATTCAGGAAGGAGGACGATTTCACCCCGGGCGGGGTCAACGACAGACGTCCCGACCGTGCGGTGATAGCATACTCCAACCTCATCAAGAGATACTCCAAGGGGAAACCCGTGGTGTTGGGGGGAGTCGAAGCCAGTTTAAGAAGGCTGGCACATTATGATTTCTGGTCCGATTCAATACGCAGATCGGTCCTCTTCGATGCCAAGGCGGATGTGATAACATACGGCATGGGGGAACATTCGAATCTCCTGCTGGCACAATACATGAGGGACGGGAAGGACTGGACGAAGATCAAAGGATTATGCCGCATATCGAAGGATGTGCCGGAAGGTTATGCGGTACTGCCGTCCTATGAGGAATGCACCGAATCGGACGATAGGTTCTCAGAGGCCTTCTGGATGTTCTACCGGAACAACGATCCCGTGACCGCATCGGGACTGGCACAGAAGCACGGCGACAGGTATCTGATACAGAACCCGCCGCAGCCTCCCCTCGATCAGGGGACGCTTGACCGCGTTTACGGAATGGACTTCGAGAATGCCGTTCACCCGTACTACGCGAAGCAGGGCCACGTAAGGGCCGTTGACACGGTGAAGAACTCCATCACCACGCACAGAGGATGCTACGGCGAATGCAACTTCTGCTCCATCGCCGTGATGCAGGGCAGGAACGTCGTCAGCCGCAGCAGGGAATCGATACTCAGTGAAGCGGAGCGCATAGCATCGGCGAAGGGCTTCGACGGGGTCATACGCGACGTCGGCGGCCCCACGGCCAACATGTACGGGTTCGACTGCCCGAAGAAGGCGAAGGCGGGCGCATGCGCCGACAAGCGCTGCATCTACCCTGAGATATGCAGATGGATGCCCGTTGATCACAAGCCTCTCATCGAACTGCTCAACAGCATAAAGGAGGTAGAAGGCGTGAGGAAGGTGTTCGTCGCATCGGGCATACGCCATGATCTCGTCATCGCGGACAAGGAGCACGGCAACGAATATCTTGAGTGCCTGTGCAGGGACCACGTCTCCGGGCAGATGAAGATCGCCCCCGAGCATGTGTCCCCCTTCGTCCTGGACATGATGGGCAAGCCCGGGCCCAAGGACCTTCTGAGGTTCAAGAGGCGCTTCGATGACATCAATGAGAAGCTGGGCCGCGAGCAGTTCCTGACATACTACATGATGGCGGCCCATCCCGGATGCGGCGAGAGGCAGATGGACGAGCTGTCGGAGTTCTGCAGACGCGAGCTGAAGACGAATCCGGAGCAGATACAGGTCTTCACCCCGTCCCCGTCAACGGTGTCCACGCTGATGTACCGTACGGGAAGAAATTGGTTAAGCGGGGAGTTTATTAAATCCGAACGGTCTATGCAAAAGAGGAAGAAGCAGAAGGACGCCGTCCTTAAAGCTCGCAGAAGGTGATTTGATGAGACACGGAGATATCAATGCACTGATCGACCTGGCCGACACAGGGGATATCAGTGCGATGGCCCAGCTGGGCATCCTCTATCTCAGAGGGGACCGGGTGGAACAGGATTACGGGAAGGCATTCCTGCTCCTGCAGGATGCCGCCCTGGCATGCGACGGGGATGCGATGATGCATCTCGGCCATATGTACGAGAACGGGTACTGCGTGGAGAAGGACCTGTGGACTGCCATGAACCTGTACAAGAAGGCATTCACGCTCCTCGTCCCGGGCGCGAGGAAGGCCCTGGGGAACGTATACGATCTGATAGCGGACAGCCTGATGATGACCGAGGGGAGGCTCTGCATAAGCCCTGATTTCCGGATGACAGTATGCTGCGAGAAGATGAGGGACGGGATCAGGATGGGGAGGATCACCCTGCTGGAGGATGCCTACGGCATCGGACTGTTCCAGACGTCACTGACCCATGACTCGCCGCTGCCCCAATGCCCCTTCTGCGGTGCCGTCGTAGAGGTCCTCGAATGCGATTAGGCATCGTGGCATGCGACATACTGAAGAATGAGATCGAGTACCTCACAAAGGACGACCCGGACTTCGTCAGACGGGAGTACCTGGAATTCGCCCTTCACGTATATCCTGTAGAGATGAGGGCGAAGATAGAGGATACGGGCACTTCCTTCTAGGAGGAAGTGGACGCCGTGCTCGTCGGATACGGCATATGCAGCTCCCTCACGGGACTGACCGACGCCCTGGACGTGCCGGCGGTCATGCTGGACGGAGCTGACTGCATAGACGCGCTGCTGGGCCCTGATGAGTACAACGGAGAGAAGAGGAACTGCATAGGCACATGGTTCTCGTCACCGGGCTGGGCGGAGCAGGGCGTCGAGGGACTGATCAAGGAGCTTCGCCTGGACACGGCGGAGGGGTACGATCCGAAGTTCTTCCTGGACATAATATTCGATTCCTATGAGAGGTGCCTCTTCGTGGACAGCGGCGTGGGGGATACCGCGCAGCTCAGGAAGAGATCAGAGGACATGGCCGAGTATCTCGGTCTGAGGCACGAGTGCAGAGCCTGCGGACTGTCCAAGATAGAAGAGGCTGTGCTCAAGGTGAAGGAACTGGGTGCTTCCAAAGTCTCATAACGCCGGCAGATATTTGGCTGCGAATCGCAGTTGCATCAACACATGGACCTGAAATATGGGGTTTATGAACAAATCATAAACGAGGCCATATCTGAAGCTTTGGAATCCTTTGCTGACGATTCCGTTGAGACACGTGAAATCGAAAAGGAGGAAGGTCCTGCAATTCTAGCCAGATACATGCAGAAAGCCCTAGAGTATGGGCTGAATATAATCAAAGACCGCACAAAATCTCAGGAAAATTAGGACATACTCAATCCCGAAATTAATGCCTGTAATGAAATTCTGCAGCGTCTGTCCGCGCTTACCGATTAGAAAGATATCCTGAAATGGAAAATAGGGAAAGAGGGTGAACAACTTTACTCCATCTGGACTAAGCTTGCTGAGAAGTCAAAGAGAAAGAACAGACCTAACACTTCATTATCGATCAGCTCTCTGTTAACGGGGTCCAACAAGGAACTGTCATTCTCCGAGGAATTATCCAAAGAGATCCAGACCTCGGACGAGATAGATTTCCTCGTATCTTTCATCAAACATTCCGGCATCATAAAAATATTCAGAGAATTGGAAGATTTCACAAGATCCGGTGGAAAATTAAGAATCATCACCACGACATACATGGGTGT
Organism: Thermoplasmatales archaeon; assembly: GCA_012522645.1. Taxonomy (GTDB): domain Archaea; phylum Thermoplasmatota; class Thermoplasmata; order Methanomassiliicoccales; family Methanomethylophilaceae; genus RumEn-M2. The sequence continues at coordinate 5,492 of JAAYKC010000019.1, forward strand.
TACGGATGATTACGCAATCGATAAATTGGCTAAGCTTCCCAATACAGAAATAAAGATATCTTACGATTCCAAGAATACACGTCTGCACGCGAAATCATACATCTTCAAAAGACTGAACGGATTCACAACTGCATTCATCGGATCCTCTAATTTGTCAGGTGTGGCACTTACGGACGGGACAGAATGGAACCTGAAAGTAACAAATCAGGATATGTCCCACATAATAAGTGCCATGGATGCCACATTTGAGAGCTATTGGAATTCGAAGGACTTCGAGAGTTATGACCGGAAGCAAGACAGCGCGAGATTGAAAGACGCCCTCAAAAGCAACAGAATAAATGTCAAAAAGGAACCTGGAGTCGAAGACGGTCGGGAATACGCCATCGTCAGAATTGAACCCTATCCGTTCCAGGAGGAAATACTCCGCAAACTTGAAGCGGACCGGAACCACGGGAGAAGAAGGAATCTTGTGGTAGCTGCCACCGGCACCGGAAAGACGATCATCTCCGCTGTCGATTACAGACGCTACATTTCAAAGAATCCCGGCAAGAAGAACAGGCTTCTGTTCACAGCCCACAGAAAGGAGATCGTGGAGAACAGCCTCATAACGTTCAGGATGGTCCTTCAAAACAGGAACTTCGGAGAGCTTCTGACTGGAAATGAAACACCTCAGAATTATGATCATCTGTTCGCTACGATACAATCTCTGAAGAAGGTCTATGATCACGTGCAAAAAGACTATTTCGATTTTATCGTAGTAGATGAAGTCCATCACGGAGCAGCGAGCAGTTATGAACGACCCTTGACCTTCTTCGAACCAGATATCCTTCTCGGACTGACCGCGACACCTGAAAGGATGGACGGACAAGACATCACAAAATACTTTGACGATACGATCGCAACAGAGCTCCGCCTCTCCGAAGCCATCGACAGATCGCTGCTGATTCCGTTCAACTATTACGGAGTAACAGACCCAGCTGACGTTTCCAAAATGAGATTCCAGCGCGGTAAATATGATGCGGCTGAGTTGGAACAATTATACATAGGCAACAGAGGACGGACTATTGCCGTGCTCGATGCACTGAATGAATACCGACCTGATATCAGCGAGGTCAAAGGTCTGGGATTCTGCGTCTCCATAGATCATGCGGAGTATATGGCCAAAGAGTTCAACGAAGCAGGGGTTCCTTCAATCGCACTGACATCAAGATCATCGCGAGATGTGCGTGAAACAGCTCAGACAAAACTTATGAACGGGGAAATTAACTTCATTTTTTCTGTTGATCTGTATAATGAGGGAGTGGATATCCCTCAGATAAACACAGAGCTTATGCTCAGACCCACAGAGAGTATGACCATCTTCATTCAACAGTTGGGCAGGGGCCTCAGGAAAAGTGAGGGAAAGGAAGAACTGGTCGTCCTGGATTTCATCGGGCAGGCGCATAAGGATTACACGATGAATGAAAGGAAACTGAGTTACCTGACGGCCGCAAGCAGTAAGACTGTTATCAAAAAGATCGAGCAGGGCTTCTCGGGGTTGCCCCAGGGCTGCTTCATAAAATTGGAGCCGGTCGCTAAAGAATACATCTTGGAGAATCTGAGGAACACCGCGCTTAACAAGAACCTGCTGACAAAATATGCAAGAGCTTATGAAGCAGATACCGGCGAGAAAATAAGCCTCAGCGGATTCTTAAGGACATACGACCTCAAGCCTGAGAATATCTATTCGAAGATAACATTCACAAGTCTGAAAAAACATGCGGGATTGTCTGCAGCACCTATCGATGAAAAAGAGGGCAAGATATTCCAAAACGGTTTATTCAGATTGTGCGGTGCGAACAGCAGAAAATGGATGGAGGCCATAATGAGAATGCTCTCCGGACACTACGATCCGAACAGTACTGTCGATCGGAAATATGCAACCATGTTGTATTATTCATTTTACAGCGCACCGGTGAAAGAATCAGGATTCGACGATATCTGGCACTTTATAGAGTCAATAAGGGTGAAGAGGGATTACTGCGTCGAAATAAAAGAGCTCATGAGCATTCTGTGTGAAACAGTCCCTTATGAGGCTGAATCGGTGGACCTGGGATTCGAGCACACATTGGATCTGCATTGCGGATACACACTGGATCAATTACTTTCTGCGATAGGGAAGACCACACCCGATTATCGGTATCCTTTGAGGGAGGGGGTCCGATATTTCGATGATCTTAAGACGGATCTGTTCTTCGTGACGCTGGATAAGACAGAGAAGGACTATTCTCCCACTACAATGTATCGGGACTACGCCCTCAATGAGAAGCTGTTCCACTGGCAATCCCAAAACAATACTGCTGAGGATTCCGCAACCGGGAAGAGATACATGAGCCGCGGCGAGAAAGGCTCCAACATCCTGCTGTTCCTCAGAGAGGGTAAGAAGGACCAATACGGAAAGACCATGCCCTATACATTCCTGGGTAAAATGGATTATATTGACCATGAAGGCGAAAGGCCCATGAGCATAAAATGGGGAATGGAGAGGCCGATGCCTTCTTGGGTGCTGGAGAAATCGATGATCATCAGAAACTGATCCGATAAAGGGATTATAACCTACTTTGCCATCTCTGTCTGATGTTCGCCGACGCCGTCGAGAAAGCGATGAAGTTCACAAGGCCTGTGATCATGTCCTACAGAACCCTGGACGGCAGCGTGTTCTCCGGCTGCGCCACCTTCGTGATGCTCAACCGCGAGGGGTGGATGGTCACCGCCGGGCACGTCTTCGATTCAATGACCAGGTACAACAGGGATGCCGAAAGGATACGCAGGGCGAACGCTGCCAACGCGGACGGCACGGAGCACGTCGAAATGGATCCGAAATGGGTCACCAACCAGTCATTCTGGTGGGGATGGGACGGCGTTCGCGTCAGGAACACATACGTCAACAGGGAGATCGACATAGCCATCGGCAAACTGGAACCGTTCAACCCCAGCTGGATCACTGAATATCCTGTGATAAAGGACCCGGATACCATACGCCCCGGGACGAGCCTTTGCCGCATAGGGTTCCCGTTCACCAACAGCACAACCGACTTCAACGAGAAGACCCAGACCTTCCACATACGCGAAGGCGTGCTGCCGATGCCCTTCTTCCCGAACGACTGCATACACACCCGGAACATCAATATGGGGAAGTGCCCCGACGGGTACGATAAATCATACATCGAAACATCAACACCCGGCATGAAAGGTCAGTCGGGAGGGCCGATATTCGACCGCTCCTGCAGGATCGCGGGCATACAGGTCAAGACTGCTCATCTGCCCTTAGGGTTCCACCCGACGGTGAAGAAATCCTCCGGCGAGGTCATCGTGGAGAATCAGTTCATAAATGTGGGACTGGGGGTTCATGTGAGAACACTGATCAAGATCCTCAATTCACTCGGCGTGGAATACGCATCGGAATCCGGGGGCAGAAGGTACCAGACAAACGGCTGAACGGTCATATGCGGGACAGGGTCTCTTCCACCTTGTCCGCACATGCTGCAACATCCTTCTCGATCTCCCTGCTCCAGAACCTGATCACTGTGTATCCGAGATCGCGAAGCATTGAATTGACCTCTTTGTCCCTGGCTATATTACGTTCGATCTTCGGGATCCAGAAATCCCTGTTGGATTTTATGTTACCGTTCCGATTCTCCCAGTCGTATCCGTGCCAGAACTCGGAATCGCAGAAGACCGCGACCCGTTTGCCTTTGAACACTATATCGGGGCACCCCGGCAGTTCCCTGCGGTTCTTCTGATATCTGAGACCTCTTCCCCACAGCTCGTTGCGGAGCATGATCTCAATCTTCGTATCCTTGGAACGTACGGCCTGCATGTTCCTTCTGCGCTGTTCGGGGGTGTGGGTGTCCATAATCAGGGTGTATAAAAGGAGCACAGTATACATGTAGTGAGTCGTATTAAAATTTGACACGGGATATCAGATTTGAATTCAGATGAGACAGGAGCGTTCAGAGAATAAATTCGGGCTCACTGAGGACAGGGTATTCTCCGATGAACGAATCAGAATTCTGACGGATGAACTGCATTATACGAAACCTGAGATCTCATCGCCAGACGGGTCCGTCATCCGGATACAGATGCATGATCCGCATACCGGCACAGAATCCGCTTTCAGATTCAATATCAGATCCTTTTTGGACGGTTCGCCCACCCTTGTCAACCCCTGCGGGTCGACCAATGTGATCTTCGACCTCACCGGGAACATGACCCCCGAACTGGCGGAAGCCGCTAACATCTCTGAAAAGGAAGGAAACGGCGTCAAGAAGCGGACACTGAGCGAAAGATATCAGATGCTCCGTTCGAACGGCATCGGAATGGAATACGCAGGAACGCAGGATCCCGTTCTGGAGAACAATCTCAGGATGATAGATTCCCGGCTGCCGGAGATCCTGGCGGAGA
>JAAYKC010000020.1 GCA_012522645.1 Thermoplasmatales archaeon
AAGACCACCTTCTCTGACAACCTGGTTGCCGGAGCGGGCATGATGTCCGAGGATCTGGCCGGTAAGCAGAGGTTCCTCGACTTCGACGAGCAGGAGTCCGCAAGAGGCATAACCATCAATGCAGCCAATGCATCCATGGTCCACCACTTCGAGGGCAAGGACTATCTGATAAACCTCATCGATACGCCGGGTCACGTTGACTTCGGCGGTGACGTCACAAGGGCGATGAGAGCTCTCGACGGCGTCTTCATCCTCAGCTGCGCTGTGGAAGGGATCATGCCTCAGACTGAGACGGTCATAAGGCAGGCCCTCAAGGAGCGCGTCAGGCCTCTTCTGTTCATCAACAAGGTAGACAGGATGATCAACGAGCTTCAGGTCACACCTCAGATGATGATAGACAAGTTCGCGAAGATCGTCGCGGAATTCAATAAGAAGATCGTGGAAATACTCCCCGCCCCCCTCAACAAGGAGTGGCAGGTGCACATAGAGGACGGCACGGTCGCCTTCGGTTCCGCTTATCACAACTGGGCGATATCCGCGCCTTACATGAAGAAGTCCGGGATCTCTTTCAAGGACGTATTCGAGTACTGTGCCGCCGGCAACGAGAAGGAGCTTGCCAAGAAATCCCCGCTCCACGAGGTCGTTCTCGGGATGGCCATAAAGCATGTCCCTAACCCGAAGGACGCTCAGAAGATCCGTATCCCGGTAATATGGAAAGGAGACAAAGAATCCACCGTCGGGAAGCAGATGCTTAACTGCGACCCCAAGGGCGAGATGTCGATGATGGTCACCAAGATCGTCATGGACTCCCACGCGGGAGAGGTCGCCATCGGGAGGATGTTCTCCGGCAGGGTGACGAAGGGCCAGACCCTCTACATAGCCGGAATGCCCAACCCCCAGAGGGTTCAGACCGTTTCGCTCTCAGTGGGAGCCGACCGTGTCCCGGTCGAGTCGTGTGATGCAGGCAACATTGTCGCGGTCACCGGCCTGAAGGATGCGATAGCAGGTTCCACAGTATCCTCGGAGAAGGACATGTTCCCCTTCGAGAAGATGACCCACTACTCCGAACCGGTCGTAACGAAGGCCATCGAGGCAAAGCACATGAAGGACCTTCCGAAACTGGTGGAGGTCCTGAGGACTATCGCCAAGGCGGACCCGTCCCTCAACGTCGAGATCAACAACGAGACCGGGGAGCACCTGCTGTCCGGTATGGGGGAGCTGCACCTGGAGATCACCGAGTACCGCATAACCAATGAGCAGGGAGTCGAGATCGTAGCGTCCCCTCCCATCGTGGTCTATCAGGAAGGGATCAGGAAGGGCAACGTGAATCCCTTCGAGGGCAAGTCCCCCAACAAGCACAACAAATTCTACTTCCTGGTCGAGCCTCTTGAGCAGGGCATCATAGATGCCATACACAAGGGGGAGATCGACACGGATTCGAAAGTGAAGGACGTCAAGGCCATGGCCCACACCCTTGCGGAGTTGGGCATGGACAAGGAGGAGGCGAAAGGTGTCGTGTCCTTCAAGAACAGCAACATACTGCTCGATAACACCAAGGGGATCCAGTACCTCCATGAGACCATGGAGCTGGTGAAGCAGGCCTTCGACGAGGCCATGGTCAGAGGTCCTCTGGCGAACGAGAAGCTCGCCGGCGTGAAGGTGAGGCTCATGGATGCGAAGCTCCACGAGGACACCATCCACAGGGGTCCCGCACAGGTAATACCTGCCGTCAGAGACGGCATATACGGTGCGATATGCCAGGCTGGGAGGATACTCCTGGAGCCTATGCAGAAGGTGTTCATCAGCGTCCCCCAGGACAATATGGGAGATGCCGTATCGCTGATCAATCAGCGCCGCGGCACAATACTGGACATGGGCCAGGAGGATGTGCACGCCACGGTCACCGCCAAGTGCCCCGTTTCCGAGATGTTCGGATTCGCATCGGCCATAAGGGGTTCGACACAGGGGCGTGCGCTGTGGTCCACCGAGAACGCAGGATTCGAGCAGATCCCCAATGAACTGCAGAGCAAGATAGTGCAGGAAGTCAGGGTTAGAAAAGGACTGAACCCTGAGCCTTATGACGAGAGATACTACGCAGGTGCGTAGGGTAAGGTTAAATACAAAACACTATATGGAGAAACCCAGACAGTCCTATATAAGGTAAAATAAGGAGAAATCGAGATGGCAGAGAAAGAGCACATGAACTTGGTCGTCATCGGTCACGTCGACCACGGAAAGTCCACGCTTACTGGAAGGATTCTTCTGGAGACCGGTGCAATCGACCCTCACATAGTTGAGAAATACAAGAAGCAGGCAGAGGAGAAAGGAAAAGGATCCTTCTTCTTCGCATGGGTCATGGACGGCCTCAAAGAGGAGAGGGAGAGAGGAGTCACCATCGATGTAGGGCACCAGAAGTTCTACACCGACAAATACTACTTCACGGTCATTGACGCACCCGGTCACAGGGACTTCGTCAAGAACATGATCACCGGTACCAGCCAGGCTGACGCCGCGATCATAACCTGCTCCGCGATAGAGGGGCCCCAGGCGCAGACGAAAGAGCACATCTTCCTCGCCACGACCCTGGGCGTCAAGCAGATCATAGTCGCCATCAACAAGATGGACGCTGTGAAGTACGACGAGGCCAAGTACAAGGAGGCAGTGGAGGGAATGTCCAAGCTCATGGCCATGGTAGGGATAAAGACCGCTGAGATCCCCTTCATACCCACTTCCGCCTACATGGGAGACAATATCAAGGAGGCATCCGCCAACACGCCCTGGTACAAGGGCCCGACCATGATACAGGCACTCGATGCCCTCAAGGTCCCTGACAAGCAGACCGACAAGCCCCTCAGGCTGCCGGTCCAGGATGTCTACACCATCACCGGTATCGGAACCGTCCCTGTCGGCAGGGTCGAGACCGGCGTGCTGAAGGCCAACATGAAGGTTTCCTTCCAGCCTGCCAATATCGTCGGTGAGGTCAAATCCATCGAGATGCACCACGAGGTGCTTCCCCAGGCCCTTCCCGGAGACAACGTCGGATTCAACGTCCGCGGTGTAGCCAAGAACGACATCAAGAGGGGAGACGTTGCAGGCCCGGTCGACAATCCGCCGTCCGTTGCCAAGACGTTCACCGCACAGATCGTGGTCCTGAACCACCCGTCCGTCATGACCGTCGGTTACACCCCGGTGTTCCACTGCCACACCACGCAGACTGCGTGCAGGTTCGTGGAGCTCGTGAAGACCATCGACCCCAAGACCGGACAGACCAAGCAGGAGCACCCTGACTACCTGAAGACCGGCGACATAGCCATTGTGAAGGTAGCACCCACGAAGCCCATGGTCATAGAGCCCGCCAAGGAGTTCCCTCCTCTCGGAAGGTTCGCCATAAGGGACATGGGCCAGACCGTTGCGGCTGGAATGTGCATCTCCGTAGAGAAGTAAGGTCTCAGGAAGGAAATCGATATGTCACAGCGTGCCAGAATCTCGCTTAGCGGGACAGATGCATCCAAGGTCGACAGTGTATGCCGTCAGATCAAGGATATCTCGCAGAAGACGGGTGTTGCGATGCATGGGCCCATACCGCTTCCCACGAAGAAGCTCAAGGTCCCCTGCAGGAAGAGCCCTGACGGAGAAGGCAGCGAGACCTGGGATCGTTGGGAGATGCGCATCCACAAGAGGCTCATCGACCTTGATGCCGACGAGCGTGCTCTCAAGCAGCTCATGAGGATACAGGTCCCCGACGGCGTGAACATAGAGATTGTACTTCGTACGGTCTGAAATCCTTTAATCGATTTCTCGGGCCGCACCCCCCGGGGTGCGGCCCACATACATTTTATTATCGTGATTGAATTCCCATTTGATTCAAATGAGGAGTGACAGTGTCAAGCTGGGTCTGGACAAGGCCCCCGCAAGAAGCCTTCTTAGGGCGGACGGTCTGAAGGATGAGGATTTCGGGAAGCCGTTCATAGGCATAGCCAACTCCTGGAATGAGATCGTTCCCGGTCACATACATCTGAACGAGATCGCCGCGGCCGTCAGAGAGGGGATCATCGAAGCCGGAGGGTACCCGTTCACATTCGGTGTCCCGGCAGTGTGCGACGGCATAGCGATGGGGCACGAGGGCATGAGATACTCCCTCATCTCCAGAGAGGTCATATCAGATTGCTGCGAGGTCATGGTCCAGGGCCACGCCCTTGACGGTTGGGTCGGCATAACCAATTGCGATAAGGTCACCCCGGGGATGCTCATGGCCGCCGGGAGGATGAATGTGCCGGCGATAATGGTCACAGGGGGTGCCATGGAGGTCGGGAAGGACGGGGATGAGAACCTGGATCTCCAATCGGTCTTCGAGGCTCTCGGAGAGCACTCCGCAGGGAAGGTGGATGAGGATCACGTCAGGAAGATCGAATGCAGGGCCTGTCCCGGCAGAGGGAGCTGCTCAGGCCTCTTCACCGCCAACACCATGGCATGTCTCACCGAAGCGATGGGCCTCAGCCTTCCCGGATGCGGCACTACGCTGGCGACAGACCCGGAGAAGCTGAGGATCGCGAAGGAGTCCGGGCGCAGGATAGTGGAACTGGTGCTCAGGGGCATCAGACCCAGGGATGTCGTCGGTCCCGCATCGCTCCGCAACGCCGTGCGGGTCGATATGGCGATAGGGGGATCCACGAACACCGCTCTTCACATACCTGCGATATCGAAGGATTTCGGATGCGATGTAGGGCTGGAGGACTTCGACAGGATATCCAAGGAGGTGCCGCACATAACGAGCATCCGCCCATCAGGGTCGTACTGCATAGAGGACCTGGATGATGCAGGGGGAGTTCCGGCGGTCATGAACAGGCTCTCAGATATCCTCGAGGATGCGCCGACGGTCTCCGGGAGGTCGATCAAAGAGATAGCAGGGGATGCGAAGGTATCGGACGGGGAGATCATACGCCCGTTGGACAATCCATATCATGAGCAGGGCGGAATAGCCGTTCTGAAAGGGAACCTGGCCCCTATGGGGTCCGTTGTGAAGCAGGCCGCGGTCAGTCCTGCCATGATGAGGTTCTCGGGGAAGGCGAAGGTCTTCGACGGAGAGGCATCGGCCACAGAGGCGATACTGTCCGGGGCAGTTGTCCCGGGCGATGTGGTGATAATAAGATATGAAGGGCCGAAGGGGGCGCCCGGCATGCCGGAGATGCTGTCCCCCACCAGCCTGATAATAGGCAGAGGCCTGGGGGATTCGGTGGCCCTGATAACAGACGGAAGGTTCTCCGGAGCGTCCAGAGGGGGTGCCATAGGGCATGTCTCCCCGGAGGCGTATGAGGGCGGACCCATAGCGGCGATCCGGGACGGGGACATCGTGGACATAGACATACCCGGGAGGACCATCAGCGTAAGGCTGTCAGATGAGGAGATAAGCGAACGGCTCTCGAAGACAGCGCCTCCTGAGAAGGAGATAACCGGGGTTCAGAGGAAGTACCGCAGGCTGGTCTCGAACGGAGCCAACGGCGCCTATCTGGGGTGACCCGAACATCCTTTCGGCACAGGAGGAGCATGAGTGATATGATGGCATCCGAGGATTTCGCAATAGGTGAGGACGGTCTCACCAAGGACGGATACAGGGCGCTGGAGAAAAGAGCCAGGGCCGCAATGTATGTGAGAAGTGCGATAATCCTGGCAGTGTCTCTTGTGATCTGTGGGATACTGCTCATATTCTACGGGGAGACAGGATGGGACCGTATATTCCTGATGCCCGTTCCAGCGGTGATGATAATCCTGGCCGCCTACCTGCTGATATCACCTGCGATATACTATGCCCGTTACCGGTACAGGATCGAAGAGGACAGGATAGATGTGAGGCGCGGTATCATCTTCATACGCCATGAGATCGTGCCTGTGGAAAGGATACACCAGATAGAGGTGTTCCGGGGTCCGATAAACAATCTGTTCGGTCTTGCGGACGTGACCATTACCACGGCGGGGGGATTGGCCCACATCCGGCATCTTGAGCGCGGCGTGGCAGAGGATATCGCCGACAGCCTCAATGATCATATCAATAAGATCCTCAAAGAGAGGGACTGATGACTGAAGAGATTCAGGATGCAGGAGGCATTCCCGATCTCCCCCCGGACGAGCCGATGCTTTATCATTGGTCAGTGGCTCTGGAGAATTCCCTCTATTCCGCAGTCATACTGTTCCTGACGGTCTTCCTGCCGCTGATCTCGATGGAGGATACGAATGCCCCCATGTATGCTCTGGCGGCATATGCGGGATTGACCGGCTTCGCAATATACGTGTTCTATTGGCGCTGGCGCAGGACGACCGTCACATTCCGGGAGAACGATCTCCATATCTTCAGGGACACGTTATTCAAACAGGACAAGAAGATACCGTACAACAGGATCGCCAGCATAAATGTCAACAGGGGCGTGATAGACCGTGTCCTGGGCACATCCAGGCTGATGTTCAACATAAATTCCTCCGTCAACTCCGTAATACCGGAGGCGGTAGTGACTCTGAGGACGGACCTGGCTGACAAGATAAGGCATGATCTGTCAAGGAAGATATACGGCAGCAATCTCGATGCCCATACGGAGGATAACGTCATACCTTCAGTGGTCAGCATATCGAACAGGGACATAATCCTGCATTCCTTTCTGTCGCAGCCGACGGTCACCGCGCTGACGGGGGTGTTCTTCCTGGGCGTCAGCATATACGAAACCTATTTCATGATGGCCGGAGGGGAGCTGACTGCAATGCTGATACTCGCATTGACATTCTTCATCACGTTCGGCGTGATCCCCATAACGGTGCAGCTGATCCATTACTACAATTACAAGATCTACCGCATAAAGGACACAGTGTACATCAAATGCGGGATGATAAGACTGTATAACACCTCGTTCAAGGTGAATAAGATAAATGCTGTCAGGCTGAAGAGCCCGTTCTTAGCCAGACTCATGGGCAGATCCTATTTGGAGGCTGAGGTGGTGGGCCTCGGTGCCTCAGATGGTAATGAGAAGGAGATCACGCCTTTGATGTGCCCGCTCAAGGATCGCAGGACGATAGACGCCGTGATGTCCCAGGTCATACCCGAGTTCGTCTATGATCGCAGTCCCGTGAAGCAGCCCCGGATCGCCGTCAGGACGATCTATGCACGTGCGGCCGTATTGTCACTGATAAGTGTGGCCGGGATATGCTCGTTGATATACCAGGCTGTGTACCTCGAAGTCATTTCCTCAGACCTGAGCAAGATATTCTACATCCTGTCAGCAACCGTCGTGATCGTATTCTTCCTCCACGGAGAACTTTCCCGCAGGATCGTGGAGATGGATACAGGGGAGGATCATTTCTCATTCCTGCGGGGAGTGTTGGACCGGGTGCTGACAACGGTGGCTTATGACAAGGTGCAGACGGTCAGGATAAGGGACGGCCCTCTGACCAGACCATACGGCCTTGCCACATGCAGAGTGAGGCTCCTGACGGCCTCAGGCAGTGCACCGGTCGTTTCCGGATACTTCCGGGCAAAGGACCTGGAAGTGATATCGGAAACGGTCCTGGAGCGCATAAAGGACGGAAGGTATGATTACAGGGCCTATCTCTGAGTCTCCTTTCGGATGGCGATATCTATGAGCAACCTTGCCAATCTCTCTCCCTCTTCCGGTTCCAGTCCCGACTCCGCAGCACAGTCGCGGTACCTCGCCACAACCCTGGCCTCCACTTCCGGATCCTTTATCGGCAGACCTTCGGAATGCTTTATCTCACCTATTCTCCCGGCCAAGAGCGTCCTCTCAGAGACCAGTTTCATGACCTTTCGGTCTATCAGAGCGATCTCGCTTCTCAGTTTCTCAAGATCCAT
>JAAYKC010000021.1 GCA_012522645.1 Thermoplasmatales archaeon
CTGGCCAGGAGCACGTACCTTGCGGCCCGGTCGTCCATCCCGTTGCGTACGGCGTCCCCTGACATGTCAGCAAGAGCGGACATGCGCTCTTCCGCTATGCGGGATGCCGCTTTCTTGGTCACGCGTTTCTTCGCCATGCTTCCACACTCATGCAACCAGGGACAAAAGGGTTTCCCTTATCTCCTTCTCCTCATCGCCGAAATCCCCTCCGGCATTCTGGGTGTAATGCACCCACAGGAAGACGAAATAATCATGGAAGGACTGCACCGCCGAATCCCAGTCAGGTTTGGATATGATTATCCCCAGGTCCTCATTCTTGAGCATCCAGGTATCATCCTGATATGAGACGGAGGCCTTCACCGGAGCCTTGAGCTCAACATCCCCGTTGGCGGATATCATCCTGCGGAAGGAGACGGTCTCAAGGGGCTCTGCCTCTTTGGCACGGTAGATCTCGGTCAGGATGTTCTCATCATTGTATCTGAGGATCCCGTGTACCTCCGCCGGGCCGGAAAGCATCCTGCCGGGTGATCCGTCTGCGAACCTGAGCTTCACGCTGCGCCCGTTCTGCATCAGATTGACCAGATTCTTCTTGGATTTCGAAGGAACGGACTGCATGATCCCTATGGCGGCACCTTCAGCGGTCATCCCCTTCTCCTTGATGAAGGTGAGAAGCTTCTCCCTGTCCGGCCTGCCGAACTCCCTGGTCCTGCCGGATCCGTATACAAGTGAGTATTCCCCGTCCCCCGTGATGCATGCATCGAGTGCCAGTATGTCATATATGACGGCGGTTCTGTAGAATGGGTCGGAATAATGATCCTCCATCCAGTATCCGCCGGTCCCGCCGCCCAGGGCATCCATGGTGCTCTCCAGGAGCTCAAGGGCATCGTTGACCACATTGCCGTAGCCGCTCGTATCGGGCCTGTCCGATGTTGCCTTCATGCCCATGCCTCCGGCGGAGTCTATGTAGAGTGTGAATCTGTCGAGCAGTCCCCGGTCAACCGGGCCCTGAGCTCTCAGCTCCCTGGAGATGACGTATTCGCCGATGTTGTACAGCAGTTCTTGCATTCCGACCAAGATCTGACCGGCCAGTCTTACCGGGATTCTCTTATCGTCGCCCTTGGACACGACATTCACTGTGAATTTGCTCATTCTGCACCCGCCTTTCCCTTCTGAACAATACGCTCATCTGAATTATATTTATATGCTTCATGCGCACACCGGCACAACCCTTATATCGAAGTTGGGTATGGAAGGGCTTGTTGTGTATCCGCGGGTGCAACAGTCTTTAAATATAATCTCGGGATTGTCTGCTCTCGCTCAAGCAACGGTGATATCATGGCAAGAAAGCCCGCAGTAATGTACAGACAGGTAAAAGGTCAGGCCTACACCCGCAGAAAATATATGGGTGGAGTTCCCAACAACAGGATTAACCAGTATGATATGGGTAACCTGAGCTCAGACTTCCCTGTCACTGTCACCCTCAGGGTGAAGAACAACGTCCAGGTCAGGCACACAGCACTGGAAGCCGGACGTATCGCTGCGAACAGGCTCCTTTCCAAAGAGGTCGGGACGACTAACTATCATCTCAAAGTCAACGTTTACCCGCACATCGTTCTCAGGGAGAACAAGCTCGCCACCGGGGCGGGTGCCGACCGTGTCTCCAGCGGAATGCGCAGTGCATTCGGTAAGAATGTGGGCACCGCTGCCAGGATGACATCCGATCAGACCATAATGACGATCCGCTGTAACCCTCAGAGTTTTAAATTCGCGAAGGTCGCTCTTTGGAAGGCGTCCATGAAGTACCCCACCCCCTGCTACGTTTCAGTAGATAAGGGCAAGGAACTCATAGTCTGAGCGATGTTCGATCTGAGATTGGACGAGGCGGCCGATTGGATAAGAGCGGGAGGCTACGCATGCGTTGCCCTTCAGCTCCCGGAAGGTCTTAAGTCCAAGTCGATCGGGATTTCCCGATATCTTTCGGAGAGGACCGGCGCATCATTCTTCTTCGCCGGCGATCCGTGCTACGGAGCCTGTGATATCTTCGACTATAAGGGGAAAGCCGATGCCCTTGTGCATTTCGGTCATTCGCCGATACCGTCCCAGGGAGACGATCCGGACGTAATGTACGTGGAGGCGTTCTACGGAGGGGACATAGGCCCATTCATCTCCGCCATTGCCGATGATCTTCCCGGGAAGATCGGCCTCATGGCAACGGTGCAGTATGTGCCGGCCCTCGAAAGAGCCAGAGAGGTATTGGAGGCTGCCGGCAAGAAGGTCATGATCTCCCCTGGCGACGGCCGCATATCCTATCCGGGACAGGCTCTCGGATGCAACAGCAGCGCAATGCCCGAAGGAGCGGACCACATCCTGTTCATCGGAGAAGGGGATTTCCACCCGTTGGCCGCCGCACTGGGAACTGATGCCGCGGTCACGGTCCTCAACCCGATCACCGGGGAGCACAGGTCCATTGCCGAGCTCAAGGAACGGATGCTGAGGAGAAGGTTCGCTGTCATTGAAAGTGCCAGATCTGCCGAGAGATTCCTGGTCGTGGTGTGCTCGAAGAAAGGGCAGGACAGGACCGCGCTCGCAGATTCCGTTGTCAAGAAGGTGCGTTCCGTTGGTAAAGAGGCTTACAAGGTCAGGCTTACGGAGGTGGGCCCGGATGCGCTGTCCGTTTATGCGGATGCCGATGCGTATATCATGACCGCATGTCCCAGGATAGCATTGGATGACTCGGTCAGGTACAAGAAGCCGATGCTGACGCCGCCCGAGGCGGAGATATCTCTCGGGCTCAGGGACTGGGAGGATTACATCATAGATGAGATCAGGTCTCCCCGTCAGGATTAAAATAAGCGGAAGGCATGGAGAGAGGCATGCGGAACGCCGGGTCAATCTTTGCAAACGGTCTGCCTGAGGCCAGGGTCGGCATCGGAAGCAACGGGGACTCAGGCAATGTTGAGCGCAGCGCAGAGGCCATGGGCGCGGTCGTGTACTTTGATGCTGATGAGCTGGTGTCCGATCTGATCTCCGGCAGGATAGATGCCGCCGTGCGGGGCAACATGTCGTCTTCCGAACTGCTTCCGAAACTGAAGAAGGCACTGGGTCTTCCCGTTTTGGAGCGCAGCGTCCTCCTTGAGCCCGTTAACGGCAAGCTGTTCTTCCTGGCACCTGTGGGTGTGGATGAGGGGTGGACAGTGGATGAGAAGGTGGATACGGCCGTGAGGACCGTAGCCCTGATGAGGCGCATAGGCATGGGGGAGAGGATCGCGGTCATGTCCGGCGGCAGATCCACAGACACGGGACGTCACAAGATGGTTGACAGGACCATAGAGGATGCCGCCGAGGTCGTGGAGAGCCTCAAGGCGAAGGGATACGACGTCTATGATGCGGAGATCCTGCTGGAATCCGCCGCTTCGGAGGCGGATCTGATAATAGCGCCGGACGGCATATCCGGGAACATAATATTCAGGGCCCTGCACTTCTTGGGAGGGGCAGCGGCATTGGGTGCTCCGTTAGTTAATTCAGAGAAGGTATATGTGGACACATCCCGTGTGAAGACGGATTACAGGGACTCCATAGCATTGGCGATGAAACTCACAGAGGGAAGGAAATGATCATAGAGATAGACGGCGGGCATTCGGGGATAAAGTTCTCCGCATGCCATTTCATACCGAGGCATGAGAAATGCTCCAGACTCCACGGGCACTCATACATACTCAGGCTCAGACTGGAGGGGGACATCGGAGAGGACGGCATGGTCATGGATTTCGTGATCCTCAAGAAGGAGCTCCGGAAATTCGCATCCGAGATGGATCATATGATACTGCTGCCGGCCGGATCCGCAGACGTTAGCATAGAGTCCTCCGAAGGCAGTGTCGGGGTCACGACCTGCGGTAAGAGATATGTTTTCCCTGAAGAGGACGTCAGGATGCTCGATGTTACTGTGACAACGGCGGAGGAGATGTCCCGGATGCTCGTGGACAGACTGATCGCGGAAGTGCGCTTCCCGTCCAACGTGAAGAGGGTCGCCATCGGCCTGGATGAGGAGAGGGGGCAGACGGCATGGTACACGAAAGACCTGTGAAAGCGGTCGTTCTCCTGTCCGGAGGACTGGATTCCACCACAGTGCTGGCCAAGGCCCTGGATGACGGATGCGAGGTTGTGGCCCTGAGTTTCAGGTACGGTCAGAGGCATTCAAGGGAATTGGATTCCGCTGAGGCTGTTGCCGGACATTACGGGGTGAGGCATGTTGTGGTGGATATAGACCTGAGCATGTTCCGGTCCGCACTCACCGATAAGGGAACAAGAGTCCCGGAGAACAGGGAGAAGATCGGCTCTGACATACCGGACACATATGTGCCAGCAAGGAACATCATCATGATGTCTGTAGCCGCAGGCCTCTGTGAATCCATAGATGCTGACAGGATATACATAGGCGCCAACGTAGTGGATTATTCAGGATACCCGGACTGCAGGCCCGAGTTCTTCGAGGCATTCAGAAGGATGCTTGAAGTGGGTACCAAAGCAGGCACGGAAGGCCGCTCTATAAGGATAGAGACGCCGATACTGAATATGTCCAAGGCGGACATAGTGAGGCTCGGCAAAACCCTCGGAGCTCCGCTCAGTCTGACGTGGTCATGCTATGAGGGCGGGAAGAAGGCGTGCGGCAGGTGTGATTCCTGCATATTGCGCCTGAAAGGATTCAGGGAAGCCGGCTATCGGGACGAGATAGAGTACGAGTGATCCCATGAAGATATGCGAGGTGTTCAGATCCATACAGGGTGAGGGCAAGACCATAGGGTTCCCCACCATGTTCATAAGGACGTCCGGCTGCAATCTCCGGTGCGCATGGTGCGATACCGCTTACGCAATGGAAGGCGGCAGCGAGCACAGCGTGCAGGAGGTGCTGGAATGGACTAAGGGAGAGGAGCACATCTGCGTGACCGGCGGGGAGCCCATGCTGCAGAAGGACTGCCCCGAGCTTCTGAGGGCTTTGGCGGATGAAGGCAAGAAAGTGGTCCTGGAGACCAACGGGTCCCTGGACCTCTCATCGGTCCCGTCATCGGATAATATCGTGATAAGCATGGATATCAAATGTCCCAGCTCCGGGATGCATGATCGGATGCTGTTCGATAACATCAGTCTGCTGAGGGAGAAGGACCAGCTGAAGTTCATAATCGAGGATTATGTCGATATGAATCATGCCATCTCAGTGATGGAGGAGCATTCCCCCGGGTGCGAGTGCATATTCTCTCCCTTGGGGGGCATGGACCTGGAGCCTTTGGCGGAAGAAGTGCTGGGAAGGCGTCTGCGCGTAAGGGTCCTGCCGCAACTGCACAAGATCATATGGGGCGACAGGAAAGGAGTATGATCACTCGAACTTCCTGCGCTGCTCCTCTCTTCTCTTGAATATATCCAGTACCTCTTCCACGGTCCCGTCCTCATCAAAGGATATCCTGATGCCGGCATTCTTGAGCTTATCATACCCGTGGGACCCGATCCCGCCTGTTATCACGGCATCGACGCCCAGGCCGATTATGGCATCCGCAACCTTCATCCCGGCGCCCACTGAGTCGGCGAACTCGTTCTTCACAACAGTGTAGTCGTACGTGTCGTAATCCACTATCAGGAAGTATTCCGCATGTCCGAAATCCTCGGCCACCAGGGACGACAGGTCGTCTCCTTCGGCCAATACGCCGATCTTCATTTCTTCTCCACGGTCTTGATTATCTTGTCGGCGATGCTCTCGAAGGCCTTGGCAGACACAGAGTCCTGGTCATCGATAACAATGGGCAGACCCTTGTCCCCCGAGAGCCCGACTCCCGCCTCTATGGGCACTTTGCCCAGGAACTGCATATTCAGCTCCTTGGCCGCAGCCTCTCCGCCTCCGGATTTGAAGATGTCGGTCACCTTGCCGCAATGAGGGCATGCGAAACCGCTCATATTCTCCACGAGCCCTATTATGGGTATGCCTGACTGGGCTGAGAATGACACGGTCTTGCGCGCGTCCAGGAGGGACAGCTCCTGAGGCGTGGTAACTATGACCATGCCGTCCGCTTTCGGGATCAGCTGGATTATGGACAGCGCCTCATCACCTGTGCCGGGCGGCATATCTATGACAAGGTAATCGAGGTCTCCCCATTCAACATCCTCTATGAACTGCCTGATGGCGGTCATCTTCACAGGGCCTCTCCAAAGGACCGGGGTATCCTCGGACTGCAGGAGGAATGCCATGGACATTATCTTCATGGAAGGAGGAACCGGGACAGGTATGAGCTTCTCATTCTGAACATCGAGACCCTCGCCCTCCAGGCCGAACATCTTGGGGATGTTGGGGCCGGTTATATCCACATCCAACAATCCTACCTGATATCCTCTCATGGACATTGAGGTTGCGAGATTGGCAGAGACGGTGCTCTTCCCAACTCCGCCTTTGCCGCTGAGTACGATTACAACATGCTTTATCCTGTCAAGGCTCGCCTGGAGCTTGAATCCGTCTTCACTGATCATAGGTTTAGCCAAATCAGACACCTTCAGCCCCGTTATGACTTGTTGTTAATAGGTTTTATCGGTGTGAACGGGAAGCGGAATCTGTTTAACATGGTACCCGGATTCGGAAAGCATGCCTTTGGGAGATCCTTGCGGAGGTTTCTTCGAATACACAATGGAAGGTCTGCCGGAGAATCTGGCGGGGGCGATGATCCCGGTGAAGGATACGAAGCGCTCGTCACGGTTCTATACGGAGATACTGAAAATGGACATCATCTCGGATGACGGGGACACGGCCGTAGTGGGACGCAACGGATTCTACATGGTCCTGAAGAAGAGCCAGGATGTCGGCATCGATACGGGGATCATGCTGGGGGTCGATAATCCTTATGATCTCCACAGGAGGCTCGTGGACGAGGGCGTGGTGTTCCTGAGACATCCTCTGAAAGGGCCCATCGGAGTGTACGCCTCATTCCGGGATGATGACGGCAACGTCCTGCATGCCGTGGACAGGCGGGCCATGGGGCAGAGGGTCGATCCGCCTGAGGCGGATCAGTGACCGAGATCCGACTGCTCTATCGCGGCGTTGATCTCATCGGTCAGTTCCTGGGGCAGGCCTTTTATGCCTCCGACCAGGAATCCCCTTATTATCATGCCGACGGCCTCGTCCTCGGATAATCCTCTGGACATCAGATATTCGATCTGATCCTGGGATATCTTGCCGACAGCGGCCTCGTGGGTCATGTCCACATCCGCATAGAATGTATCCAGTTTCGGAACGGCCAGGGTCTGGCCCCCGTCCTCCAGGACTATGCTCTTGCATTCGAGATGCGCCTTCACGCCGGGGGAGTTGCCGATGAGGTGCCCGCGGGCCATCATCTTGCCGCCTTTGGTTATGCTCCTCGAGACTATCTCCGCTCCCGTCCTCGGTGCGTTCAGGATAACGGTCCCGCCGCTGTCTATATCTGCTCCGGGATGTGCCAGGCATATGGTATTGAACTGACAGCTTGCGCCCTCCCCGTTGAGCCAGGCAGTAGGTGCAGACTGCACCGTTGCTACCGGGTTCAATATGACATAGTTGTTGATCATCTTGGAGTCCCTGTCCATCTGAATCCCCGTCCTGGGACGGACAGAGGTCTTCGGGCCCCAGTTATGTATCATAGAATAGGAGAAGTATGCGCCCTCTCTGATGTATATCTCCGAGACCCCGATGTGCACCCCGTCATCGGCATGGGAGCCTGTGGCACATCCGGATATCATCTCCGCATGCGCTCCTTCATCGATTACGAATATGTTGTGCAGGGTCTGCATCCCCTTATCGGTTCCGAGCATCATGCATGCCTGTATCGGATGCTTCACATGATAGCCGGCCTTGACCCATACGAAGGTGCCGTCGGCATCCTCTTCGTATGTCCTTGCAGTGTACTTGTCCTTGTCAGGGCTCACCAATTTCCAACTCAGGTCCTTGAGCCAGTCGTACTTAGCCATAGCCTTCTTCAGGGACATGATCTCCACGCCGTCCGGGGCTTTGTTGCTGCAATGGCTGATCCTGTTGTCTATGAACATTATGGACCCGTCGCGCTCCGTCTCCTTGGACGATGTTATGCCGACGGATTCCATGCG
Organism: Thermoplasmatales archaeon; assembly: GCA_012522645.1. Taxonomy (GTDB): domain Archaea; phylum Thermoplasmatota; class Thermoplasmata; order Methanomassiliicoccales; family Methanomethylophilaceae; genus RumEn-M2. Next base: position 8,113 of record JAAYKC010000021.1, read on the forward strand.
CTTCTTGACATCCTCGGGAGCCTCCTCGAGATTCTCGATGATCTTCTGTTCCCGGATCATGCTGTATCTGCTGAGGTCGATGTCAGGCCCGTACTCGGCCTTCTTATCGAGGGCCTTCTTTATGGAAGCTTCACCATTCTGCATGATATGCACTCCTTGTAGCCCTTTTCCCTTATTTCCTTGAGCAGGTCCGTCGGGCGGCCGGAACAGCGTATGCGGCCGTCGTTTATTATGTAGCCTTTGTCGGCCCCTATGTAGTCGAGTATCTGCCCGGTGTGCGTTATCACCAAGGCGGACACGCATCTGTTGGCCTTCGCTCTGCCCATCTCGCATAATTCGGTGTTGTAGAGCAGATCATGTATCTTGTCGCCTATCAGCTCTATGCTCTCGAGGTCGACACCGGATTCCGGCTCATCGAGCAGCACGAGCTTGGGGTTCTGCGCCGTCAGCTGCAGTACCTCGGATCTCTTTATCTCGCCGCCGGAGAATCCCACGTTCAGGTCCCTGTCGAGGTGGTTATTCATTTTGAAATCACCGGCATGCTTCAGTACATCCCCATTATTGCGGGAGATGGTCTGCAGGAGGTCACCCAGTTTCACCCCGACCACGTTGGGGGGCCTCTGCATCATCATGCCGATCCCCATCTTGGCGCGTTCGTCCACAGGCATATTGGTTATGTCCACGCCTTCGTAGAATATGCTCCCCTTGGTTACCTTGCAGTATGCATAGCCCATTATGGCGGCCATGAGGGTGGACTTCCCGGACCCGTTAGGTCCGAAGAGGGTGACGGTCTCCCCTTCGTCGATGGTCAGGTTCACCCCTTTCAGGATTTCCCTGCCGCCGGCCTCCACGTGGAGATCCCTGATTTCTAACATATGCATAACGGTCAGTCAGCGCATGATAGGATATAACCATTTCTTAACGATAGTGAACCTGTTCACCGGGACCGCTGAATTAATAACGGCATCTCACAATGGGGGCGCATGAAAATCGTGGCCTTCAACGGAAGTCCCCGTCTTCTCGGCAATACAGGGGGAGCCCTCAATGTTGTACTCGATGAGCTGGAGAAGGAGGGTGCCGAGACTGAGCATGTGCACGTCTACGGGGATGACATGAGCCCCTGCAACAACTGCAACAGTTGTGAGATACGCGGTGACGGCAGGTGCATCATAGAGGATGACAGGCTGAATGAGTTCATGGGCATGATGCTGGAGGCTGACGGCATCATCTTCGGGTCCCCGTCATATTTCGGATCCTGCAGTGCTCAGCTGAAGATCCTTTTGGAGAGAGTGGGATACACATCCATGTTCAGCGGCCTGCCTCTGGCACGTAAGATAGGCGGAGCAGTCGTCGTGCAGGATCATGACGGCGGAACGGCAGCATATAACGAATTGGTGACGTGGATGCTCCGTAACCGCATGATGGTCTGCGGATCCTCCCCGCTGACGGTCCTGCCCGGCAAAGGTCCCGGGGACTTCGAGAAGGACAAGAGGGGATGTGAGGCCCTCAGGTCATTAGCCAGGGATATGGTATGGGCCATTGAGACGACCCGGGGTCCATAATCGGTATTATAAACTTCTTTGCCGTTCAATCGAAGAGGGATAGCATGGCATATTGGAGGGATGAGTACGAGGAGAAGGTTTCAACTCCCCGTAAAGCACTGGACCTGGTGAAGCCTGGCACTACAATATACATAAGCGGAGGGTGCAGCAGACCGAGAGTGATCGTAGAGCACCTGCTGAAGAAAAGGTCATTCCACGACAACAGGATATGCACCCCGTTCACCTTCATGCCTTCCCCGTTCTTCGAACCTGACGTGATGAAGAAATTCAGGATCAACTCATTCTACATGGATTCGGAGGTGGAGAGAGGGGTGATGAACGGTCACTCCGATTATACTCCGATCTACACATCAGAGCTGCCTTACATGTTCCGCACGGGAAGGATCAAGCTTGACGTGGCGATCATCCAGGTCTCACCGCCGGATCTGCACGGATTCTGTTCCCTGGGAACGTCCGTCGATACAACGAAATCAGCGGTCGAGTCCGCCGACGTTGTCATCGCGGAGGTCAACAGGCAGATGCCCAGGACATTGGGCGACTCATTCATCCATACGTCCCAGATAGATCAGCTTATAGAGGTGGATTATCCGGTGGATCATGCTCTCGATGACGAGGGCATCGACCCGGAGACGATAAGGTCCATAGCGAAGAACGCCGCCAAGCTGGTACATGACGGAGCGACGATCCAGATCGGGACGGGGATGCTGCCTGATGCGATACTGTCCGAGTTCAAGGACAAGAAGAACCTGGGAGTCCACACGGAGATGTTCTCCGACGGTGTGATGGACCTGGTGAAGGCGGGCGTCATCAACGGCAGCAAGAAAACGATACATCCGCGGAAGATAGTCACATCCTTCGTCATCGGGTCCGCGGAGCTCATGGAATTCGTTGACAACAACCCGTCGATCGAGTTCCATCCTTCAGATTACACGAATGACATAACGGTGATAGCCAAGAATAACAAGATGGTGGCGATCAATACGGCATCCGTCATCGATCTCACCGGTCAGGTGCTGTCGGACAGGACGGGCATGGAGTCCGTATCCAATCCCGGCGGTATGCCCGATTTCATAAGAGGAGCGCTGAGTGCCAGAGGGAGGACGGTGATAGTCATGCCCTCCACCACCAGCGACGGTCAGACATCCAGGATAGTCAGCGTGGTCCCCCGCGGCGCAGGAGTGGGCGCCATGAGGGAGGACATCCATTATCTCGTCACGGAGTACGGCATAGCCCACCTCAGAGGCAAGACCCTTGCCAAGAGGTCCCTGGAACTGATCAACGTTGCCCATCCCTCCTTCAGGGAGAAGCTCCTTGACCAGGCGGTGGCCCTCGGATACCTGCCGGAGGACCAGAGCAGACGGTCCTACCGCGGTCTGCCGTATCCGCGGGAATTGGAGCAGACGGCGGTCTTCGACGGTCAGATGGCCACGGTCCGTCCTCTGAAGCCCACCGACGAGGATCTCGTAAGGGATCTGTTCTATTCATTCTCATCAAAGACGCTGCGGCAGAGGTTCATGACCACGCGCGTTCTGCAGCCAAGAGAGGAGCGCATGAGCCAGGTGAACATAGATTATGATCTGTCCATGGCATTCGGCGTGTTCATCAACTATGGTCCCAAGACGGAGCTGATCGCCGTGTGCGAGTACGAGCGCGATCCGAAGAACAGCAGTGCCGAGGTCTCCTTCGCCGTCAGGGATGATTGGCAGGGCAAGGGCATCGGCTCCTACATGGTCAACCTTCTGGTCCGTGTCGGCAAATCACGGAACATCAAGACGTTCACGGCTGATGTGCTTTCCACCAATGTCGGTATGCTCAACCTCTTCTACCGTACGGGATTGGACGTGTCGGCGAAATTGGAGGACGACGTCTACAAAGTGTCCTTCGATCTTGTTAAAGAAGAGGGAAATATTAAAGAAGCGGGCTAGGCCCGCTGTTTCATCTTCTGCCCTTGACCAGGTCGTTGAGGACGCCCGGGTCAACGAGAGTGGACGAGTCCATGTTGCTGAAGTCGCTTCCGGAGGCGATCTTCCTGAGCATGCGCCTGACGATCTTCCCGCTCCTTGTCTTGGGAAGCTCCTCAGCGATCTGGATCGCCTGAGGTGTGGCTATCGGGCCCACCTCATTCCTGACCTGCTTTACGAGTGCGCTTCTAAGCTCTTCAGTGTCCTCGAATCCCTTCTTGAGAGTGACGAATCCGTAGATCGCCTCACCCTTCATCTCGTCGGGTATGGGGACCACTGCGGCCTCTGAGACCGCGGGATGCGCTATCAGAGCCGCTTCGATCTCTGCTGCGCCCAGACGGTGGCCCGCAACGCTTATGACGTCGTCGACACGGCCTGTGATCCAGATATCCCCGTCCTTGTCCTGCTTCGCACCGTCGCCGGAGAAGTAGTATCCCGGGTACGGGTTCCAGTAGGTGTCCTTGTACTTCTCGTGGTCATTCCACAGGGTCCTGGCACAGGAAGGCCAGGGCTTCTTGATGCACAGCCTGCCGTCCTGTCCCACGGCAGTGGGGGTCCTGTCCTCATTGATGACGGCAGGCTCGACGCCGAAGAAAGGCTTCATGGCCGCTCCCGGCTTCTGATCCCATGCGCCGGGCAGGGGCAGTATTATGTGGCTTCCCGTCTCGGTCTGCCAATAGGTGTCGACTATGGGGCACCTCTCCCCGCCGACTGTGCTGTAGTACCACTTCCAGACACTGGGATCTATGGGTTCCCCGACGGACCCCAGGACCTTCAGCGATGACAGGTCGTGCTTGAGGATCCAATCGTCCCCGCTCTTCCTCATCATCCTGATGGCGGTCGGTGCGGTGTAGAATATGTTGACCCTCCACTTCTCGACGATCTCCCAGAATCTTCCGTAGTCCGGATAGTTAGGGACACCCTCGAACATGATGGAGGTGGCACCGTTGGAAAGGGGCCCGTACAGGATGTAGGAGTGCCCCGTGATCCATCCTATGTCCGCGGTGCACCAGTGCGTATCGCCGGGCCGGTAGTCGAAAGCGTACTTGAACGTCATGTTGACGCCGAGCATGTATCCGCCCACTGTATGGAGAACGCCCTTCGGCTTCCCCGTGGAACCTGACGTGTACAACAGGAAGAAGGGATCCTCTGCATCCATCTCCTCGCAGGGGCACTTGAGACCGGCCCTGGACATCTCATCGTCCCACCAGGAATCGCGGCCCTCTTCCATGACGACGTCCTTGCCCGTGCGGTTCACGACAATGACGCTCTCGACTGAGGTATCGCGCTCCAGCATCTCATTGACCTTGCCCTTCAGGTCATGGGCCTTACCGCCGCGGTAGCTGCCGTCGGCGGTGACCAGGACCTTCGCCTCACTGTCCTTGACCCTGTTGAAAAGGGAATCCGTGCTGAATGCGGAGAAGACTACCGAATGCACAGCGCCGATCCTGGCACATGCCAGCATCGTTATCGCCAGCTCAGGGATCATAGGCAGGTAGACTGCAACCCTGTCCCCCTTTCTGACGCCCTTGCTCTTGAGAACGTTGGCGAACTTCTCCACTTCGCTCAGCAGCAGACCGTATGTGTAGATCTTCTCGTTACCAGGTTCATCAGCCTCGAATATGATGGCTGCGGTGTTCTTCAGACCGTTCTCGACGTGCCTGTCCAAGCAGTTGTAGGATGCGTTCAGCTTCCCGCCCTTGAACCAGGTGAAAGTGCATTCCTTCTTGTTCCAGTCAAAGACCTTCTTCCAATCCTTAGAGTACCAGTCCAGATTATCAGCCTGTTCGGCCCAGAATTCCTCCGGCTTCTCGATGGACCTCTTGTACATCTCCTCGTACTTGGCGTAACTGTCGATGTGAGTCCTCTTCCTGTACTCGTCAGATGGGGAGTACGTTCCGTCCGCGTTCTCGCTGACCATAATTTTCTCTCCGTCTTTAAGGGGCCGTTAAACTTCCCCAGCGGTCTTGTATCAATTACCCCTATATTAATCATGCGCAAACGCAGAAACTTTACGATATTCGTAGAAATTATTCGGTTGTATATGAATTTCGTAGAAAAACAAAGATAAACGGTTTCTAAGGAGTTTTTTTGCGGTCAGAAGAAGAAGAATCCGCAGTCTTCTTCCAGGGAAACCTTCGCGACGGCCCTCATCCTCTCGAGGGGTCCGCTGTACCTGCGCACCATCATCTTACCCTCCCCCGGCAGGGCCTTCTCCAGTTTCTCGACCTCCTCCAAAAGGGCGGCCGCATCCCCTGAGGTGAATCTCCTGCCCTCGGAGACCGATACGGGCACCGATGCGATGATCCCGCATCCGTGCTTCTCCGCGATCCCGGGCAGAAGGCTGTCGTCAGGGCCGAAGGCCCCTATGCAGCCCCTTCCCTTGTCCCAGGACAGGGGGCAGTTGGCGCAGGCTTCCTTCATCTCGTCGAATCCGATCATATCCCATCCGCTGAGGAGCTCATCAGCCGAGCTACGGGCCTTCTCAGCGAGATCAGCGGGCATACTCCCAAGATCGACCCAGCCGGTGGGCACGTCCTCGGAGTACCCTTTCAGGATCTCCGTGTCCCCTGCATTCTTCATGTTCTCCATGTAGACGGCATCCGCGCTGTCGGCGATCCTGTTCCTCTTGGTGAATGATTCCCAGTCGGGGAAGGCCTTCCTCGCATCATCCAGGGAGACCACCGTGTTGTACTCCGCATACTGCTCGAATCCTGTCACATCCTTGAGCAGAGCCTTCCGGATATCCGTTTTCAATACTCTGCAGGAGGCCCTTTCAGCCTCCAGTTCACAAACTGCTATGTTTATTCCCATCTTATCACTGTCACGCTTCGGGTTCTGCTGCGGGTTCGTTCCCGGATCTCTTCTCGTCGATCTCGATCCTCTTCTCAACGAAATCCTTCCTGTTGGATGCGAATTCCGTGAATGCAAGGAACGCTCCGGCGGTACCGATGAGGATGGTGATGTAAATGAACACGGTTATATCAAGTGTTATGGCAATATCGTCCAGGGGAATCTCACCAAGTTCGATGGGCATATCCGACAGGGCGAGCTCTATTATGCCTCCGTCAGTGAATCCGATGATTATGATCACGGAGTAGATCGCGAAGAGGAATTTGAAAGGGATCCTGGCATAGCTCCCGGGCCTGTACAGTCCGAGAGGTATGGCGATGAGCAGCAGAGGTATGGAGTATCTGATGAGCCTCCGAATGTACTCCCAGATCTCGTCCAGAATTATCTGTATCTGTTCCGGGGACATATCGAAGAGACCTTCGGTGCCCATGTTCCCCGCCACTCCGTTCAGCAATGCGAATAAGCTGAGAGGCAGGAGTATGAATGAGAACAGGACAAGGGCCAGGCTCAGGAATGCGCCGCCGGGGCTGCTGTATCTCAATCTGAACTCGCTGGTCATGATGTCAGAGCCTCCAGCGCAGCCTTGAGGGATTCAGCCAGGAGCGCAACGCTCTCGGGATCCAGTACTGTCGCATAGCCATCCAGGTCTATCTCCACAGCCTCACCCTCCCCGATCAGGTAATCAAGAGCGTCCATGAGGGTTCCGTCAGAGGACTCGACTGTGAGCGAGATTTCGTAATTGCCGTCCCCGTCCGGGCCGGTCTTGCTGAAGGTTATGACGACCTCCTTCCCATCATCCCCTATGGGGACCCTGATTACGGCATTGTCGGGCATATCATCCATAAGATCCCCGCCGGGGATCTCCTCGACTTGGACAGTTATCTTGGCAGCCTCATTCGGAGA
>JAAYKC010000168.1 GCA_012522645.1 Thermoplasmatales archaeon
CGAGCAAGGAATAGAATACCGGTAGCACAGCAAAAGCACAGAACCGGAACAGCGCAATCCCTCTGTTCTCCCGCCAGTGCATACCGACATGCGCTGCGTGTTTGCTTTCCTCATCAAGCAGCGCTGTATCAGCCGGGAGGTGCTGTCTGAGTTCGCCAGAGAGAAGCTGATGTTTGAGGATGGGGAGTATCGCAATGCTGTATTTGTTGGCATGGATGAAAACGGCATCCCTCGTCACGCCCATAAGAAAAGCACTGCCACCGGCAGTGCTTTTCGCATCAATGTGGAGGGTAGCGATCCGGCCTACAGCTTTCACTACCTCTCAAAGAATCCGTGTCCTCATCGGCTGTTTGTATTTGAAGCGCCTATTGATCTACTGTCCTATATCAGCCTGCACCCGGCGAACTGGAAGCAGCACAGCTATGTGGCGCTGAACGGTGTGTCGGAAAAGCCTGTTCTCAAGCTGCTAGAGCTATATTCGCAGCTTGATCGTGTGGTTCTGTGTCTTGATAACGATGAGGCAGGATTAAACGCCGCCAGCCGCATTCACCATACTCTGCGGCAAAAAGGCTTTGATGTGGAGTATGATATTTCCGCTCACAAGGACTGGAATGAGGAATTGCAGGCATCTTATACGCAAAAGCAGAGTATGACAGCAATAAAGATTGTGTGAGAAAGTATATCGACCATTTTCCCCCATACAGTTCTAATTTTTATAATGTGAATAGGTGTTCATCGATCTCAGCCTCTCGTCCACCAAGTAAGCATTCTACGATGGGTTTTAATGTATCTATTACTTTTCGCTGCTGTAAATATTTTTTATAGCTCTCTTTCTGACTGACCTTTCTTGTTTTCAAGCCGACACACTCGTCCCAAACGATAGATATTTCAAGAAATTCAAACCCATCTTCCTCGATGCAAAACGGAAATTCAAATCCACCGTTTGGTCTGAATATTCGGATAAGCTGCGGGTTGTGCTTTTGCAGATTATTTGCAAACTTCAAAGCTTCAACAACGTCTAATTCTTGCATCCGCCCAGCTTCTATAAGCCGCTCAATATATGATACAACAGCATTTAGCGTTGCCGACAGATATGCATTGATAAAGCTGAATTCCCCTCTGCTGTGACCATTGCAAAGATACTCATTGACAGCTTTTTCAAGTTGATCAAAGAGAATATTCACATTACTTCTCAAGATTTTTTCCGCACTTTCATTTAGCACCATCGTATCACCACCTTGTATTGTAAACTTAAATTTATTTTATCACAGAACACAAATCAAAGAAAGGAGTCCCCCATGCCCTCACAAGTATATATCTTGATAGCAGTGGTCGCCGTGATGTTCTCCATCATCGGCGGCCTTTCTCTTTTGGCACATTACTACACTCTCAGCGGCATCAAGTCCAAGACGGTGGGTGACGGTCAGCACGGTACCGCCCGTTTCGCCGCCGAGAGCGAGATCAAAAAAACCTACACCCATGTACCCTATGAACCGGAGAAATGGCGGCGTGGGCAAAATCTGCCCACCCTGCAGGGGCTTGTGGTGGGCTGCAAACAAAAGGCAGGCTCTACCATTGCTTTAATTGATGACGGCGATATCCACTGTCTCATGATCGGCGCTGCCGGCGTCGGCAAAACCGCAAACTTCCTCTACCCCAACATCGAATACGCTTGTGCCTCCGGCATGAGCTGGCTCTGCACAGACACCAAGGGCGACCTGTTCCGCAACTACGCAGGCATTGCCAAAGATCGCTACGGCTACAAAATATCAGTGCTGGATCTGCGCAACCCCACACGCTCGGACGGCGATAACATCCTGCAGCTGGTCAACCGCTATATGGATGCCTACATGGAGAACCCCGATAATCTCGCTCTGAAAGCCAAGGCTGAGAAGTACGCCAAAATCACTGCAAAGACCATCATCACCAGCAGCGGTGAGGATGCCAGCAGCTATGGTCAAAATGCGTTCTTCTACGACGCCGCCGAGGGCTTGCTGACCTCTGTGATTTTGCTGATCGCCGAATATTGCCCTCCGGAGAAACGGCACATCATTTCAGTATTCAAGCTGATACAGGATTTGCTGGCTCCCTCACCGGTGAAGAACAAAAGCCAGTTTCAGCTATTGATGGACAAACTGCCCTCTGAGCATAAGGCAAAATGGTTTGCCGGTGCCGCCCTCAACACCGCCGACCAAGCGATGGCCTCGGTGCTGTCCACCGCCATGTCTCGCCTCAATGCGTTTCTGGATTCCGAAATGGAGCAAATCCTCTGCTTTGACAGCTCGCTGGACACGGAAACCTTTTGCAAGGAGAAATGCGCCATCTTCATTATTTTGCCGGAGGAGGATAATACAAAATATTTCATGGTGTCTCTGTTCCTCCAGCAGCTCTACCGGGAGATGCTGACGGTAGCCGATGAATACGGCGGCAAACTCCCCAACCGGGTGATGATCTTCGCTGATGAGATCGGAACCATTCCAAAAATTCAATCGATGGAGATGATGTTCTCAGCCGGACGTTCTCGCCGGATTTCTATGGTACCGATCATTCAATCCTTTGCTCAGTTGGAGAAAAACTATGGCAAGGAGGGCAGCGCCATCATCATCGATAACTGCCAAGACATTCTGTCCGGCGGCTTCGCCCCCAACTCTGAGAGCGCCGACATTCTCTCAAGGACGCTGGGGAATAAGACTGTCATGTCCGGGTCGATCAGCAGAGGGAAAAACGATCCCAGCCAAAGCTTGCAGATGATCCAAAGGCCACTGATGACACCGGATGAACTGAAAACACTCCCCAAGGGCAATTTTATTCTGGCTAAGACCGGCTGCTGTCCCATGCGCACTAAGCTGCCGCTGTTTCTCAAATGGGGCATCCGTTTTGAGAATCCCTTTGAGGTGGAGGAACATGCAGCCCGAAAGGTTTACTACGCCGACCGCTTCGAGCTGGAGCAGGAAATCATGAACCGCCGCTGTGCTTATGATGAGGATGACTTTGCGGAACTTCCGGAGCCGCCCGGTGATGACCGCAGTGGCGGTGCGCTGCATACGCCGGTACAGGAGCATGATCCGGAGACTCCTACCATGCCTCTGCGCACCGATTAGGGGGTGTTCGTGGTGAGCTATCTTTCTTCTCTTTATGCACAGGATGTCCCGCATCGTGCTGTTGTGGTCTATCGTTACCTGAAAGACCGGGCGAATAAGAATGGAACCTGTTACCCATCCATCGGAACCATCGCCAAGGACTTAAAGCTCTCTCGCCGTACGGTGCAACGAGCCATCGCTGACCTTGAAAAGACTGGCCATCTTCAAAAGGAGCAACGCTGGCGGGAGAACGGCGGCAAGAGTAGTCTGTTGTTTACTGTGAAATGAAAAAACACATACCCTGCCGCCAAGGGAGCAGTGCGCTCTCTTGATGGCATGAGGTATGTGTCATCATGGCCTATGCAGTGAACTTTTCACTCTAAGGATTTCTTAAATACAGAGAAAGAACAATCACTCTTTATTGGATTACAAAATTCTACCCATAAAGATAATGTGTCTGGATTATCTGGCATCCAATAACGCCTTAACGGTTGCGGCAGCTATCTTAATTTCCCTTTCATCGCACATATAGATCATGTGAATGAGCTGTTCCTTTTCTCTGTTTGTAGGCTGGGTTTCAGGATAAAAGATTGTATCTGCTGATATTTTTAAAGTGCAGATGATCTTAGATAGTACCTGGATACTTGGATATTTATTTTCGTTTTCGATAGCCATTATATACCGTGGTGTGACCCCAACCTGTGTGGCAAGGTTGTCCTGCGTTAATCCTGCCTCTAACCGTGCATTCTTAATTAATCTTCCTAAATTTATAGGTGATTCACCCATCGGCACTTCACCTCCGAACAGTTGCCTGTTTATTATTAAAATGAGCCCTCTTGATATTTTTA
>JAAYKC010000130.1 GCA_012522645.1 Thermoplasmatales archaeon
AAAGAAGTATCGGTTCAGGTTGAATAAAATGGTGTCCGGGGGTCTCCCCCCGGTAAGATGTTTAAGGACGCCTCATGAAGAGGACCACGCCTGCTATCGCTATGGCCGCAACAGCACCGCCGACCCCAAGGTACAACAGGGTGTTGCTCGAGGAATCGGCCGCTGTGCCTACGTTGCTGGCAGCAGGGTCCACATCCAGCTTCACGATCAGGTGATCATCGAAGCTGATGATGTTGAACGTGGCCATCCCGTTGGAAGCCCTTCCGTAGGACCTGAGCACCGGTTTGTTGTCGATGATCTCGTAGACTGCGAACAGCCCGCTGCCGAAGTCATTGCCGACAGGAACGGATACCTGTGCCTCATTGAGCGCTTCCCCGGAACCGTCGAACTTCAGGAGCATCATCTTCCTGTTCCCGAAATCCTTTGCGAACGCAGACGTGTCACCACTCTTCACGTTCAGCTTGAGGTTCTCGGCATCATACTCATAAAAGTAGAAGTACCACTTGCAGACGAGGGACCCGTCCTTGTAGAGGTCCGCATACCTGTGACCGCTCAGCTCATCCCCTGCTTCGAAATCGTAGTCTTCGTCCTCGATCAGCTGGTATATGGGATTCCAGTATTGTTTGGATCCCAGATGTCCAAGATCGTCAGACTGATCCTCAGCGACCAGAGGGAACAGTATCATATCATGGGTTATGACGGTGTCCTTTGTAACTATTTCACTCAAAGCCGGATCTGACATTGCAGATGCCCAGCCCACAACCACATAGTCTTCGTATCTGAACTCAGGGAATGCGGACTCGGGGATCTTATTCCCGTTGGTCACAGTTATCGCCTTCCCAAGCTTGACACCTTCTTCATTCAAGAACACGATCTTGAAAGAATCCTGCACACCCGGAATATTGTTCCTTATGGAATTCACAGACCCTCTTATGCTGCTCTTGCCATTGCCGTCCAGTATGACAGAGTTGGTCCCCAGCAGGCTGAAGATCGACGGAGCATCTTTGTCGGCTGCAAAGAATTTGATACCACCTCCTAAGAGTGCGTACTTACCGCTCTCCTCATCATACTCCACGAAGCTCGCACCGCCGACGCCCAATCTGTTCTTCCCTATGCTGATCTCGAATTCTATTATTTCATCCGGGTCACAATCAGTATTATCTTCGAATGATGCTCCGGACATGCGCACCGCGAGGCCGTTGCCTGTATTGAATTCAGAGGGTAACAGGCCCATGATTATCGCCAGCATGCCCTGTCCGTTACCGTAAAGTTCGGCAGATGCAAAGACGTCATAGTGCATATAGGTCATACATCCTGATCCGGAAAAACTCAGAGTGGTCTGCGCATCTTCGGTGCACACGCTAATCCTAGGCAGCACAGAAGTCTCCGACGTTGCCGAGAATGCACATTCCAAGGAAGCAGAGGCACCGACCCTGATCCCAACGGTCTGGACCTCTCCCGGATATGATACCGTGATCGCCAACTCCTCATCATCCCCCGGAACAAACATGACGCCGACATTCGCATTGGTGGTGGCTTTCAGATCCGCTCCCACCTTTGCATCCAGCAAAATACCGTTGATGATGAAACCGGGGCCCTCAGCCTCCTTGGTCATATAGATGTACCCGCTGGCCGACAACGCCAGTGCTGCATTGAGATTCACCCATATGCTCTCATCTTCGAACATAGTCGGTATGAAACCACCGAAGCCCTCGTACAGCCCGTCCTTTAGCTCATCAGAGAGATCAGGGAACAGGCTCATAAGAAGAAGATCGGACATTAACATCAAATCCTCTGCGAAATAAGTGCCTTCGATCGGCCTTACTCCCAGGGAGATCCCGAGAGAGACGTCTATCCGAGCGGCCGCATCAACCTTGATCAGATAATCGGCCCCGTCCTTACTTACGACCTCCGCCATCCCGTAGATGGATGCGGAAAGGGAGAGATCCAGATCCAGCTTCTCTTTCAAGACGCTGAGCACTGCGAAGACGATTCCCTGAATGTGCCGGGACTTTTCTTCATCATCGATTTCTCCGTCATTATTAAGATCGGGTGCAGTACTTGGAAACAGCGACCCTTCGTCTCTCAACATTTTCTCGATTTTCTCATCATCAATCACATAATCCTCTCCGCCGTCCAGGGAGAAGATGCGGAGCAGATCGTCAAAGGATATACTCCCGCCTATGCCTATCGCGTCGCCGACATTGAGCAGGTTATCCGTGACAACAACAGGATCGTCGTCCGCATCCGATACGGGCAGGAATACGACTCCCAGCACAGAGACCAGCATAAGGGCTGCGACT
>JAAYKC010000131.1 GCA_012522645.1 Thermoplasmatales archaeon
GGGTGCACACACCCCAAATTTAATAGGCTGTAATGTGATTCGTTATGGAGGCTGTAACATGATGAGAGATTATGCCGAGGATATCCTGAACGTGGTTCTTGACGAGATAGACGATATAATACTCATACATGATTCCGAGCACACCCTTGTGTGGATGAACCGGGCAGGTCTTTTGAAATTCGATGTGACCCTCGAAGGCATAATAGGCGAGAGATGCTACACACTCTTCGGAAGGAACAAACACTGCGATGACTGCAAGATCGTCGGAACAGCCATGCGGAAGGACTCCAGGAAGAGGGTCATGCCCTCCACCGGGGAGATCTTCGACTGCCACTCGGTGCCTTTGTATAAGGACGGGAAGATAGATCTGGTGGTGCAGCACCTGACTCTTGCGGAAAAGACCGGTAAGCAATAAATACGCAATAGGGGTTGTGGAGAGCATGGTATTCGGTATCGGCGACTTCGGACTTCTGATAGCGGCCAGCTTCGTTTATGCGGTGGCCCTTCTCTCCTTTAACATCAGGGAGAGGGTATGGGAAAGAAGGATGAAGAACTGAGCTGTCAGCTCACACGGCTGTTACTTAAGCTCTTATATAGCGTGCAGTCGATTCAGTTCCGGTGATGGAAATGGTATCAATTCCAAAGAAAGTCATGGATTTGGTTGCGGACAAGGGTTCTGTCAAAGCGGTGGTATCCTCTGATGCATCCAATCAGCCCCATGCTATAGTGGCAGGGAGCATAATAGCGATAAACGAAGAGACAATGGCCGTAGGCGAGATCCTCATGAAGAGGACCAAGTCCAATCTGTCCGTGAACAAGAAGGCATCGTTCCTGGTCGTGAAGGGCACGGAAGCATACACGATCGACGTGGAGGTCCTGGAGCGCCAGACGAGCGGCCCCGGCCTCGAGCAGATGAACCAGGCCCTCAAGCAGATGAAGCTTCACGCGAATGCGCTGTGGGTGTTCAAGGTCACGGGTGTCTACGATTCGAGCGCGACGCCCTCTGCGGGAACGAGGATCGCATAAGCGCTCCTCCCCCAAACGATTTCGTTAAAAGCGACCTCTTGCCTCTTTGATTTATTCGCTTCAGCGAAGCGAGAGGTCACTTTTAACGTAGGAAACCATTTAATCTTCTTCTTATAATCTCTGTAATGTGGCGTGGTACAGTAAGAGATCCATGAACATCCTGCTCTCCATGGGGATCATGATCGCAATATTCGGAGTCGGGGCGATACTCTCGGGCGCCACTGTTGCGGGGGCGGTCCTGCTGTCCGTTGGTGTGGGAATCTCAATGATAGCGACATCTGTTCTGAAGGCTCATCTGAAAGTGGAGATGAGCCTTTCTAGGAGGAAACGGGGCCCTTCCGACCGATGAAGCAGACCCAGTTATCCTGCTTCCTGGTCTCGGTCATCACAGACATGCCCTCCGTTTCGAGCATGGCTCTCATGCGGCGGTTGCTGACAATGTTCATTCCGTAGAGTTTCTTGTTCTTCCTGTTCCGCAGTCCGAATCGCAGACTGGGGTATGTTTCGGAGACTATCATGATCTTCCCTCCGGGAGCCACGGTCCTGCACGCCTCTGCGATGCTGTTCTCCAGGTCAGGCCAGAAGAAGTACGTTTCGAAAGCCGTGACAAGATCGAACCTGCCGTCCCCGAAAGGCAGCTCTTTCACGGAGCCTTCGATGATACCGCATTTTCCGGCCGCTATGAGATCTGAGTTGAGCTTTGAGGCCGAGAGCACCGCATCAGGCGAATGGTCGAGGCCCGTTATCTCCGCATCGGGGAACATGTCCGCCATGAGGGATATCTGCATCCCCCCGCCGCACCCTATGTCCAGGATGCTGGCCGGCTTATCGTCCTCTATCATGGACAGAGCCCATTCCGAAAGCTCTCGGTGGTGCTCATTCATGGAAGCTATGATCTCATTGCCTGCGCTCCCGGAAGGTTTCCCGTATTGGCTCAATTCAGACATATCATGCCGCAATACGGGAATCAGCTTAAAATTAATATGTTTGGTTTAAGGGGTTTAATCCCGATCCGGGGTTCAGATCAGTATCTGCGTCTGTCTTCTCTTGGGGGGGCTGGCTTCTTGTAGCAGTCCTTGCAGTAGACGGGTCTGCCCTGCGTAGGTTTGAAAGGTACCTCGCACTCTGCGTTGCAGTCCGAGCAAGTCGCCTTGTGGTACTCCCTCGGCTGGTCTCTGTCTCTGTATCCCCTGTTTTCGTAGGCCATTTTTATTCCTCTTTTCGGTAATTCCCGATAATCTCCTCTACCCCTATCTCTGGTGGCCGAGGGCATATCCTAGAATGCCTTGACACGGTGTAGTTCGATTGTGTTTATAAACTTTGGCAGTTCATCCGCTTTAAATATCCCTGTTGTTGAGGATCTTCTTGAGGATCGCCACCTCTTCCATGGAGAGCGTGACTCCCTTTCCCATCTTCTCTCCGTCAGGGGACCATTCCCTTATGTCGTATTTGGGTTCCCTGTCATTCCAGCTGATCAGATTCAGTTCCTTCTTCCATCCCTTGGAGGATTCGGACAGGACCGCTATCCTCTCGACAACATCATATTTGAATTCAGCCATGATTAAACATCCTGCGGGTAATTATCGGACACGATGCATTTGCACTTATATAAACAGTATATTTATCGGGCGAGGTCTCGCGCGCGTATTATGCCGATCACAGCCTGTGATAATATTTATTAGTCCGGCCTGTTCTCTTATTCCATCATGTCATTCTTTGACGAAACCAAGAACTTCGGCCTGACGGTCATTGCCGCCGGTCTCATGATGGTATTGTCCGCCATCCTGTGGCTGACGGACGGTCTCACCGTGCCTCCGGTCGGCGTGCTCATCGGCGGCCTGCTGCTGGCGGTCTTCGGCCTCGGAGCATATCAGGGCGAGACCATGCTGAATATAGGATCCTTATTCGATGAGGGCGTAACATCCAAATTCGGATTGGTCGTCGGATTCGTCATCCTCATCGGGATCGTCGAGTTCCTTCAGGGGATATTCTCAATGCATCCTGAATCGATAGTCATCGGTGTGGTGTTTGTTCTGTTCGGCACACTGATGAAGCTGAAGATCTCCCCTGTGCTGAATAATGTCATATGGGCCGTTCTGCTGATCGCATTCCTGGCGGGGATAATCTTAGAGTTCTACGCTCTTTTCAAAGTCCTTGACGGTGAGGCTCTTGAAGTGCTGTTCTCGGTCCTGAAGACCGTGGCCTATCTCATCATGTACATCATGCTCTTCACCTTCATGCTCTCGCCGGAGGTCAAGAAGAGGATGTCGTTATGAGGCCTGCGGATCTCGGTCCGTAACCCTCCCGCCTTACATTCTCCCCTCGGCCTGTGTGCATGATGCAGAGGGGGATCCGCAGATCAGGGAGGGAGGTCAGGCCCCGGCGGCTGCAAAGGAATCACATGAAACCCTATGTCATGTGAGCTGATCGGAGTGATTCTGCGGAAGGACAGGGCCTGATCCCGGAGCACCGGATTCTGAGGTTTCACAGCCGTGCAGACGGCATATTTCGACTCGGAAGTCTTGTTTCTGCGGGATTCAAGTTTGAAACCACGAAAATGTTTATCATCTCAGTCATGTCTTACAGTACTATGTCATTCTTTGACGAAACCAAGAACTTTGGCCTGATGGCTATGATCGCAGGTCTCGTGATGATATTGTCCTCCATCCTGTGGATGGTGGATGATTTCCAATGGGGATCTGTCGGCGTGCTCATCGGCGGCCTGCTGTTGCTTGTCTTCGGCCTTGGAGCATACCAGGGTGAGTCCAAGCTTAATATAGGATCATTATTCGATGAAGGCGTCACATCCAAATTCGGGATCGTTGTCGGGTTCATCATCATCGTCGGTCTCGTTGAGATCATCCAGGGCTTATTCGCTTGGTATGATCTTTACGCAATCGTGGTCGGCGTCCTGTTGGTCCTGTTCGGCGTGCTGATGAAGATGGACCTTTCCGACATACTGAAGAAGATCATATGGGTCGTCCTGCTGATCATCTTCCTTGTTGGGATTATCTTCGGCTTCCTCGATGTCTACAACGCATTTGGCGGAGAGACGCTGTGGGTAGTTCTTAATGTCCTGAATGCCGTTGCGTATCTGCTGATCTATATCATGCTCTTCCTCTACATGCTTGCACCTGAGGTCAAGAGCAGATTGGCGATGTAAGGTCCGCGAACAGCGATCGATAAACCCTTTACTTTTCTTTCATTTTCTTTGTTAACGGCTGATGGCATGATGTTTCGCA
>JAAYKC010000022.1 GCA_012522645.1 Thermoplasmatales archaeon
CCAGGACCGCCATGACGAATAGGGAAACGAACACATCCCCGACAGCGACCCCGCTGAACAGCTCACGCACGAAGGTCGGTATGATCATATCCGGATTGCTCTCATACACGATGGCTATCTCCCCGAATCTGTCGTAGAAGAACACATTGCTTAACGGCCCTATCGTGTAAGCAGTCCCCACGATCATGAGCATGAATATGCTGCCTATTATCAGGGACTTGTTGAGGGACTTGTCATCCTTGGCGGACATGAACCTGACCGCCAGCTGGGGTTGGGATATGGCTCCGATGCCCACTCCGAGCATGAACGTCGTTACTACCGTCAGCCACACCTCCGAACCGAAGGCGGAGAATGCCGTCCACCCCCTCATGCCCGCACCCTCCAGCGGTGCCAGGGCGTCAGCATTGATCCCTCCCCCGTTGCGCACGAGCTCCCAGAGATCGGTCAGGGCCGTGTGGGCCTCCGTCACGCCTCCCAGTGTGTAGTATGTGAAGATGAGGATCGCGGCCATCCCTACGAACATTATCGCCGCCTGCAGAGCATCGTTGTACATTACGGCTATTATGCCTCCGTATGTGACGTATATCGCCACGATCACCGCGAACCCCAGCAGGATCACGTCCTTGTTGATGCCCACCACGGCCTCTATGAAGTTGACACCGCCCAGCATCACAGCTGCGCAGTACACCGGCATGCCGACGAGGATGATCACTGCGGAGAGGGTCCTGATCATGGGGGATCTGAATCTCTTGCCCAGGAAATCCGCGAAGGTGAATGCCTTCTCCTCCTTCCCGAGACGCCTTGTCCTCCTCCCGAAGAAGATGAACGCCACGGCCAATCCGAAGAATAGATTGAAGAATACCAGCCACACCATCGACATGCCGTACTTGGCAGCCTGGCCTCCGAATCCCACTATCGCGGATGCGCTCAGGAATGTGGCGCCGTAGGACAAGGCTATGATCAGAGGGTTGTTCCTCTCCCGATTTATGAGGAAATGCTCGTTATCCCTGGTGTGCTTGTATCCGATATAGCCCAGCAACAGTGTCATGGCCACGAATACCAGCATGATGGTGACGAAAATGACCATGTTCATTCGTCATCGCCTTTCCCTTTGATCCATCCGTAGATGCAACAAAATGCCACCATCACAAAACAGGCCACATATCCGCCCCACACCCATGGATCCTCGATTCCGAGCATTTATCCCTTCTCCAATATGCAACGTGCTAACACTTAGCACGGTTGGGATGTGATTCCCCAGCCAGTATATAATCCCTGCCATAACAGGGTGCCATTATGCCGTGCGGCATCAGCCGTGCGGACTGCCGGAACCGCAAGAGATTAAATATCGTGCCGTGGTTAGAACGTTGTCGGGCTTGACCGGGATGTTTGGCGTATCCTGCTATCCGAAACCGTCAATACGCGGAGGTGACAGCAGGGGGCGGCGTACATGGAAGTCACAGGCCCGCACAGTTGCCTATGAGACTCTGTCTTGCGGGATCGGTGTACGTATCGAAGGCGGCCGGAGGGTCGCCGTCCGTGCGCTAATCGGGGGGAACGGGCCAGGCCCTGACGGGAGCAGTCTGACCCCGAGCTACTGAAGTTCGCAGGGTAGCGGGGTTGAGGAGCGGTGCGGTCAACTTGCGTCGGAAGTGGCGACAACCTCTGTGGCCCGGCACTCATCTTTTACAACGGGGCCTGCAGCCCGTTATCATATCCTTGGAGAAATCGAAGAGCACCCTCTCCTCTTCCCCGGATACGAGCCTGAGCCTGCTGCCGTCCTCGATGCTGCCGACGACGGCTGCTGCGACACCGACCGATTCGAAAAGGGATATCAGGCGCCGGGAGTTCTCCGGACGGCACGTTACCACGAAACCGTATCCCTGATAGGCAAGGATCCATTGCATGAAATCCGCGCCCTCCGGCACCGGTATCCTGTTCATATCCACGTATCCGCCCTTCCCGGACGCCTCCAGGAGCATCCCGAGAGTGCCTATGCATCCGGGATTGCTCATGTCCTTGGCAGCCGTGGCCAGGTGCTCCGAGGCGATCTTCGGCAGCAGCGCCATCTGCTTCTGCACGTAATCGTCATCCTTCGAGAATGTGGTCTCCCACGCATACGGAAGGCTGACCGGGAAATGACCGTCCAGGTCCATGGCGAAGACTATATCGTTCCCGGTCTCGGCCATATCGCTCCTGATGATATCGGTCTTGGGGACCGATCCGATGATGGAGACATCTATCGCCTGGTATCCGCAATCGGGGTGGGTGTGTCCTCCCACAACGGGGACGTTGAACTTCTTGACGGCCGCCTCCAGCCCCTTCAGGATCTGAGCGCAGACCTCATCGTCCTTTATGGACATCACATCCACCATCGCCAGGGACTTGCCGCCCATGGCCGCTATGTCATTGACGTTCACGAGGACCGAGAAATATCCTGCGAAGAAGGGATCCGACTTGACGAGGGCCTCCATTATACCGTCGGCTGCGAACAGGATGTAATCGTCGCCGAACTCTATGGCGGCGGCATCCTCTCCTTCCGATGCGGCAACGGTACTGAACGAATCCGTGGGAAGGAACCTCACTATCTCCCTTATAGTGCGTTTCCGCGTAACTCCCGGGAATGTCCTTATGGCGTTCACGGCACCGTCTAAATCCATGATGACGCTAAAGAGGGAGTCATGATAAATAGTTGTCAGTCAAAATTCAGTTTCGTCTGCCTGGTCTCCATGACCGCGTGCCTGCAGTCCTTGATGTCTATGACCATCTCCGTGAGGACCTCGATTATCCTGTCGGAGAAATCCCTGGTCGGATGCACCAGGCTGCCGCCGGTGAGCACATTCCCCGCCCGTGCCATTATCCTCTTGCATTCCTTGGACTCAGTATCGGATGCCGGGTTGCCGATTGGCCGGTTCACGCCCGCCAGTTTGAGCTCCGTATCGAATACGGGGCGTTTGAACAGTCTGCTGAGCGTATACAGGATGAGCTCGTCCGCATCGGGATCCACCTTCCTGCAGGCCCTGCCCACTGACTCGTATATGCTGTCGGGCAGAGGCTTGAACGGCTGATATATCTTGGACGGAGGGACCTCGCGTTCCTTGAGAACGTTCATATCGGTAAGCGCTCTGAGGTATCCCGTCACGATCAAACGGTGCTGTTTTATGCCCCGGGACTCCAGGTCCTTGGTCAGAGCACTGATCGATTTACCGTCCTTCCCCAGGGATTCGATGATTATCCTGTTGAAGTCCTTCTCAACGTTATGCATCGCAACAACTGATAACAAATATGATAACTTAAATCTATGCAGAGCTGGTCATAGAGATCGGCCCCTCGGAACCGGCTGTGCGCAACGAATGGTCTCTGACAGGGGATCCGGGACCGGCAGACCCTTTTCCGCCTCTGAACCGGCTGTGTGCGGCAAAGATCCCGGAACGGGGCGGGACGGACTTCAGAAGAAGTTGGGATTTCAAGGATAAACAGTCTTTAACATTCGAAAAACAACTTAATATTTTATGTCTGGCCGTAAGTATATGATAACAAATAAGATAATCAATATGGTAATTAATAGGGCTTAACGTTTTACCAATTCCAGTTCAGAAATCCCTTTATATGTACCGCATGAATGTGAAAGGGTACAGCTCACCGTGACAGAGGATGGGGGTAAGATAAACATGAATACGATTGCAGATTTGAACAACATGAAGGGCTCCAAGACAGAGTCCACCGAGATCGGGCTTTTCGTCAGGACGTCTGACGAGGAACTCAAGAAGTGGGACAAGCAGAAGATATTCGATGCGCTCGTGCGGGAGACGAACATAAATGAAGATACCGCACGCGTAGTCGCCAGAGAGGTGGAGAAGATGGTCTCCAAGATGGATATAGAATACATTACCGCCCCTCTGATCAGAGAGCTCACCAACGCTAAGCTGATGGAATACGGGCTCGAGGAGATACGCAAGCAGCACACCCGTCTCGGTACGCCCATCTATGATGCGAGGGAGATCATAATGTCCCCCAACAAGGAGAACGCCAACGTCCCCCACGGACCGGAGGCAACGAACCTCACCCTCGCCGAGAACATAAAGAAGGAGTTCGCCCTGCTGGAGGTCTTCACCCCGGATGTGGCGGATGCGCACATGAGCGGGCGCATACACGTCCACGACCTCGGCATGATCGACAGGCCCTACTGCAGCGGTCAGTCCATGGAATATGTCAAGAAGTTCGGTCTCAACCTCCCCAACGCGCTCTCCATAGCCAAGCCCGCGAAGCACCCTGAGGTGCTGATCGAGCAGATCATAAAGTTCTCTGCGGCCCTCCAGGGCCACTTCGCCGGAGCGATAGGGTGGGACGCATTCAATACGTTCCTCGCCCCGTACCTCGTAGGCGTCGATGATAAGAGGATGAAGCAGCTCGCTCAGATCCTCGTATATGAATTCGCCCAGCAGGCGGTCGCACGCGGAGGGCAGTCCATATTCAGTGATATCAACATCTACTGGGAGACGCCGTCCCACTTCGTCGGCGTGCCCGCCATAGGCCCAGGAGGCGTCTACACAGGCAAGAACTATGAGGATTACGAGAAAGAATCCCAGGCCTTCGCCAACGCACTGATGGACGTTTATCTCGAGGGAGATGCCATGGGGCGCCCGTTCTTCTTCCCGAAGCCGGATATACACATAACGGAGAAATTCTTCAGGACCCCGGGTCACGAGGAGTTCCTCTACAAGATCAGCGAGCTCGCAGCCACCATGGGCAACTCGTACTTCGTATTCGACCGCGGAGACACCGCTAGGATCTCCGAGTGCTGCCGCCTGGCGATCAACCTTGACGCAACGGACCTCGAGCTTGTGAAGGAGCCCTGGAAGATGAGATTCACGGCGATGCAGAACATCACCCTCAACCTTCCCAGGATAGCCTACCACGCGGAACATGACGATGAGAAGCTGTTCTCCGAGATAACGGAGCTGCTGGAGACCTCAGTGAAGGCCCACCTGCAGAAGAAGGAATTCCTGAAGCAGCTGATGGACATGGGCAACCACGGTCCCCTGTCCATGCTCTCCATGAACCTGGACGGGGATCCCTACTACAAGATAGACAGCTCCAGATTCCTGGTGGGCGTGCTCGGCCTGAACGAGATGGTCCAGTACCACACCGGCCAGGAGATGCACGAGTCGAAGGGCGCCCTCAAGTTCGGCCTGAAGGTCATAGCCTACATGAAGAAGGAGTGCGACAGGCTGGCGGCGGAGCACAACATCACGCTCCCCCTGGAGCAGACCCCCGCTGAGTCCACGGCCTACAGGTTCGCCAAGCTGGATCTGAAGGACTACCCGGAGCAGGCCGGTAAGACTGTGAAGGGCAGGATAGAGACCAACGACGTCTACTACACCAACTCCACGTACCTGAACGTCGGAGCGGACGTCAGCCCCATAGAGCGCGTCAAGATCGAGGGGATGTTCCACCCGCTCATAGAAGCGGGGGCCCTGACCCATGTGTGGCTCGGAGAGTCCAGGCCCACACCCGAGAGCATAGCCGCTTTCGTGGTGAAGACGTTCCGCAACACCCAGAACACCCAGATAGCCTTCAGCCCCGAGTTCACCTCCTGTCTCGACTGCGGACAGACGGCGAGGGGCCTGACCGAGACCTGCGGCAAGTGCGGGTCCGCCAACATAGAGGGCATCACCCGTGTCACCGGATTCTTCTCCAAGATCTCCGGATGGAACAAGGGGAAGATAGGGGAGCTCAGGGACAGGAACAAGGGACAGTGCTTCTGATTAAACGACTTGCATCCCATCAAAACCATTTAGCCCCCTCACCCGGGGCGTTTTTCTTCTTCACACAATGATTTAATACATTACGGCATAACGTCGGTCAAGGGTGCGCATGGATCTCGCTTACATCATACTGATCATTCTGGTGATAATCTACATCCCCCTGTACTTCTACGTCAGGAAGAGCGAGAAGATGCATGACATGGGCATCGTACCCTACGGGCCCGCCGTCATGATCAAGACGAAATGGGGGCTGGGGCTCATGGACCGCCTCTCCAAGCACAAGAAATTCTGGAGGGCCTTCGGTCTGATCTCCAAGATCATAGCTCTGCTGCTCATGATCAGCATCGTCTTCGTGATGGTGATAAACATGCTCCTTCTGCCGAGTGCGATAGGCCGCGGCGGGATCGGGATAGAATACGCTCTGGCGATACCGGGACTGAATCCCATGCTCCCCTTGGTGTACGGGGTCATAGGCCTTCTGGTCGCCATGGTGGTGCACGAGCTGGCCCACGGGATACAGACCCGGGCCAACGATATGGAGGTGAAATCCTCGGGTCTGCTGTACGCGGTGGTCCCCATAGGGGCCTTCGTCGAACCTGACGAGGAGAGCGTTGAGAAAGCGGACCGCAGGGCCCGTATGGACCTCTATGCCGCCGGGATAGCCGTGAACTTCATCGTCGCCATAGTATGCTTCCTCCTGATGACAGGGGCCATGTTCGGCGGCCTGACCTCCGAATACGGTGATAATCCTGCGATATCATCTGTGGAAGGGGACACCTTCGGCTTCGAATCGGGAATACCCGCAGGAGCTCTGATCACTCACATAAACGGAGTGCCAATAAGCACCGTGGACGATTTCCGCAATGCCGCCGACGTATACGGCAAATACAGTGTATCGTACGTGTATCAGGACAGAGAGGGCACTGTCGATGTCGTCCTGGGCGTGCATATATCCGGCGTCTCGTCCGGAACGCCGGCCGCAGGCGCAGGATTGAGTAAGGGAACGTATCTGACGGCAATGATCGATGAAAACGATGACCGAAAGGATTTCGGGAACCTGTATGATTTCACGGAATTCATGAGGACCACGAAACAGGGAGACGTCTTCAAATTGGTGATCATGACGGCTGAGGACGTTGAACTCACCTATGAGAAGGTGATCCTCGGTGATAACGGAGGGATAGGTTTGCTCGGGGTATCCGTCAACACATCCGGATTCATGTTCACCACCCCCAATGAGAACCTCGAAAAGGCCCTGAACCCATTCTACGGGGCAACGGGCATAACCGACGGGGCGATGTCCGCCCTGAGCTACATAGGGGCTCCCCTGAGCGGCTACGCCCCCATACCCGCGGATACGCAATGGTGGTATGAGGTGGACATGATCCCCGCGAACGTCTTCTGGGTGCTCATAAGCCTCCTCTTCTGGATATTCTGGCTGAACATCGTGCTGGGATTGTCCAATGCTCTGCCGGCGATACCTTTCGACGGGGGGTTCCTGTTCATGGGAGGCCTGGATTTCATACTCGAGAAGACGGGCATGCCCGCCGAGAAGAGGGATCGCTACACCCGGTCAGTGACGAGCATGACGACATGGGCGGTCCTCATCGGATTGATGCTGGTGTTGATGGTCATCATATTCTGATGATGCCCGGCCCGGAACCGATTATCCTCTCCGCCCATTTCAGCTTCCTGGCCTTGACGGCGGGATCTGATCCGTCCTTCGCAACCGGCGAGGTGAGATCGAAACCTGCGAGATGTATCCTCAATGCTCCGAAGTGCCTTGCGATGCAGACCGCACGGTCGCCGTCGGTGAACCCCCCGTAATTGACCAGAGGGCGGGACGGCACCGACTGGGTGGTCAGGACGACGGGCCCCTTGAAGTCCTTTGCATGCTCCATTATCCCGTCGGCATTATCGCCGTGGGCATGGATGAACGTCAAAGCCCCCTTACCGGAGGCTTCCTTCTGCATCTGCACATCCCCGTCCAGATCCGTGACGATCACGTCCGGGCATATGCCGGCCTTCATGAGAGCTCCTGTCGCATCCCCTGCAGATATCAGAGTCCCGGGGAACATGTCCCTTCTGATATCACCCCTGAAGGCGGGTCCGAAGACCGTTGCCTCCTCTCCGAAATACCCTGAGGCAGTGTCCTCGCCAATCAGGTCGGCATTCATCATGACAGCCGCAAGGAGCCTGGTGGAAGCCTCATCATCGAGCCTGGAGTAACCGAAGTCCGCAAGGATCTCCGTGTACACGGGCTCCCACTCATCTGGCCGCATTCCCGGCAGTCTCCTCTTCCTCCGAGGCCTCCGGCAGATTCCTGAATGAGACCTGCAGAAGGCTGGCGGCGATTGTGAAGAACAGGCCGAGGGATACTTCGATTGCCACCATGAAATCGTCAACGGCCCCGTAACCCAGATAGTTCCTCATGAAGTCCAGTACCCCCTGTATTATGAGGGCCAGACCGAACACGGTGATCGTGCCTATCATGAAGGAACGGGACACTTTCTTCTCGCTGATGTACTTGTTCAGAACCACGCCAAGATCGGCCAGGAACACACCGAAGACCACGGGCCAGAGCGCATTGGACATGAAGATCAGAACGAGATAGACCAGATTATTGTCAACTATGGCCCTTATGGAATTGGCACCGAGGAAGATGCCGATCATGATCGCAGAAACGGAAAGAAGAGAGAAGGTGGCCGCTATATTGCCTGAACTGACGTGAGCTGTCCAATTGCTGATCTTATCCAGCAGCCGATCCACCATAGAATATGCGTACAGCAGGATCATCAACCCCATCACAAGCCCCACTATGGGTGCGGTGAGGTCGTACAGGACGATACTGTTGCCCGCATAGATCTCATACAGCGGGACCGCCATGTATATCAGGGATATGAAGCAGACAAGGTATCCTATCGGTGCCAGGAATCTCCTTCTCTTCTGAGGGTCCCTCATCATCTTGCTCAGTATGTAGAAAGACCCCTCCAGACCCGGGGACTGCTTGACGTACACCCTCCTGACGGAATCTATCGGTATGCGCGAGGATACGATGGGATAGACGTACTCATCCTCCGCTCCGTCCCCCACGAGTATGGCCCTGTCAGGCTTGACCTTCTCGATGACCTCTTCCAGCTCATCGACTATGGCCGCATCGGACCTGGGGCCCACCTTCTGATCGCCGCATATCAGAGCTATCTCCACGTTACGGTCCTTCTCCAGATCGTTGTAGATATTGATGGCCGCGAACAGGGCATTGACATCTGAATCCTCCGGATCGGAAACACCCAGGCTCATGGACGCTCTCAGAGCGGCCTCTATCCCTATGGCGGGCGTCTCGACTCCGCCCTTCATGCCGAAATCATTGTCTCTGTCGACAACGAGGATTAAGGTCTTCTTCACACAACCGAATCTGTCTGAGTGTATTATATTCTTTACATGCCTCCGTCCGTAACTTCAACAAAGGTTTTTCAGACAGAGGAGCTTTACAGGATTCCATGCACATCAGATGGCACGGGCATTCCTGCTTCGAGATAAGCGACGGGAGGACCACAGTCGTTACCGACCCCCATGACGGCAGATCGCTGGGGATTAAGCCTCCGTCCGTCAGCGCAGATGTTGTGCTGATGTCCCACAATCATTATGATCACAATGCCTCCAGGGTCGTGAACGGGAATTTCAAGGTGTTCCAATCCCGAACCGGGAGGTTCGAATCCAGGGGGATACAGTTCACCGGCATGGAGACGTATCACGACGGTACGGCCGGTTCTCAGCGCGGTCTTAACACGATGTACAAATTCCAGATGGGCGGCATAACCTTCTGCCACTGCGGCGACCTGGGTGCAATACCCTCCGCCAGAACGCTGAATTCCATATCCGGCGTTGACGTGCTCTTCGTCCCCACCGGAGGCGTCTATACCATGGAGATCGAGGAGATCGAGGAGTTCATAAGGGCCGTCGGCCCCCGTGTGACGGTGCCCATGCACTACAGGGTGGGCGGCCTTACGGTGCCGGTCAGGGATGTAGATTATTTCCTGGAAGCGGTGTCCGAGGATTCCGTCAGATACGTAGGGAACAGCGTTGATATCACACAGGACGAGCTTCCTGAGTACAAAGAATGCTGGATATTCGACCGTTAGTAAAGTTTGAGGGCTTCTTCCAGCCTCCCCATCTCGATGGGAGTGGTGGTATCGCCTATCACTGCGCCCTTGGAATTCGCTATGACGCACGGTGCAATGAGCCTGCTCCCGTGATTCAGCGTGGTCTTGTAGGGCTCGACCTTCAGAACATCGGCGATCACGGCCATGTCCTCTTCGGAAGCACCCATGTGCACCGCGACGCCCTTGTTGGTGACACGGCATACCGCTCCCGGGGTCTCTATTCCCGCTATGGACGATCTGACGCATTCCACGCCCAGGGTCTCCTCTATCGATCTGAGGGCTGAATCGCCCATGTTCGGATTGACGATGGCCCCGCGATCGTTCGTCAGAATGTTATTCCCCGCGGCAGTGAGCTTATCGTCCAGCGCCAGAACGGGTAAGAAACGGCGGATCGCCTCCAGCTCATGCTTCTCAGTGAGACCGGAGACGATCGCGCCGTTGGAGTTCATTGCAGTGAGCGAACCGATGAGATACGCCCCCGCCACGGTTGTCCTGATGCATTCGACATCCAGAGCTTCCTCCAGATCCCTTACGAACTGATCATCGCTGTTGGCTGCTGCAAATGCGATGTTCTCGTTCGCTGTCGCGAACACACCTATGTTGGGACTGCCGCCGTAGCGGGATAGACGCATCAAACCGGATCACTCCGACAGAGATACCTCTATGAGTCCGTCCTCGAACCTGACGGCCTTCACGGTGATCTTGTTCGGAGGGTTCTCTATGCCCCTCTCCCAGATCTTCTCGTTGAGGCTTGTGTCGATCCAGACTTTCTCTATATCCGCCTTCATGTGCCTGGCGATGTTCTCTCTGATCTCCTTGATGGCGCGCTTGGCCCTTCTGGTCCTCGGCGCATTCTTGGTGTCTCTGAGGGGTATCGTGATGATTCTCTCATTCTCGTCTGCCATACGAATCACTCCTTAAGGTTGGTCATGCGCCAGGACCTTCTCTTGGGGTGACGAAGGAACTGCCTGTTCGTCCTCATCATGACCCATGCCGGCACGCGACGGTTCTGTTTTCCGGCCTTGTTAAGCCTGGCCTTCATCGCTGGGGGTTTATTGTTAGTCATTGTCATCTCCTCTCGATGTTGATCTCCCTCTGCTGAGGTGTGATCTTTCTGAGTATGTCTTTCAGCATGGCGTCGGATACCATTTGTCTGAGTCTTCCGGACTGCGCCAGTTGGATCAGCTGCATCTCTATTGAGTTCGCAAACTCGGGATTGGCGAGCCTTATGTTCGACAATCTGTCCCTTGCTGCGGGTTCCAGTATCTGTCTGAGTATAGCCTGTTTCTGGGACTCGATCTGCTGACGCTGGTTCTCGGCCATCTGCTGCTGAGCCATCATCTGCTGCTGGCTGGACTGCATGCCCGCCATCTTTCTCTGCCTTATTGCTTCCAGTTCAGGATCTTCCATGCTTCACTCACATCCTCACGATTTCATCTCATCCTGTACCTCTTTGGCTGCGTTGTCCAAGAGAGACATTCCGCTGGGGCTTATCATACGGCCCTGCTTCTCCTTCGGAACGAGATACCCAGCATTCTCAAGCTGGATCATGCATTTTCTCACGATGTTGCGGCTGCCCTTAACAGCTTTGTTCGGTGCGACCCCTTTATCCGAAGGACCTCCGTACTCGGCTGCAAGCTTGGAGGTTCCCATAGGGCCCTTCACATAGAGCTTTCTCAGGATGGAGGCTGCTCTTGTGTACCACCAATCTTCCTGAACAGGCGCCTTCTCAGTGTGCCTGCCGGTTTTGACATACTCGGCCCACTCAGGGGGTTCGATGGCCGAGTTCTGCTTCAGCTTCTCGGCCGTCTTGAGTATGAGTTTCTCCGCAGGGACGTCATAGACGGTTACCATTGATTTCTACCTCTCGAAGCCGCGCGGACGCTATGCCGTGCGACAATGGAGTCTGGTATATGAGAATTGTATATAAGCATTGCTACAAGCAG
Source organism: Thermoplasmatales archaeon (assembly GCA_012522645.1). Lineage (GTDB taxonomy): Archaea > Thermoplasmatota > Thermoplasmata > Methanomassiliicoccales > Methanomethylophilaceae > RumEn-M2. Next base: position 11,878 of record JAAYKC010000022.1, read on the forward strand.
AGTAATAAAACACCTCGCACGTTCGGCACTGGCCCCCGTGCGACCTGCAGGCGAAATGCCTGCCACGGCGTATCCGAAGATACGATAACCGTGATGGGCAGGAATCACTCGGGATATATCAATCCATCGTCATCCCCTCATCAATCATTATTAACCATTGCGGACCATGCGTCAGGCATGAGATTCGTCGTGGCCATGACCGGCGCCTCCGGCGCGGTGTACGGCAGGAGGCTTCTCGAGACGCTGCCTGGGGAGAAGATCCTGGTGATGTCCGAGGTCGCCAAGAGCATAATACCCACGGAACTGGGGTGCAGGCCTGAGGAGTTGGAGGGACTGGCGGATGCGGTCTACGATGACAGGGACCTCTTCGCCCCTATTTCATCAGGCAGCTATCGCTTCGATGCCATGATAGTCGTCCCCTGCAGCGCATCCTCTCTCGGGAAGATCGCCAACGGATTGGCCGATACGCTGATCACACGGGCGGCGGCCGTCGCCATGAAGGAATCCAGGAAACTCGTTCTCGTTGTCAGGGAGACCCCGAAGAGCGCCGTGGTGCTGGAGAATGAGCTCAGGCTCGCCAGGAACGGCGTCTGCATCCTGGATGCCAATCCGGGCTACTATCACAACCCGAAGACGCTGGACGACATCATCGATTTCGTTGCGGGAAGGTGCATGGACCAATTGGGCCTGGAGCACGACCTCTACAAGAGATGGGGATGAATCATTCCAGGTATATCGCCGGTCTTCCGGGCACAGCCATCTTGGCTTTGTCACTGGGGTCGTACTTACCATCATCATCGGCGGAGAAGACCTCCGCTTTGAGGTTCATCTCCCCTGACAGGAATCCCGTTGCCGCGGCCAGGTGCGCTCTCTCATCGGATTCGAACATGGGCCTCATGCTTCCGGCGGGCAGGCGCATCATGTCCTCCGCCGTCTTGCGGGCCGTATCGGAAGCTGCCTTCCCGTGAGCTCTTATGTCCTGGTCGGACATGCACGCCTTGGTCAGGGACGGTATGCTCAGCTCCCCCTCATCCTGGAGCTCCAGCGCTTTGCCGAGTATCTTCATCTTCCACGAGGGCGATGTGTACAGCACCATGCGCTTCGGCTCTATCCCCGTGACCTTTATTATCTGCTGAGCATCGGACATCACCTCTCTTATGAGGTCCTCGCCGTACTCAGCGGGCACGGAGCGCTCCCCTGCCTCGGGGAGCTGTGCCTCGGAGACGAGGCCTTCGAAACCTGCCGACTCCCACATCTCCTCCGCCATATGAGGCGTTACCGGCATCATCGCCTTTATCCAGGTCCTGAGACAATCGGATATCGTCCCTGGATCCCCGCCGCCCCTTCTCTGATACCATCTGAAATCATTGAATATCTCGAAGTATGCCACCGTGGCCATCTGCCTCAGGTCGTACTTCTCCATGGCGGACCTTATCGTGCCCACATGGGCATTCATCCTGGAGACCAGCCACGCATCCATCTCGGTCCCGGGGCCTTTGCATGACGCCAGGTCCCCGACGAAGGAGACGATCCTGTCCAGCCTCTGAGAATAGGACATCAGCGTGTCCTCGTCCCACTCCACATCTGCGAAGGGGGATGCCACGTGAGCGTAGTACAGCCTCATCCCGTCCGCGCCGAATCTCTTCGCCGCCCCCGGGATCGGCTGGGCGCCGCCCTTGGATTTGGAGATCTTGCTCTTCTTGCCCGTGATGTACCAATTGACCATGATCCCCCGGGGCCACATCTCCGGGGGCAGCACCGCCGCATGGTTCTTCAGGAATGCAGGGAAGTGCACGGTCATGTGCTCCTTGCCCCCTAAGTTAAGGTCCAGAGGATACCAGTAGAGGACATCCTCCCTTATCCTCCTCAGAAGGGGCTCTTCGATGCCGCATTCCCCGGACACCGTTCCCGGATCGCCCTTCCCCAGTATCGCATAGTCGAAGAAGGCCTCCGTCATCTGCTCCGGGGCTATGCGCCCGTCATTGGCGTACATTGATATGAGATAATAGACGGGATAGAGGGTGGAATCTGATATCGCCTCGATTATCCATCTCTCGTCGAATGGGAACTTCGTACCGAGCCAGTTGCCCAGGCGGACACAGGCCCTCTCCCTGAACCACTTCAGGACCGCGTGCACATTGTTGTAGTACTCCACGGGATTGATCGTCATGGTCCTGCAGTGATCCGAGGTCCTCTGAGTCAGCTCCTCGTTCCCGTAATCTATGAACCATTGGTCGTCTATCTTCTTGATGACGACCCTGCGGCCGCATCTGCATATGACCTCCTCTGAGAGGTCGTAGAACACATCCGCCTCCCCGGAGTCGATCATGGCCTGCTTCATACGGTCCTTGGCCTCCTCGACCCTCAGGCCTGCGAACTCACCGCAGATGTCATTCATCACCCCGGTGTGGTATCCGTCCTTGTAGACCTGTTTCTTGGCCTCCTCGAGACGGGGGTCCCCGGCCTCTATGATGCCCATGCGCTCGATGATATCCTGAGCGGGGAATTCCCCGTAGCCCTTCATCGATATTATGGAGACGGGAACGACGGAATCGATCATCTCCTTGGTGACGCCGTACCTCTCTGCGTATGAAGAATCCTCCTTGAGCTTGAGGATGGACATCCAGTCGTCGGGAGCATCGGACGGCACCGATGTGACCATGCCCGTTCCCACATCCGGATCGCAGAACTCCGCCGGCAGCACAGGTATCTCCCTGTGTATCATCGGCGCTGCGCACATGCGGCCTACGAGATCGGAGCCCTTCACAGTCCCCGTCCTCTCAAGACCGTCCATCTGATGGCTGAGCTTGTCATATGCCTGAGGGGACACTATCCATGTCTCCCCGCCGTTGCGTACCTTCACGTACTCCACTTCGGGATTCACCCAGAAGCACACCTGCCCGTAGACGGTCTCAGGTCTCAGGGTGGCCGCCACCAGGATCTCGCCGCCGGACCTGAATTTCAGGAGGGTGTACTCCTGCGTCTCCGCATTGCCTCCCTTTGACAGGTCCGTCTCAGACGGGTCCACGGCAACGGGGCCGCAGGACGGGCATGCCGGCGCGAAATAAGGCTTCTGTATGAGAAGACCGGCATCATTGAGCTTGCGGAACTGCCACTGCATGAATCTGGAATAATCGGGATACAGGGTGCAGGTGAATCTGCGCCAGTCGGCCAGGAACCCGAACCTCTTCCAATACTCCTCCTGATACACATCGTTGAAGAACCGTACGACGTTCAGAGGATCCCGCAGCTCCCCCTCCAGCTTCTCCGGGGGGCATCCGTTCCTGATCATGTAATCTATCGTGTTCTCATCCCCGGCCGCTATCCTGGCGGCCAGGCTTATGGCGCCGTTCCCGGTGGCATGCGTACCTACGGGGAATAGCACATTGTACCCTGTCATGCGCTTGTATCTTCCGACGGCATCCGCATAGGTGTATCCTCTCATGTGACCGACGTGCAGGTACCCCGTGACACCGGGATATGCGAAAATGATCATGAACTTCGGTCTCTCGTCTCTCTCGGACTCGTTGAGCTTCCTATCAGACCATACGGTCTGCCATTTCCTCTCTATGATCTCGTAATCAGGCAACTCAGGACACCCTCGGGTTTGATGCCACTTCAAAGTGCGCTTTAATTATATAACTATGCGAAACATACGAAGGGATGCATCGTCCCCGGCATGCATGACCTGCGGAATGCATGTTCCCGGTTTGCATTGCAGATGTAATGCAATGTAAGACAATCATTATATACACGCATTACGTCTTCGTTTCCAAGCCTGAAGGGATGGGCTCTATGGGCTGATAGAGGCGGGACGATGAACATGGGAAGGCAGATAACGCTCAGGATGGGAGCAGATGAGGTCCAAAGCATGGATTCTTATCTGTCCGAGCACCCGGAACTCGGGAGCCAGTCCATGTTCATCAGAACCGCCGTCCGCGAATACATCAATAGGGATGCTGATGTTGCGGTATCAGATAGCGACGGGATCCTCGTCCGTTTCACCGAGGCGGAGATGATGGC
>JAAYKC010000132.1 GCA_012522645.1 Thermoplasmatales archaeon
GATAAGGGAGTAACTAGATAAAGGATAGAGTTTGTAAACAGTTTTTTTCGATTGAGAGGGGGGCGGAATCCCCCCTTAATCAGAAGAGGTTTCAGGTCCTGTCGGTCCCGATGAATCTGGCAGTACCGGAAGACGCTCCCGATACGAGAACACCCAGAGCAAGCAGTATCAGGACTGCCCCCATGCGGAGATCCATTGTTCCGTAGATGGTGACGAATGTCAGGATGGATACATTGAGGAAGCTCAGGAAGACAATCGCACCTCTCTTCATGCAGCTGCCTTCGTTAAGCCCGCCGCTGACCGCGAAGAACAAAACAGCAGATGCGAGGGGCACCCCGATCTCCACTATAACATTCCCGCTGTCCGTATTAAATGTCATTGCGAGCCCGATTATGCAGGCGATCCCGCCAAGGGTAGCCAGGGCCCTCCCTGTCGAAACGATAGAGGATTTTTTTCTCATTAGAACACCTTTGGGTTGAATAGCTCTCCTTATTTATTTATGGTAGGTTTCCCGGAGAGGCATTTCACGCCCTGGAGGACCAGCCATGCCGAGAATCCGTACATCGCCGGGATGTAGATCTCAAAGATTCCGTTGGTTGCGAGCAATGCGAAGACCGCGAAGATCAGGACCATTGATACACCGCCGGTGAAGAATCTCCCATCCATCCAATCGTTGGCTGTCAGCAGTATGACGCTGATCAGCGCGCTGAGTGCCATGACGATCATCAGATCCCCGTGGAAATCCCAGGAGGTCACGATAGTGGTGAGATACATCGCCGTAATCCCGGTGATGATGAAGAATATGCCGGAAGCAGAAAGAACGCCGTTTCTCCTGAGCAGGAGGAGATCCGTTCCGTACAGAGCGATCAAGACCCCGCTGATCGTAATCCCCGCGCTGAATACATGCTCATAAACCGTATTGCTGTTCATGTACGGTATGAATGATTCATTGCCGAGGACCCAATAAGTCCCGGTGCCGCAGTACAGCATTATTGCGAAGAGGATCACTCCCGCGATAAGAGCCAGGATACCGGTGAGTTTGTCCCTGCATTCGACTTGCCTGCTGGATGACATAGGGTCATGTACTCTTTTTCTTTCGATATATATTTAACCGACCCGGAGAAACAGGTTTTTGTATTGAAGCGGTATTGAAGAGCCGAGCACAAATGAAGATAATCTATTTCGTAGGCACGGCCGGGAGCGGTAAGAGCACACTCGTCAGCACATACCGTTCATGGCTCCTGGAGAGCGGCATCGACACTGCGGTCCTGAATCTGGATCCCGGGGCGGACGCTCTGCCCTATGAGGCGGATGTGGACATCAGGGAATGGGTATCCATGAACGAGGTCATGGACGAATACGGCCTGGGGCCTAACGGTGCCCAGGTGGTCGCCGCGGACCTCATGGCACTCAACGCCGGGAAGCTCACCGACGCGGTCAACGAGATGAAGAGCACTTTCCTGCTGGTGGATACGCCGGGACAGCTGGAGCTGTTCGCATTCAGGGAATCGTCCAATATGATAATGGATGCACTGGGCAAGGAGAGGTCCATGACCGTCTACCTCCTCGACCCGATGCTGTGCAGGAGCCCCAACGGCTTCTTCTCATCCATGGTGCTGTCCTCCCTTGTCCAGTTCAGACTGGGCGTTCCGATGATCAACGTGCTCACAAAGACGGACACCGTTGACGCGGAAACAGTGGACAGGATGATCCTCTGGCACAATGATGAGTATGCCCTGTACTCCCACCTTATGGATGAGAGCACGGATCCCAGCACGGTGGTCGGTCAGGAGC
>JAAYKC010000152.1 GCA_012522645.1 Thermoplasmatales archaeon
AGCCTACTAATTTTTCGTAGCAGACAGGGGGGACGTTTCACTTGTCTCCTTTTCAGCAGGTGCTCTGGGGGGACAGAGGGACTGACCGTTTGGGCGGAGCGAAGCGGAGAGACGGAACCTGCGCTGAAGCGCGCAGTCGTAGGGGCCGACGTCTCTGTCGGCCCGGGGGATTAGGAATGTTATTGCTGACCACTTGCCCCCCACATTTCGGCATCGAATAAAAAATACTAATATAATTAAAAGGAAATCAGGGAATCAGAGAGAATGTTTAACATGATTGTAAAAAGCCTTTTCATAGCAATGATTTTAACGTTACCAATATATCAGGAGAACTGCCGGGTGGCAGTTTTTTGTGTGTGGGAGTTGCGAACAATTAAATGAAATTGTTGCTAACCTAAATAATTTCTCGCCGGAATTCTTGCGTGAAGGGAAAACCCAGTGGGATTGTCTGCATTCTTCCCGGATAATTGTGGGGGAAAGTCAAAGGCTTCAGATTTTTGCCGGAAAATACATTTATAGATGAAGGATGATTAGATATGGAAATAGTATCATACAGAAAATATTATAAAACAAGATTTGGAGAAATGTATTTTGGTAAATGTGAGGATGTTCTGCTGGATTATTTGTCTAGACCTGATTTCAAACCCATAAACTTACTATTTACTTCTCCACCGTTTCCGCTTAATCGTGCCAAGCGATATGGTAACATGACCGGGAAAGACTATCTGGAATGGATTGGGATGTTGGGGCCGATTTTTAAAAGACTTTTGGCTACCGATGGCTCTATTGTATTTGAATTGGGAAATGCTTGGGAACCGGGAGTCCCGGCACATTCAACTTTGCCAATTGAGGCATTGCTGGAGCTTAAAAAAAGTGGAGATTTTTCTTTATGTCAAGAATTCATATACTACAACCCAGCAAAACTTCCATCTCCTATCGAATGGGTAAACAAAAGAAGAATCAGAGTTAAGGATTCATTTACAAGACTTTGGTGGCTATCAAATAGTCCGTATCCAAAGGCTAATAATCATAATGTTAAAGAAGAATACAGTCAGCAAATGAAAAAGCTGATCAAAAGCGGGAAATATAATTCGGGTAAACGACCATCCGAATACGTCATTGGAGAAAGCTCTTTTTCGAAAAATAATGGTGGGGCAATCCCCTCGAATGTATTAATAGCGTCCAATACAAATTCCAAGGATGATTATTTACGATATTGCAAAGATAATGAATTAGAAATCCATCCTGCTAGGATGCCAAAAGAAATTGTTGGTTTTTTCATAAAGTTTTTAACAGATGAAAACGATCTCATACTTGACCCATTTGCTGGGAGCAATACAACTGGAAATGAAGCGGAAAAACTAAAACGGCAGTGGATGTCAATCGAAGCATCGGAAAATTATATTAAAGGATCAATAGGTAGATTTCAGAGCGCGCAGCTTTTATGAGGGGGGACTAATAATGTCAGATATTCTAAATGACGATTTTTTGATAAAGATTGTTGAGGAATCTTTTGATATTGAAAAACTAAAACAAATCATTCATGAGATGTCCATTACTGCATGGGGTAATAGGATCGAACGCCCACACCTGGACCGATGGCTTAGAAATTTTGACGGAAGTGTTTTGCGCAATGAGGGTGTTGAGAAAAAGATTGCTTTGTGGTTGCTTATCAATTTTACGTTTTACTCAGATAAAGAGATTCGTGCGTTGTGTAGATATATGTACGAGGATTACATACATAGCAAGTTATTACAATACGATTCTGTTGGATTCATGAGCAAAGATTCCATTACAAAGAAGATACAACACATAATTGACTCCACAGTATTTCTTCCCTTGGGCAATCCAAGTGAAAGTGGGACTAATATTCTATATTTCTTTCGGCAAGAAAATGGATTGTCAAAGCAGTCATTTGTGTTAAGTGATGGGGTGGAATACGAAAACGCGGTTTTTATCGATGACGTAACGATTTCGGGTTCTCAAGCAAGTTTGTATATTAAGGATAAATGCTTTAATACTAAGAATAATTTTATACTTACTTTCATTGCTACAGATGAAGCGATACAATATTTAAGTCAAGAACAGACTGAATTTAAGCTTATATATTCAATTTTACTTGATGATAGAAGTAAGTGTTTTTCAACTAATTCATTTGTTTTTTCTGGTATTAGAAGTGGATGCATATTATCGCTTGCAAAGAAAATGTGTGAAGGTTATGGAAATCTAATTTTCCCTTCCAATCCTTTGGGTTTTGGTAATGGTCAGTACTTATTTGGCTTTTTTTATAATACTCCGGATAATACTTTACCTATAATTTGGGGAAATGTCGGGAAATGGATGCCGATTTTTCCTCGTTATGATAAAAAATATGGACAAAGTGAGGCGGATATTAATGAATCCAAATATTATTGATAATCCATTTACGCAGTGTACGGCTAGAGATATGCAATATGATGAAGTACTTGCATATTGGTGCGACCCATTTAAGTCATATAAATTAGATGATACAGAGCTTTTCACAAGCAAGACCCCTATATTCATTGAAGGTGCGCGAGGTTCTGGTAAGACGATGATTTTGAAATATTTATCTTACCATTGTCAGAAATATATTGCATTAAACAACGGACATACTAATTTACTAAATTATTTCCAAGAAAAAAAGAATATAGGGATATATTTGCGGTATAAAGAAGATTTTGTAAACATGTTCTCTTCACTTGCATGTACAAATGATATTAAAAGAATGTTATTTTCGTATTATTTTGAGTTGCTCATATGCCGAGAAATAATTCAAATAATAAATGATTTATTTGAGTCATCTGTTTTGGGGGAAAATAAAGCAAATTATTTAGATTTACTCAATAATCTTTCTAAACATATTCCTTTAAAATTAACAAATCTAAAAGAATTAACAGATTATTTTAATAAACAACTGATGAGTCTTGATCAGTGGGTTAAAAACTCAAGATATTTTGAGAACTCTGAAGAAGAATTAATTAAAATAGTTAAGACAAATGTTATTAGCTCCATAATTAAAATAATATGTGACACAATTCCTCAATTAAAAGATGTATTGTTTTTAATTATAATCGATGAATACGAAAATGCTAAAGAGTACCAGAAAAATATAAACACGTACATTAAAAAGGTTGATGAGGCTGAAAATATAACCTACCGGATTGGCATGCGAATAGAAGGGATGTCAAGATATGATACGGATATGGGTAATGAGATTCTTCAAGTAGATAGAGATTATTTGCTTAAAAAGCTTGTTTTTCGTGATAACAGTACTTATAAGCTTTTTTTAAAGGTAATTTCGGAGAAGAGACTGAAGACAAGCAAATTTTTTAGTTCTTATGAAATTACTGATATTGAAACGATACTAGGGAAATCCGAGGATGTTGAGAAGGAAGCCCTTGATGTAGTTCAAAATAGTCCGTATGGGATAACAAAACACTTTGAGCTTTTAGAGGGTTCTATGAATAAAAAGGATTACGCACAAGCCATACAAAGGCTCAGTTATCCAAAAAATCCATTGCTTGAGATGCTTAATATAATATGGGTTTTACGAGGCGTGCCAGTTGATGAGACTCAAAAACAAATGAATGAATATATTGCAGGAAAAGTTGAAAAAAACTCAAAATATAAAAGAGATTATGTTGATAAGTATAAGTATCAACTCTTGTTTATTTTGTTGAATATTTATAAGCGAAATCAAAAGTTGAAAAAGCTATATTATAGCTTCAATACATTCGCTTTTTTATCTACCGGTTCTGTTAATGACTTTATAAGTTTATGTAGAAATACTTTTTATGAATTGGATAAAAGTTATTATGATAAGATAGATAGCTATCCTATGATACCGCCAGTTTTGCAAACTAATGGTGCTGCTAAGACTGCATTTGAGCAACTGGGAAAAATTAAGGCTAATGATGAGAATGGATTACAAATGTATACTTTTGTCATGAATTTGGGGAATTGGTTTTCCCAGTTTCATAAAGATGCTTCTGCCAAATATCCCGAAACAAATCAATTTGCTTTCGAAAATGATGCGGAAATCGAATCACGTTTGTTACTAAGACAGTGTTTAAAAAGCATGCTAAAGTGGGGGGCCCTCGTAAAGAAGCAAAAAATCCAAAGTATATCTATTGGTAGAAGAAAAGGAAACGTCTATTATCTTAATCATATTTTTGCTCCTTTATTCAATATTTCCTACCGTATTAGGGGAGGTTATAATCCCGTTTTGCCTACTGAACTATTTGAACAAATGTTGTTTAACTCTATGGAAGTAAAAGATATTGAAAAATACTTTGTTGATCGCAAAAAGGATAAAAGACCCAAAAAATCTATGGAGGCTAAAACGGAAAGTGATGAAATACAACTGAGTTTATTTGGTGAGGAGATAGAAGATGAATAGATTATATAAAATGTATGAATTAGAAGCAGACAAAGTTAACTTGCCCCTAAAATTAGACTATTTTCTTATTGCTGCTAACAGTGACCAACGCTGTTATAATTCTTTATCCTTATTATTGGATTATAATTGTAACATAGAAAATATAGTATTATTTGATTATCAAAAGTTGAGACCAAAACCGAAAGACATTAATGGTGTGATTACTCCCAATTTAGAAATACTAGAAGAAAATTATAACAATTACAAGAATTTTAACCCCACAGTAAACCATCCTTGTGTTAAAGATGATGACGATGTTAATTTTATGGCTACAATGACATTATCAGAAAATACACAGATTGGGATTGATATTACTGGTTTTACAGTTCCTGATGTTTTCAGGATTTTATACATTTTAAAAGAGCTTAAGAAAATCCGCAGTCTGTATGTGTACTATACAGAACCTCAACATTATATATTCAAAGAGAATATTTTTAATAAATATGAACATTTATTAGGAGAGAGCATCTATAAGCCAGTGCCAGAGTATTTTACGGTAGGTAGTTATGAAAGAGAGTTGCTTGTTTTTTTCTTAGGATTTGATTTATTAAGGTCAAATTATATATATGAAAAAGCCCTTCCGGACGAAGTAGTTGTTATAAATGGCTTTCCAGCGTATATTCCTAAACTTAAAGACATCAGTCTCCTTAATAACTATTCATTTTTAACAGCGCATGTAGATAATGGCCATATATTTTATACTCGTGCTAATAACCCATTTAGCGCATATAATACATTATGTGACATAAGGGGGCAATTTCCAGACTATCTATTAAACGTATGTGTTCTAGGAACAAAGCCAATGGCTCTGGGAGCCTGTTTGTTTTGTCTTGAGAATAAGGAAAACGTTAAGGTAACATATCCATATCCTCAACAGTATGCACCTAATACTACGCAGGCTCGCACCAAATCTTGGTGTTATATTATAAATTTTGATTAAAAGAGGGGATTGAAACTGAAACTTATATTTCCTTCTTTTGTAATTTTGATCAATTTTCTTGTGACCATTTGCTAGAAGGTATAGAATCATGTTGTCGTGTTTGCTATAAATGCGAAGACGACATGACATCAGTATTAGAGATGCAACCTAGAAGAACTGCTTGTATTAGAAAGCAGTTCTAAGGAATCTTTAAATATAATCGAGAGGACAAATTTAAATGATTATAGTTAAACCTAAAGTCTTAGTACCCAAAGGAGCATTGAATCCCGATATCCTGACTAAATTGGAAAGATATACGAGGGTCTGTTACAAATCCGAAGGTAAAATGGTACCTGGAGGTAATCCGGAATTTTTGAAAAACAAAATTCATATGGGTCATGAATCAGTTATTGAACATGAGAAGGTTACAGTGATGTTTATTGTAGATCGAGGAATATCGCATGAAATCGCGAGACATAGAATTGCCTCCTACTCTCAAGAAAGCACACGGTACTGTCGGTACAACCAAGATAAGTTCGGCAATGAGATAACAGTAATTGAGCCATACTTTTTTGTGGATGATCCTGTTGCATATAAGTATTGGTCAGATGCTTGTTTGGCTGCAGAGCAAAACTATACGGCATTGTTGGACGGTGGCCGCTCAGCCCAGGAAGCACGTTCGGTATTACCGACTTGCCTTAAAACTGAGATGGTCGCAACTTATAATATGCGTGAATGGCGACACTTTTTCCGCTTGCGTTGTGATGCTGCTGCACACCCTCAAATGCGCCAGGTAGCTATTCCGCTGCTTCTGCTATTTAGGGAGAAGCTGCCAGTTCTATTTGAGGATATAAAGTACGATAAGAGCTTTGATGCGAGAAACTATGCGGAGATCAAAGTTACCGATGATTTATTCAACAGTGCGGAATCTTAAAAGAAGAACAGGTGATACGATGGAACAGGTTATCAAGATGTGTACAAGTAACGAGCGAATTGGTTTGCATTTGAGAAAGGTTAAATTTGGGCCAGAGGACGATATAGTGCAAGAATTTGCTTCTACAATAGCAGATACATTCTCTAGTAATTCTACCAATCTTGCCATTTTCTTTGAGCCACAGATGGAAACGGGCTTTCCAGACCTTGTTCTTGTTGAATATCAACTTCGCATTTTTGATAAATGGAAGGGCAACCGACCGATATTAAAAAAGGATGACCTCAAAATACTACAACATTTGTATAATGTTGGTGGAGCCCGAGCCAAAGATATACAATGTCAACTTGGGCTAAAGTCAGCTCCATTGTTAGTTTCTATAGAAAGGCTCCTGGACGCTGGTATGCTTAGGAGGCTGAACAACAAATGGGTTCCGTACAGCCTAAAGAATACTTATGCTATAAAGAATATAACGGCCATAGAGGCTAAAATCAGTGATTTGCGTACTGGTATACGGCAGGCAGAAGGTAACAAATGGTTTGCTTCAGAATCTTACGTTCTTTCACCTGTTCAGAAACCTTCAAATACGACTATCAGGAAATTCTATAAGAGTGGAGTGGGTGTCTACTCAATTAAGAAAAACCATATAACAAGGATTTTGCCTTCAGCCCAGGTGAATTTACCATCCTGCTATGGATCCTGGCTATTTAATGAATGGATAGGACAGCACATATACTCTGAATTTGGTGGAGGTGATGAAACACAATGATTGATGAATCAACGGTGAAAATTCTGATGCCAGAACTGGATTCAATTAATCGCATATTTCGGGGAGGGCAAAAAGTAGTTTATCGGGCAAACCATCTGGTACACGGCGATATAGTCTTAAAGCTTATGATCCAACCAGGCTTAGATCCAAGGGTTACAAGAGAGATTCAGATTTTATCAGACTATAGTTTCCCGCATGTTCCTTCTTTATATGATTCAGGTGTATTAAAACACAATGGTAACGATATACCATATCTCTTGGAACAATACATAGACGGGGAAACTTTACGTAAAAAAATAGACCGAGGCGCACTCCCGTTAATCGATTGCCTCACATTAATGCATAGTTTATTAGAGACGGTTGTTGAGCTAGAAAAGGAATGTCTGGTTCACAGAGACATTAAACCTGATAATATCATAATTGATAATGTTGCAGGAGTATGGCTTATTGATTTTGGTATTGCGCGCATTATCTCACAATCATCGATTACAGCTACAGCAGCTCACTATGGGCCGCATACTGCCGGGTATGCAGCACCTGAACAAATTCGCAATTTGAAGAAGGATATAGATAGCAAGGCGGACTTGTTTGCAATCGGCGTTGTATTGTACGAGGCTATTTCTGGTCAAAATCCTTTTATTGATGGAGCGAGAGATTATCTAGATATTTTGCGAAGAACAGAGACGATGGTTTTGCCTGTCCTTTCAATTCCAGGCGATTCTCAAGGGCAGATGGCTGGATTCATAGATGTTTTGATGGGGAAATTCCCCTCAAGGCGTCCTGGAAATGCACAAATCGCTTTTAGTTGGTTTAAGGCACTTTTGCCAACAGTCATTCTTTAGAGTTTATAAAAGGAGGTAGTTATGGATTTATATTTTCAATTTGGTCATGGAATGATGGATTTGTGTAGGAATCTTATTAGGGCATGGGAGTCAGGGACAGTCATCTTGAGTCCGCGAGATTTGAACGGAGAACAAATACTTCGCTTTGCTAATGATATTAAAAGAATAAATGGAAGGCTGTTGCTTGACCCACAGTTATATGAACCTAGGGCGAACCATCATCGTTTAACACAGCACGATTATTGGCCAGTAGACTATGACACTAACATTTTCCTTGGCGGACTCGGCTTAAGGAACCTGTTAGTCGGTCTTAGAAAGTTGAATGACGCTGCTCAGACAGATGCTTATATAATACCTGGTCTTTACTGTGATCGATTCGATGATGACTGGCTTACTTTTCAGCAATCTATAATCGATGAATCAAGTAACGTATTTAATGGTAAACCCCAATTAGCAACAATTTGTTTGTCGGGGGAAACTTTAAGGAATGAAGAGCAGATTGAGATGCTCCTAAATTGTTCCGAATCTTGGGATGTAGAAGGATATTATGTTGTCCCAGAACGTCCACACGGGCAGTATTTAGTTGATGATCCACTATGGCTTACAAACCTTCTTGTGTTGTGTTCTGGGTTGAAGCTTCAAAAAAGGCAAGTTATTGTGGGATATTGTAATCATCAGATGCTATGTCTGGCATCTGCAAATGTGGATGCCCTTGCCTCTGGTACTTGGTTAAATGTAAGAACCTTTTCTACTGCCAAGTTTATTGAAGCTGCTGATGATAATAAAAGCAGAAGAGCAAAATGGTACTATTGTCCTCATGCACTATCGGAATTTAAGCTAGCTTTCCTGGATATGGGTCATCGAGCGGGAATAATAGAAACAATGAGACCTGATCCCGCTATTGGATCCAATTATGCAGATATACTCTTTACAGGAGCTCTCCCAACATCTACAAATTACTCTGAAACAGAATCTTTTCGCCATTACCTTCAGTGTTTACATACACAATGTCTAAATGCACGGGGAGACAGTTTTCGAAAAACAATAGATAATCACAATTTAATTCTAACAACAGCAGAAGGCTTTTTAAACCAGTTTCATGAATGCGGGGTTAGGGGCCAAGATAGGGATTTTGCCAACTATATTGATGTAAACAGATCTGCAATTGCTGGTCTGGTTAGATCACGGGGGTTTGTGCTGGATCGCCAGTGGTAATTTTGCGGTTAGATAGTAAGTTGATTGTCTATGGCAAAATAGAAATACAGCGAACGGCAAGTTAAAAATACAGCAGTAAATTGGAAAATAAACATCGCCAGCACCCTTAAAAATATACTACTCTTTTTGTGATGTGTATTACGATCCAAGACGACCACAAGTACGGTCATTTAAGGCCACCTTCACGCCAAAATAAGGCCACCCTTACGGGCGTGAAGGCCAGCCTACTAATTTTATAATATTATTAGGTGGTTTTAGATAATGTCCCCCTTTGTCAAGACACGATTTTAGAATTGCTAAGATAAATCCTCCTTCCAAAATGTGGTGTCTATGCGGGGGCTTTTACCTGACCGCTATAGATTGAAAACGGGGTTACATAGTTCAGTCCTTGGTGATCTCTTACATAATTATAGTGATAAATGTATTCTTTGGTCATTGCTTTGGCTGTGTGAATGTCAACGAACAAGTTTACCATTTGATAATGAATTTGTTTACCACCAATGACAATGAAAAAGTTTACCACATTCCGTTCTTTGACAACGAAATAGTTTACCACCCCTCAGTCATTTACTATAGCAGAGTAATCTGCCC
>JAAYKC010000157.1 GCA_012522645.1 Thermoplasmatales archaeon
CACCGCAGGAAGGCGGATGACTGACTGCCCGGCAAATTCTTCCAAAGGCCTTCAAAATGCCGAAAAGCCCGAATATTCGGGCTTTTCGCTGTGTCTATTCTCTACACCAGCTGGCAAAGTAACTACTTATTGCTAAAATGCACCGCTCAAATCAAATCGTTAAAAGATGCACCGCTTTTGCACACCCCAAACCTCGTGAGTTCTTAGCGTGTCATACTATTTCCAATCTTAAAAGTGAGACATCTTTATTATTGTCTTTTGGCTTAATGCGCTCAAGCACTTTTCTTTCTACGGGTTGTGTCCAATATATTTTCAGTGTCTTTCTCGCGCGGGTAATGGCAGTGTAGAAAATGCTATGCGTTATCAACTCATCAATCTCATCGGTTATGATAACTTTTACAGAATCATATTCCAAGCCTTGTGCCTTATGAATTGATACTGCATACGATATTTGAAACGGCACAATCGCCTTTGAAACGCCGTCATCATCTTCGTCCGTGTTTTTATTTTTATTTACAGCAAATCGAATGATAGTGTTTCCGTTTGGTGAATTACGCAAGATTGCAAAGTCCATGTTCTTTGCGTCCATTTCAATAAGTGGCCTATCGATTTCAATGTCAAACTGAATACGTTCTGTTGCAGTATCCCTATCCAAAAGCTCAAAATCAACAATACGACCTTTCATATTGTTATGAATAACAGGAACTTGATTTTCGATTCTACTGAAAAACTTATCTCCTGAATCGTTGAAAAGAATCGGATCGCCCGCCTTATATCGGTGGACACCTCTCCATATTTCCTTGTTCATATTGCTTTCTTGAAGAAAGTGGTTAATGTTATTTATTCCATACAATCCGCCGTAGTTAAGGCAAAGAATTATTTCGTTTTCGGCAGCTGGGACAAATATCGAAGCATCCAAAGAGAGCGAATAACCACCCGTCTGTAATAATTCAAGAACATCATCTTCCATTTTCCGAACATCGCTCCAAAGCCTTAACAAAACTTGACTATCGGTTCGATAGGGCTTTGTCAGTTCGCAAACTGCCGTTTGGGGCAAAAAACTCCGCACAGCATCAAACCAGTTGCCGAATTCGATGGCTTCTATTTGGTACGTATCACCAACCAAAACAAGCAATTCAAACTTCGCTCGGTTGAGTATCGCTCTCATATCGTGATTATTTACAGTACTACATTCGTCAATAATCAGAATGTCAAAATTAGTCTCTCCGCTGTAATAGGGATTTGTAAATTTTGAGACAGTTGAAAAGGTACTGTTTGTCGTTGCCGTAACTTTACGTTTCAGATTATTCACGGCAGGGTTTGTCTGCGCCAGATAAAGCCTCGTTCTCTCGGCAAATAAGTGAGAGATATGATTTATCAAGTACGATTTTCCAGTTCCAGCGGCGCCATAGACAAGAGCCACCTTCGAGTTGGCAAACATTTCAAGCAAGGCTTTCTTTTTCTCATCGCTGTTTACTTGATCAGTAGTTTCTAACCAGTAGTTAACCTTGTTAACGTAGTTATCAATTCTATGTCCGGTAAGGCTTTTAACCGTCTGAATTATTGATACTGTATCTTCCTTGTAGCTTTCAATAAGAATATGGTCGTACTTAATAACCATTTTGCGAAGTTGCTGCCTATTCGAACTATAAAGTTTATCGTTGTATGTCTGGGCAAGGGCAGCGACATCGCCAAAACCACCGAGAGTGTAATTACCATCTTCACTTTTTTCAAGAGGTGTGAAGAGTATTCCCTGCTGTTCGGTATTATTTTTTACAATCCACGCCAATATCTCGTGCTCGCGACCATTTGCATCGAGGCATTCAAATAAATCCGAAAGGTTTGGAACATGACCAACTGGCGATGAGCAGAACGGCATATCATCGAATGGAATACACTCATATTTCAATTTAAGATTAGATAGGCTGCTGTTCTTATGATTCCTATATTCGCCATAATACTCGCTATAATAAACTGACTGGTATTGGTTCTTTATAACTCTGTTCATCATGTGCATAAGCAAATAACGCAGAAGATTACTACCGCCTTGCTTGTTTTTAATAATCGTTCGTGCTTTTTCAAGAACATCGAAAAAATGTATGGCATTGGTCTCAGGAACTATATGATTTTTTATATTTTGGAAATGCTCGTTCGAAAACATCACAATTTCAACGAGATTTAACCCCGTATTAGTTAAATAACGTGCAAGTTCTCGCTGCTCAGCTTTGCCCGGAGTAAACTGCTGACCAAAAATTTCTGCAAAATTTTTAAATTCGCAAGGGCGTATATTGACCTCCCAGTCAACAATAATTCGGATAGGCATACGCTTTCCAATAATCTCAATATTGTCGTAAGCAATAGCAAACTTAACAGCGTAGAAATTCGTGACTTCAATGTCAGTAAAAGCAACGATGCGGTCTGTCTTGCTTGTGTGGTCATTTGCGGGGACAAATGCAACCTCATAGTAAATTTTGCCACCAACAAAGAAAGGCTTAACTCCGTGCACATAAAATCGGTCATATCTGAATCCGTTTTGAATTGGGGTATTGTATTGTTTAACTTTCTCGGCAATCTTTTCATAATACTCGATTAAACCCTCGTCCGTATCTAACGGGAACTGTTCAAGATTAGCAAGTACGTCAAGTGAATACTCGTCGTGTAAAAAAGTTCTGGCGCGCAAAAGATACTCGTAATACTTTAGCATCAATCGCTCGGCGTTCTGCTCTTTTAATGCACGGTGCGAAACAGCTACCTGTAAAAAGCGATGGAACCGTGAGAAATGTTTCAACTTTGAGTTGTTCTTGGCGTGTTTTACCGCCGCCTTCACATTATCTTGCGTGTCCTCAATGTCCTCGCCTTCAGCATAAACTTTAAGAAGTATATGCTCTACGAAATGCCTCAGTGATTCTAAAACTTCCTGCGACACCTCGCCCCTCGTCGATTCTCCAAGACGACTAATCTGACGGCAAATGATTTTATTACTCTCCAGAATAGCCTCATCAATTTTTAACAACGGCACTGTCATAACCATCGCCCTCCGTTTATTTTCACTCCACATCCTGCAGTCTGAACGCCTGCTCAATAACCTCCATCACGTCGTCGAGCATATCCAAGCTGTCCAGACCGATCTCGACATCGCCGTTGCCCCATCTGCCGACACCCGTGATGTCTTTGCA
>JAAYKC010000133.1 GCA_012522645.1 Thermoplasmatales archaeon
ACTGGCGGAATAGCGCCAAAGGCACTCCTTTCAGTATTACAGAAAAGTAAATTCACGAATGAACTTGAGGGTGATCCAGCAGAACAATTTGAACGTCTGATCATATATCTTCGTGCTTGGGATGAAATATATCCTGAAAAACTTGACAACAAAAGTCACACTTTGAACAAAATTAGCGGTATAAGATACATGATGTACATCGGACTACATGTTCTTTCAATATGCAAAACCAATCGTATAGACTGGACTACTGAAAAGATTGTTAGCATATTGAGAAGATTACGCAGTGGCATCACCGATGTAGAAGGCACATTCGACAGTTCTAGAGAGAACACTGTTAATCCGTTTTCTGGAGAATCGTCCATAGTCGCTCTTGCTGAAGAACATGGCCTTAAGCTAAAAGAAATGTACAGATCAACGGGGTATAATATCTTTGGAAACTAATAATCTAGAGTTATTTCTTCAGAATAACGGGAAAGTTCCAGTTGATTTGTTCAACGCTGCAACACATCAATGTATACTAACGGAGATAGCATTTTCAGTATGCAAAGAACTGAGAAGCAAAGATAAACTAATGGAGATAAAAAACAAGATAAGGAATCTCGGTGAAAAAAATTCAGTTAGGATATTGCTGAATAAATATTCATTAACGGACGTGGAATTTGACTACGCTTTCAATATAATAATCAATTTTATTCATAAAAATGATGAGCGCAATAGCGATATTCAGAAATACAAACCGTCCATATACAATAGGCAAAATGGGCTTTGCAATTCTTGTTTGAAAAAGATTTCAATCGAACATGGAAGAATAGATCACATAATACCACATTGCTACGTTGGTGATAGACTCAACTCGGTTGATTCATTACAAATATTATGCAGCGATTGTAATAAAAAGAAAAGCAATGATGCATGGTTTCCGATACATTATTACATTGTAAACGGCAAAATGCCATTCTATATTGAATTAAATAACCCTCATAAGTGATTTTAGTGTTTTAGTAAACACGTGAATTCCAAACTGGCGTGCGGATGGTCGGTGGGAACGAAAGTTTCCGCTGATCGCTGACCCTGTTCTTCTGCGTTCTTCGGCCGGGGCCGTGTGTTCTTTTCGGACGCAGATCATTCGATTTTTAAATCTTTGTTTGCTCATTGAGGCTTGAACGCCCTCAGATACCTCAGGACGTCAGCATCCTTATCCGTCCAGTCCGGCGTGAATCCATTTTTCATGTACTCGTTGTACCACTCGGTGCACTCCTTCATCGGACCGTCCATATCCAGCCTGTCCTTCACTATGAAGAATGAGTTCTCCTCATCCGGAACCCACTGCCCGGGTCTCGAGTAATCGCTCTCCTCCAGGAAACCGACCAGGAAGACTATCTTGTCCAGTCCCGACAGCGCTGCGTACAGGGATGCCTGCAGCATGTACTGCACCGGGACGTTCGTACAGCCGCCGGAATCATCCTTCCAGCCCTCTCTGGATCCCGACGTCTTGATCTCCAGGACCGCTCTCCTCTGACCGTTGCTGCGGATGTATCCGTCCACCAATCCTCCGAACAGCTTCTCGTTGTGGAAGTGATCGTATCCGCACTTGTCCCCGGGCACTGGTTCTTCGATCTCCGTGTCATACCCCAGCATCCCGGAGATCACATCCGCGTTCACGGCGGCGTACTCCCTTAGAATCGGTTCGATCACATTCCCGGCTTCCAGGTACTTGTTCGTCTTGTCCCCGGGGTACAGCCCTGCGAGCTCGCAGGCCACCTTGAAGGGGGTGGAGAACTCGCTCAGACCCAGTATCGGAGCGACCCGCGTTCCCGTTATCTTCTTCAGTCTGTACGTGTCGAAATAGACTGTCTTCTCGTCATCGTCTATCTCTATGATCCCGCGCCTTCCGTCGAACATTCCCTTACACCTCAGATGCTGACCTCCAGCGTGCTGCTGTCCACCATCCTCCAGTTCAGCTCCCCGGTCCTGCTGCCGCGGGCGTTGATCCGCCCCAGGTTCGGAACGGAGATGGTGCCGTTGCGGCACACCGCCGTTCCCTCCGTGTCGGGGATGAATCTCAGCCTGGTCACGTCAGCATTGATCCTGACGGAGTATCTCCCTTCATCCATAAAGGGGCATTCGAATTCAGTATCCGTGATGCGGATGACCTTCTGCGCAGGGCATACGGCATCCTCCCTGCCCGTGCTGTTCTCTATTTCTTTGCGGCGCCTCATCACATCCATACGTTCCCGCATCATGTGCAGCTCTTCTCTGAGCCTGTGGTTCTCAAGCGTGTACCCGGCTATGAGCTCATTTCTCTCATCGACCCCCGTATCCTCGGCAGTGCCGCTCTTCGGCCCTGTCAGCTCAGAGATCTTGGCTCTGAGGTTGGCATTCTGGGTTTCATAGTAGTCCATGATCGTGCTCTTGTCCCGGACGAGTTTTTCGATCTCCGTCTTGAAACGCCTTTCCTGCTTCTCCAGTTCTGCTATCCTCTCCATGTATTCCTCGCGGAATCTGTCCCCGGACTCTTTGAGTCCCTCCTTTTCTGAAGCGAGACTGTTCTCTCTCAGAGACAGAGCGGCCTCTCTTTTCGCGATCCCGGCAGCCTTGTCGGAATATTCCGCTTCCAGTTCGGAGATCCTCTGCTCCAGCGCAGGCTGTATCTCTGATTCGATCCTCGGATTGAGATACTTCAGGACTTCCTTCCTGCCGTTCATCCACAGGAAATCAGCGATGTCCCGCATCTGGTCGCTCATCCCGATTATCTCCGGGACACCGATCCTCCTCAGCGGCCTGGCGTAGCCCAGATAACCTGTCTTCATAGTGACGTGGCAGATCCAAAGCTCATTCTCGTGAACCTCTTCCCTGCAGTCCCGATCCAGGGAGATCAGCCTGTTCCTGGGATTGCTCACCAGCCTCCCCTTCTTATCCGTCCCGAACAACAGGACCATCACTTCGGAAAGTACCTCTCCGTTGTTCTCGTCGATCCCGTTCTTCTCCATGAACTCCCTCTGGACATCGAGGAAGTTCATCCTGATCCCGGTTTTGAACTCAGCCATCTTATTCTGCCCCCTGGTACTCTCCGGCTTCGGCTATGATCCCGGTGACAT
>JAAYKC010000023.1 GCA_012522645.1 Thermoplasmatales archaeon
CTGAAGAAGTAAGGTGATCTGACATGGTAGACGTTGACAGCATCCCGTCGGAAGTGGTCGAGATCATCGGCCGCACCGGAATGACGGGAGAGGCCACCCAGGTGAAGGTCCGTGTCCTTGACGGTCGTGACAAGGGAAGGATCATCACCAGGAATATCATGGGCCCCGTCCGAATGGGCGACATCCTCATGCTGAGGGAGACGTCCAGAGAGGCGAGGAAGCTCGGATCGAGGTGATTCGCATGGTGGAGATCAGGAAATGCTCCTTCTGCGGGAAGGAGATAGAGAAGGGTACGGGCAAGATGTACGTGAAGAAGGACGGCAATATCCTGAACTTCTGCACGAGCAAGTGCCAGAAGAACATGATCGACCTTAAGAGGGTCCCCAGGAAGACCGCTTGGACCGAGAGGTTCGCAACCGAGAAGGCTGCGAAGCTGAAAGCTTCGGAGAAGAAGGAGTGATCCCCGTGGAGAGGACCTACCTGATGGTGAAGCCCGACGGCGTCCAGCGCGGACTGTGCGGCGAGATAGTCACCCGCTTCGAGAAGAAGGGACTGAAGCTCGTGGCCATGAAGCTCATGGTAATACCCAAGGCGATCGCTGAGAAGCACTACGGGGAGCACAAGGGCAAGAAGTTCTACGATTCTCTGATTTCGTACATAACATCCGGCCCGGTCCTCGCCATGGTCTGGGAGGGGGAGAACGCAGTGTCCGTATGCAGGAACATGATGGGGAAGACGAACCCACAGGAATCCGCACCGGGCACGATACGCGGAGACTACGGCATGCAGACCGGTATGAATCTCATACACGGTTCCGATTCGCCGGAGTCCGCGGAGAGGGAGATCGGGATATTCTTCGGACCCGAAGAGCTCGTCTCCTACGAGAGGTCTGCCGACAGGTGGACCTACGAGTAAACCATTTCATTCCCTCCAATTTGCGAGGAGCGATCCTATGGCGATCAGACAGCCTATAGTCAGTGTACTGGGTCATGTAGACCACGGCAAGACCAGGCTTCTTGACAGGATAAGGGGGACCTCCGTCCAGTCGAGAGAAGCGGGAGCCATCACTCAGCACATAGGCGCCACCGAAGTCCCCATAGATCACATTTACAAAGTCTGCGGCAACCTGATAAGGAACAAATTCGACGTCCCCGGGCTTCTTTTCATAGATACTCCGGGCCACCATTCGTTCATGACCCTGAGGTCCAGAGGAGGATCCCTGGCGGACATAGCGGTCCTGGTGATCGACATAAGGGAGGGGCTGAAGCCCCAGACGATAGAATCGATAAGGATCCTCAGGCAGTACAAGACCCCCTTCGTCATAGCGATGAACAAGATCGACACCATCCAGGGCTGGTCGAGCGTCGAGGGGAGATCATTCATTCTCTCCGAGAAGGGACAGCAGGACCATACGAAGGCGGCTTTCGATGAGAGATTGTATGCCATAATAGCGCAGCTCTCCGAGGAGGGCGTTTATGCCGACAGATACGACAGGATAGAGGATTTCACCAAGGCTGTCGCTCTTGTGCCCATAAGCGCCAAGGAGGGCGAGGGGATACCGGACCTCCTTCTCGTACTGATAGGTCTGGCACAGCGTTTCCTGGAGACCCGGCTGAAGCGTGACGACGCCGGGCTGGGCAAGGGCACGATATTGGAGATAAAAGAGGAGAAGGGGATAGGTCCGACCATTGACCTGATCCTCTACACCGGCACACTGAAAAGAGGAGACACGGTCGCCCTGGGCACCAGAGGCTCACCTCATGTGACCAGGGTGAAGGCGATACTGAAGCCGAAGCCGCTGGATGAGATAATGGATCCCAAGAACAGGTTCGATTCCGTGAAGGAGATCACGGCCGCCGCAGGAGTCAAGATAGCCTGCCAGTCCCTGGAAGGGGTCGTCTCCGGTGCGCCTCTGATAGTGGTATCCGGGCCGAAGGACCCTGCGGTGAAGAAGCTCACTGAGGAATCGGCCATAAACATAGACCTTCAGGATAACGGGCTCATGGTGAAAGCGGATGCGATAGGTTCCCTGGAGGCTCTTGCGTACGAGGCCAAGGCTGAGGAGATACCCATCAGGAAATACGGCATCGGCGACATATCCAGAAGGGACATAATGGAGGTCGCGGCCCACAGCGAGGAAGTGAACAGGGCCATCCTGGGATTCAATGTGAATCTTTCGAAGGAGGCCGAGTCCGCCGCAGAGGCGAACAATGTCCGGGTGTTCTCTGATCAGGTGGTGTACCACCTGATAGAGGAATACGTTCTCTGGAGGGACGATCTGAAGAAGAAATCCGATACGGACAAGAGATCGGAATTCTCGTTCCCCGGGAAGATCATGCTGCTGCCCAACTGCACGTTCCGTGTCAGCAAACCGGCGATCGTCGGGGTCCGCATACTGTCCGGAAGGCTCAGGCCCGGTCAGAGGCTCATAAGCAGGGAAGGTGCGGAGGCAGGCAGGATAAGGAGCCTGCGGTCGGGCGAGGAGGCCGTAAGAGAGGCTATGCAGGGCGATGAGATCGCCGTGGCCATAGAGGATGTCACGGCCGGACGTCAGATAAACGAAGGGGACATCCTGTACGTGGACCTGATGGGCTCATCTATTAAGGAGATGAGCAATCTGGACTTGGATGCGGACGAAAGGATGACATTAGAGGAGACCATATCGATCAAGAGAAGGGCAGAGCCCTTCTGGGGGATGTGAATGAGCACCGTGAACCTCCTGGAAGTGGATGATCCGACCGGGATGATACAACAGCTGTATGATTTCCTGGGTGACATAGATCACTCTATAAACGAGGAGATCGACTTCGACGCTGATTATGATAACATAGCCATATGCGGCATGGGAGGTTCTGCCATAGGAGGCAGCATCCTGTCGGATGCAGGATTCCAGATCTCCGACATCCCGATAGAGGTGATAGAATTCCCTGAACTGCCGAAATGGGTGGGCAAAAGGACGCTCACCATCATCTCCTCATACTCCGGGAATACCCATGAGACCCTCATGATGTACGATCAGGCCCTGGAGAGGGACTGTCAGATGGTGGTTCTCACATCCGGGGGGAAGATAAGAGAGAAGGCCGTCAGGGACGGGATAATGATAGTCCCCCTGAAGGGAGGGATACAGCCCAGAAGCGCCATAGGCGCGATGGTGGGGGCCATGGCGAATCTCGTTGAAACCACAGGCGGACCGAAGTTCAGGACCGAGATAAAGAAGGTGCTTCCGAACCTGTACAAACTGAGGGACAGGCTGGTCATAGGGGACAGTAAGAACGTGGCCGTGAAAGCGGCCAAGAGGATAAGCGGCAAGGTCCCTGTGATATACGCATCCCCGATGCTGATCGGGTCCGCTTACAGATGGAAGACCCAGATCAATGAGAATTCCAAGATGATGGCATTCAGCGGCACCATACCGGAGTCGAATCACAATGACATAATGTGGTGGACCGAGGGCAGCAGGAGGGATTCGTTCCAGATCGTACTGTTCCAGGAGGACGAGTCCTCCAAGCTGATGAAGAAGCTCCTCACCGTCACGGCATCCACTCTCCGGGACAAGGGGATGAAGCCCCTCGTTCTGAGGATACGGGGCCGCACGGCGATAGAGAGAAGCCTGAGGGCGATAATGATAGGTGACTTCGTTTCCATATATCTCGCCTATTACGGCGGTGTTGATCCCGCCCAAGTCAACACCATAACGAGCCTCAAGAGCCGGTTCCAGACGCTCCTCGGCTACATGGACAAGAGGAAGCAGAAGAAGGCCCGCAGGAAGGACGAGGAAGGAACAGAGGACGAGGCGCCTTAGAAACCCAGATCCTGAATGCAAATCTTTATAGACTTCTCTTTAATAGACGGGCATCACAGGTGTTCAAATGGTAGATTTCAAAACCGTGATAAACGACAAGAAGACAGGCAAGTCCTACAACGTTGCCGTGTCGGGCCACCACGCGAACTCTCTGATAGGCAAAAGCATCGGAGAGGTAGTGGATGGGATCTTCGTGGGTCTTCCCGGCTTCAAGCTGAAGATAACGGGCGGAAGCGACGGGACCGGCACTCCGATGAAGAGGGACCTCCCCGGCAACAGGAAGAGGAAGCTTCTGCTGTCCGTGGGCAACTGTTTCCACGAGAAGGTCCCCGGCCAGAGGCGCAGGGTCGCAGTTCGCGGCTCCGTCATATCAGCCGAGATAGTCCAGATCAACATGGTCATAGACGAGTACGGTCCCAAGTCAGTGGAAGAGATCCTCTCGCCTCCCAAGGAAGAGGCCGCAGGTAGCTGATGAAGACCTGCAGGCAGCCCGAGATCAACATTGGGATGATCGGGCACGTTGACCACGGCAAGACCACGCTTACGAAGGCCCTCAGCGGGGAGTGGACCGACAGGCACTCCGAGGAAGTGAAGAGAGGGATCTCGATAAGATTGGGGTATGCCGACGTCACGTTGTACAAATGCCCCAAGTGCAAGGGCACCGAGGCCTACGGTTCCACGGAGGTCTGCGTCAATTGCGGGGCCGATACGGAAGTGCACAGGGTGATATCCTTCGTGGACGCCCCGGGTCACGAGACCCTGATGGCGACGATGCTGTCCGGCGCGGCACTGATGGACGGTGCCATTCTGCTGGTGGCGGCGAATGAGGAATGCCCCCAGCCCCAGACGAAGGAGCATCTGGTGGCTCTGGACATCATCGGGATAGATAAGATCATAATCGTTCAGAACAAGATCGACATAGTCACCCGTGAGGAGGCCGTCGAGAATTACAGGCAGATCAAGGAGTTCGTGAAGGGCACCATAGCTGAGGATGCCCCCATAGTCCCGTTATCCGCCAACAGCGGCATAAACCTGGATAAGCTGATCGAGACGATAGAGGATCACATAATCTCCAAGCACACCAGGGACCTGGAGTCCACGCCCCTGATGCA
>JAAYKC010000140.1 GCA_012522645.1 Thermoplasmatales archaeon
AAACCGTTTGATCTCCTAGCGGGGCCGGGGCGCGCTGAGCAAGCGTTCCATCAGGTCGTCCTGCGGGTTGGCCCCCCGGTACGTGGTGGCGTTGTTCTCCTTCACGATCTGGAAGATCTGGTACCAGATCTGGTTGACCTGTTTCATGTATTCACGGCTCATCGCCACGTACGGAGAAGCAATCGCAGCACCGGTGGTAGGGTGCTTTGCGAGGAATCCGTACTCGCTGACTGCCATCTCGCACTGGATCCACCTGGCCACTGCCATCGCGTACTGGTGTATGATCTGGCTGCTCACCAATTCTTCGCACCGCCTGGCTTTAAGCCAGTCCCATGTCTCCTGGTAGACCTCTGCGGCATCGAGCTCGATACCGCTTTTCTGGGTCACCGTCATGTAATACTTGGCCGGAGGCATGTCCGCGCCCTGCAGCTCGGGAGCCTCGGGCAGCTGAACCACGCGGGCCTCTCTGCCCTCGTGGATCTTCTCTGAGAGAGCCTTGCTTTTCCTCCCTGCACCGACGCGGGCACCGCCACGGTTTGTACCGTCCTTTGCCATGTTGCACCGCCTTCGATTATAAGGGGGTTAATACCCCGTTTGAATTCCCGTTTTTACGCGTGATTGCCCCTGCCCGTTGTGCACCACATATGGTGTAGAGATTCAGATACCCCTAGGGGTGGCGCTACAAATAATAGTTACCTTTTAACGTTCCATCGGTCTCTCTGGCGCCCGTGGAGGGCTGAGTGGCACCTGTTGCATAGTGCCATGAGGTTCTCCTCGTCATCCGTACCACCATATCTAGTGGCAGTGATATGATGGGCAACCGTCGCTCGTGTAAGGCGTCCCTCTCTCCTGCACAGCTCGCAGAAGGGATGCCCTTCAAGGAATGTTTTCCGGGCCTTCCTCCAAGAGGATCCGTAGCGCTTGTGGGTGCCGGGATCTCGTTGGTTGCGTTCGTAGGTGCTCGCAGCCTCTTTCGCATGCTCCTCGCAGTACCGACCGTCGGTGAGGCGCGGACAGCCCGGATGGCTGCACGGTCGCTTGGGTTTGTAGGGCATAAGGGGTACTCCTTCAGGCAAAAAGAAAGCCCGGGAGGAATTCCCGAGCTCTCGATTGGACTTGTCTGAGTGTACAGTAGCGCACAAAGCAAACTGAGCACAACTGTTATTTTCTGATAATTTAACGATTGGATACAAGTGTTCCTGAAGTGATTACGGCTCATATTGTGAATTTTAGGAAACGATAATCTGTGCTATCCTAAGTAATAGAATTTTCTGCGGTCATTACTGATAAAGAAATGGCAGTCGGGTTGATTTTGTTGAAAAGCCTACAAAAGGATTGAGATCCATGAATATTAAAGAATTTGAGAAAGTCTATTGGGGATATTATTTACATCTAGAAAATCGATTTCTGATCACGGGAGATTATGTTTCTTTCGATGAAACGAACTATGGAACGTTCTCGAATGAGTATGTTGCACTTTTACAGACGGTTTGTTCAGAGATCGACGTAATACTCAAGGATATGTGTGGGTATCCAAGAGCCAATAATAAAACAATGAAAGATTATGCAGTTGATATAAAAAGCCGATTTCCCTCTGTTGAATCAGAAAGGATTCTAATAAACTACTTCAACTGTGAGATCAAGCCATTTGAAAACCTTTCTGGAACAATGGTTTGGTGGAAAAATTACAATGCTGTTAAACACGATCGTATTAATAACTTTGATGCTGCTAACCTGCAATCAGTTGTTGGTTCTCTTGCTGCGCTTTTTCTACTGAATAGACTCTATTTGAAATCAATAGATACAAACGCATACCATTTCATTATTCAGTCAAGATTATTCAAGAATCCTGATTGGGATGATAAGGGACTTCAAATGGGATTCAAAGCAAAGGATGGGCATTTAGTTTCGATCTTTCCTGATGATGATAATAATTAGACTATCATTTTGATAAAATTAAGACCATATTCTGTAGCTTATGAATATTCCACCCAGGAACAGGGTGGAACGAAATATTATATAGAAGGAACCCTCACCCACCCCAGCGCCTTCCTATGCAGACAGTAGCATGGAATACGAACTGAGCACAACTGTTATTTTCTGATAATATTTCGATTGGCCATAGTTCTTTTTCCCTTGTTTCATTTCTTACAATTATGGAGGAACTACAATTTTTATTATGGTTAAAGGGCTCTAACTAGGCATGTGTCCAGTCTCGTATTTGGAAATGGATACCGATAGTGGGTCGTTCCCAGAAATCATCGACAGTGTGTGGAAACAACATTCATAGTAGGTGGGATTGACGAGGACTCTAAAGCGATGGTTTTTCGAAATCAGCGGTATCAGTGTTGCAATATTGATACAGGTCTCAATGATTATTCATTTAGCAGGGGGTGAATTGTCTAAGACAATTCGTAATTATTTGCACGATTGTGTATCCTGTGATAAAATTGGTATATCCGTAGCATTATTTACGATACTTTGATGGCGTTTTGCCATAATTGGGAAAATATAATGAATAAAAAATCTTTGACAGTAATAGTATTGCTGGTTTGTAGTCCATGAGTACTGTTTTCTTCGTGTTTATTATCTATTGCGATAAAAGAAACAGTTTTACAAGTCCGTAAAGCAATCAACTCTGGTGCCGAGGTGGATGCAAAAACTCCTAATGGATGGACCCCGCTGATGCTTGCCGCACGATACAACACGGA
>JAAYKC010000134.1 GCA_012522645.1 Thermoplasmatales archaeon
ATCGCCACGGCCACCAGAACCATTGATTTCGAATTCATATCTGTCACCTGTTGGATAAAACATCCAACTATTGTGGAAGTATGAACTTGTGCTGCCGATAAATAGATTTTGGTAATTGTTCCGCAAAACGGAAGCAAATGATATTACCGCATCCGTGCATTACGGCCCCCATGGGCATACTTTCCGACAGGGACATCGTTGAGAGCATGATGACCGGGCACATAGGCATAACCGGTTTCGACAGGAAGAGCCTCACTCCCAACGGCTACGACCTCAGGATCGCCGAGATCAAGATACTCGGCAGGGACGGGATTCACAAGGAGGGCATGGTATCCGTTCCCCCCAGGACCATGTTCTACGTCTCCACGATGGAGGCGGTGCGCATGGGCAACTGCTTCTGTGCAGAGCTCTGGCTGAGAACTACATGGATAAGGAAGGGCGTGATCGGTGCCTTCGGAAAGGTGGACGCGGGATTCAACGGCACTCTTACCTTGGGAGCATACAACGCATCCGATTCCGCAGTGGAGATACCTGTCGGGGAGAGATTCTGCCAGATGATCATAGAATCCCTTCAGTCACCGGCGGGTAAGGGCTATTCGGAGCGCAGCGGCAACTACCAGAACCAGAACGGCGTGACGCTGGAACCGAAGAAGTGATTCATCCTCTCAGTATATCGGTGACGTAGACGGCGGATGTCGGTGAATAGGATTTCATCTCCCTTATCCCGCTTATGCTGCATGATAATCCGTCAGCGCATGTGCGGTCCACGAGATCCCTGATCTCCCTGTCCGCATCGGACTTCTCGTGTATCGAGTACAGGTGCACCGTGCCGCCCTTCTTCGTGTGACTCAAAGCATCAGGCAGGAAATCCTCTGCGCTCCGGGGCAGGTTCATTATCACCCTGTCCGCCGCGGGCAGCTTGGCGATCTCTGTCCTGGCATCCCCGGATATCGGGAAGATGCGGTCGCATCCGCTCTTCCGGATGTTGATCTCCATGAGCCTCTTCGCCTCCGGGTTCATGTCCACGGCGTACACGGCCTTCGGTCTGGCATGTTTGCATATGACCAGGGGGAAAGGCGCGACCCCTGCGAACATATCGATGATTGTCTCCCCGTCCTCCACCAGCGATGCGATCCTCAGCCTCTCCGTCGCCAATCTGGGATTGAAGTACACTTTCGCCGGGTCTGTCACCATGGAGACGCCGGACTCCCTGTGAACTGTCTCGGTGCTCCCCTCCCCGTATATGGGGCTCAGGTCCCGCACCCTCAGGTCCCCCTTGACCCCGGTATCCAAAAGCACCATCCTGGCGTCCGCGGTCCTGCCTATGGCATCCCCTATCTTCCGTTTGTGCTCCAGAAGTTCATCCTTCAGCTTCACTATCACCACGTCGCCGATCACATCGAAGGATGTCGGGAGCAGCTCCCTCATGCTCTCAGGGAGAAGGTCCCTGTAATCCGTTATCCTGCGCTCATTCTCCGCGAGGACCGCCTGCTCCGCATCGTAACCGCCGAAGGAATCGCACAGCACCGGGATCAGTATGTGGTCCCCGTCCCTGCCTATCCTGTAGCCGAGATCCAACAGTTCCGCGTCCATCAGGGCGGAGCGCACGCTCTCCCCGAGCTCCTTTGGCACGCGCAAGCATCTCGCCATGCCTTTGGCATGC
>JAAYKC010000135.1 GCA_012522645.1 Thermoplasmatales archaeon
GTGTAACAGTACGTATTCCAGATTGCCGATGATACCGCCGACATCGGAGCCGAAGGCGAGTGTGTACCCTATGACTGCCCAGGAGACCGTCATAATCCCCATTATGATACATGTTTGTGCCAGAATAGATGTTATGCTTTGCTTCCTGAGCATGCCGCCGTAGAAAAGGGCGACGCCGGGCGTCATTATGAATACGAGTGCGCTGCAGACCAAGATCCATGTTATGTTGCCTGCGTTCTCAATTGTCACAGCGGTTTCAGCAGAAACACTCGGCGCCAATAGGAGCGTGGCCATCAGCAGGGTGATCACAGCAAATCCGATCTTTACAGTTATGTTCATTTGGTTCATTCTCCGATCATATGCACATATTATGTAAGCTTAATTAGACAAATGTCTAATAATATATTAACATAACTGAACAAATGAACAATTATAATGTGAAAAATATAAAATATACGTTAAAAATCAATTGATATTCATATCATTTGTCTAGTTATAGATTGCAAGCGTGTATCAGAAGAATGCAGATCGTTGAATCTGAGATCGAATGCATGGCCTTCTGGAAGGGCCGCTTCTCCTGCTTCATGATAAGGAAAGCGCATCCGGCGTCCGGATGCGTAGCGGGCGGAGCGTGCTTCGCGGGACCGTCCGTGTCGATGACAAGCTCATCTTGATTGATGCCACATAATGAGTCTCGAACGATCGGTCTTCCGAATAGACCAGTTACCGTTGGGCTCAACCGGGCATCACGGCATCTGCTATTCTCACGGATAAAAAGTAAAGGAAAAGGTTTGGTTCTTAGCGTTTCTCAGACCATCGTCCCGGCGAAGACCTGCCAGGCCAGAGCGGTCTTGGCCACCAGGCTCAGGATGATGTAGAACCTCTCTCCATAGAGGTAATCCTTCCACTTCCCGACCTTCTTGTACTGCAGGACCATGTTCACAGCGAATATGTTGAAGAAGAACGCTATGGAGATCATTATGCCGTAGACGAAACCGGGAGGGGACCCGCCGGTCACTCCCAGGAAGTACATGAACAGGGCGACCCAGGGGATCAGTCCCGCGAAGCACCCGAATATGAAGGCGGTCCAATCCGTCTTCTGGGTGTTCTGGTTGTGAAGCTCCATCATGTAGCCGAACAGGTTCATGCATGCGTTCAGGGAGAACAGCAGCATTACGGACACGAAGTCGAACATGCCGCAGAGCCACGCTATCACGACGAGCATGAACGATGATGATACCGCATACTCGATCCAGCGGGCCTTGTTGATGTTCATCTTCAGGTTCTCTACGTACCACTTGTATCCGACGGTCGCTAAGAAGAGGTGGGCTATGGCCGACATCAGCAGGAATATGGCCACCATGGGCCCCAACGGTACGCTGAAGAACTCCACCGGGGTGCTGGCCCCTACCGGAGGGAACCCGCCGGTGGCATCCAGGAACGATGTGGTGAAGAACATCTTCACATCGTAATTGGCGATCACGAGCATTATGGCGGCCTGTATGAAATGGAAGAACCCCATTATCAGGTTGAACCGCCTGAGCTTTTGGTACTTGATATCGTCTGATTCAGAACTTGACATATTAATTCGTCTTAGTACGAATTAACGGCGTATATATTCTTTATCTGTGCGGTCTCCCCTCTTCACCCAGAAGCATGTCCGGGCCCGGGAAAAGACCGTTTTCTCTCCCTCCCTTGGAGGTGCCCGTATGTGACCGTCATCGCCTTTCGGGCAGGATTATCCAAAACTTTATAATCTGTGATATCCCGCATCCTCCGGATCAGAGGATCGCGGGAGGCACCGCCTTCCCCTTTCTCCTCTCGTATCGGATCTTCAGGATAACCATCCCGGAATTTAGTATCACTGACACCGCGTTCCAGAGCATTATCGGGATATCCCGGAGGATGATCCCGTATACCAGCCACAGGCTCATTCCTAGAATGAGGACAAGAGGCATCAGTATGGATACGTCCTCCATGCTCCCGCTGCGATATCCCTTGATGACCTGGGGCACATAGCCCAAGGTGGTGATCAGACCTGCCACTAGCCCGATGACGATGAACTGGTCCATGAGACGGCAATACGGTTCCCGATATTGACGCTTTTCGCTTATTCCCGTCCCGGTGCCGTGCACTCCCTGAGGCGGGAGGAGAGGTCCAGGCCCGTCATGGTCTCTGAGAGCTCCCATACCCCGGACGCAAGACCCATGTCCCTTCCCTTCCCGTGAGGCTTCACGATGACGGTCGGGCCCCTGAACTCCATCCAGCCCCCGGGACCGTGCATCTGCCCTCCTTCGGCATCCGGGTCCAGAGCGGCTCTCAGCGCAGGCATGGCGCCCGCCCCGATATCGTGCATGAAGGGCCTGAGCCACCTCCTCATCCTCTCCCTGTTGCGATAGAGCTGCGTATTCACCAATCCCGGATGGCTGGCTATGCTGATCGGGGACTCCGTTCCCAGGGACCTCAGACGGGCATCCATCTCCCGGGAGAAGAGGAGAGTCGCCAGCTTGCTCTGCTTATATGCCTTCCACGGGCTGTATGAATCCCGGGAGTTTATGTCCCTGAA
>JAAYKC010000136.1 GCA_012522645.1 Thermoplasmatales archaeon
CCCCCTTCACGGAGGGAGCTCACTTGGGACGTGCATTATGAAGAGGATATAAAAAGGTTTGAACGGAGGACGCTTAATGTCCCACATCATAAACGTTCCCTCATGCGGACTGTGAGCCTGTTCGGCCGGTGATGCGGAGGGGATCATCATAAAAACCTGCGCCGGAACATCGCCCGCGGGAGCAGGTTTTATATTATGGACGGTATTAGCACCCTCAGTTCAATGGCTTCTAAGAGAGGACGGTCAGCAGGCCCCGGGAAAAAGGGCAAAGGATCCCAGGAGAAAATCGAAGATA
Source organism: Thermoplasmatales archaeon (assembly GCA_012522645.1). GTDB lineage: Archaea > Thermoplasmatota > Thermoplasmata > Methanomassiliicoccales > Methanomethylophilaceae > RumEn-M2. The sequence goes on from JAAYKC010000136.1 coordinate 296, forward strand.
TCATCGCTCCTGCAGAGCCGGAATCATTTTCAGAGGATACAGCCGACGAGACGTTCGAGGTTCAGCCGGAGGATGTCCCTAAGCTCAAGGAGCAGAAGGGCAAACAGGCCGTACCGAAGGAAGCGGCCGTCAAAGCCAAAGAACCTCAGGCAAAGAAGGACACTAAGCCCAAGGTGTCGCAGAAGGCCGCCAAATCCAGGGCCAAGAAGGGCAAGGACCCCATACTTGCGATCTGCACCGCGATTCTCCTCCTGTCCTCCGCTATCGTAATCGTGGCTACGATCGATGATAAGTTCTTCTCCGAAAGCGATACGTCAGCAGTGACCGCATGGGACAACGTGAAGGTGGACTATGTCGGGAGCTTCTACGGATACTATGATGAAGGCGGCATGATCTTTGACACCAGCATCGAGAGCATAGGCAAGAATGACGATTATCTCAAATCCTACGGCTTCAGCAAGACCAGCTATTCCAGCCTTACATTCATTGTCGGGAAGGGGACCATGCTGACGATGTTCGAGGACGCTCTCCTGGGCATGAGGCCCGGGGAGACCGTCAGGATAGAGATACCCGCAGGGGAAGGCTACGGCAACGGGACGTCCCTCAGCCCGTACACGGATCTGGAGATGGACCGTATACTGACCATGACCAAGGAGCAATGCACGGCGTACATAGGGTCCGTTCCCGCTGCCGGCGTGATCCTGACCGCCAAGACCCCCTTCGGCTGGGATGCCCAGGCGATCCTGGATCCCGTGTCGGGCGCTTATATCGTGATCCAGAACCCCTCGGAAGGGGACACCTATACGCAGAAGGGTGACGAATCCGAGACCCCCGATGTCCGGTATGAGGTCACCGGCATGACATCAGACAAGATAATCTTCGACTATGCGTTCTCTGAGGATGTGGCAGAACGCATGAGCACGACCGGCTGGCACGTGAAGGCCCTTGACAAGGATGCCAGGGAGATATACCTATACGGCCAGGAATCCGAAGGTGTCATGGAGTATCAGTACAAGTATCCCACCACGGTGAAGGATGCGAACAATAAAGTCTCCTCCACTGAGACGAATGACGTTGTCCTCTATTTCGAGATAAGATTCATCGGATACGCTTAGACGAATTGTCCCAGCTTATCAGTGACGTCCTTGGGATCCCTGCCGATGATCCATATGAGCCTGTCGCGGCTCGTCTTATCGATCATCGCGTCGGGCACGCATCCGCATTTGCTTATGGAGTTCGATACGAGATCCCTGAGGCTCATGTTCTTGTTCTTCTTCAGATCCATCTTCCCGACGATCATTCCGACCTCTTCCATTACATCGGCATAGTCATCGGAATAGGAGATGTTCATCGCAGAACGCTTCTCGGGGTCCGCTCTCATTGCCTCCAATATGACGAATGACAGATGCCCCGCGGCCCCGAACCTGGCAGGCCCCTTGACGGTCCTGCCGTTCCGGTGCCTCATCTTGCCCTCTATGCCGGCTATGTCCTCGGGTCCGACCGGGTCCTCCGTCGCAAATGCGATGTTCATGCCGGACTCCGGGACCGCTGTTCCGGGGATGCTCTGCATGATCTGAGTGGCCGCCACATCCAACGAATCCAGTATCTGGAAGCGATGGGCGTCATCCTGGATCCTGACGACCGGGTTCACAACCCGGACCCCTGTACCAACAGGGTACATGGTGGAAATGGATTCCTGGATCATCTTCCTGGACCTGATCACGGCGGTGCCTATGTCCACGCTCTTGGCCAGGTGGGCCGTGATGTATGCGGAGAGGACGCACCCGCTCCCGTGCCCGGCACTGTCAAGACGCGGGTATTCCAGAGTGCTGATCTCTGATGAGAGGTACAGATAATCCTTCACGGTGCTGCCTCCCATGTGCCCTCCCTTCAGCAGAACGGATGAGCCCTCCTTCCCTATGAGCTTGCATGCGAGATGGGCATCCTTCTCGTTCCTTATCTCGACCCCGGAGAGCACCTCTGCCTCGTATTTATTGGGGGTTATCAGATCGCAGATCGGTATCAGTTTCCTTTTGAGCGCATCGACCAGGTCCTCGCTGAAAAGATGATCGCCCACTGTAGCGATCATCACCGGGTCGATGACCAGGCGTATGTTCTTATTCTCCAGGACATCGGCCACCGCTGACACTATCTCGGGATCGTACAGCATGCCCGTCTTTATGGCCCTGATGTCCGAGTCCTTGAGCACGGTCTCGATCTGTTCGACCACCATGTCCGGCGGTACAGGATAGATCCTGTTCACAGATCTGGTGTTCTGAGCGGTTACGGCTGTTACAGCAGTGCACGCATGCACCCCCAAAGCGGCCATGGCCTTTATGTCAGCCTGTATTCCTGCTCCGCCGATGGAATCTGAGCCTGCAATGGTAAGGGCACATCTCATGTACTTCCGAATCGCGAACATGATATTAAATAAGTGGGAAAGTTGCCTCGTCGGGAACAATTATATAATTATTTGGCATGGGGTGACCGGATGAAGACCAGCAGCTACCATTTCGTTCTACAGGACAAATCTGACTATAAGGATCTGGCACCGGTCTTTCCGGATATTCTGAAGACCATATTCACTGAGAACGGGCACTTCCTCTCACCCGAGGAGGAGGAGAGCAGGGAGATGTTCATCGAGCTGAATATGGCGGATCTCGAGAGGAACAGGAAGCCGGAGGGATACAACAGGAAGGCACTCTACAGGCTCGTATTCCCGATAGGCAGGAAGGAGTTCTACATCAAGACCTACAGCGGTAAGATGAGCGATGTCAAGCACATAGGCGAGACGATAGGCGAGATGCTCTCCACCGCTAAGGTGAAGTTCGAGGTCGAGGAGAACCTCGACATGGAATACTGATCGGGATCAGATCAAGAGCCAGATTGTGTAAGCCGCCAAGGCGGTCAGGATCAGGCTCAGGTTCCTTCTCCTCAGATATGCGTTGTCCTTCTCGTTACGTATCTCTGCTATCCTGTTGCTGAATAATTCTTCTGTGCATCCCATTCATGCCACCGCATGAGCCTCGCATTGAAGCTATATAAGCGGAGGCAGGGGAGGTCACCGAATCCGACCGAATTCACTTGAGGAGCCTGTCCCAGCAGTCCTCAATGACCTCAGTCTGATAGTACACGAACTCCTCCCGGATGGTGAGGTTATTCATAAGATGGTCCCTCTGCAGATTCGTGGATACGGAGGACGTGCCGCCGTATGAGTTACGTCTCTCAACACACTTCCTGAGGGGAAGTATCTCGAAGACATCATCATCTATGGATGCGGAGAATCCCCTGAGCTCATCCAGTGTGAGCGATTCCAGGTCCTTGTTCTCCTTCACACAGTATTTGACGGCGGCCCCGACGATCCCGTGGGCCTCGCGGAAGGGTATGCCCTTCACCACAAGATAATCAGCCAGGTCCGTGGCGTTCATGAATCCGGCCTTGGCGCTCTCCTTCATCCGCTTCTTGTTGATCTTCATGGTCTTCGCCGCCGACGCCATCATCATCGCGCACTGGGTAACCGTATACATGGCCTCCATCGCAGGCCTCTTGTCCTCCTGGAGATCCCTGTTGTATGTGAACGGGAGGCCTTTGAGAGTGACCAGCATGGACATGAGACTCCCCACTACGGAGCCTGTCATCCCCCTTGCCAATTCAGCTACGTCCGGGTTCTTCTTCTGGGGCATGATCGACGATCCCGTGGAGTACGCCTCGTCCATCTCGACGAATCCGAATTCCTGGGATGACCAGAGCACCAGTTCCTCCGCCAGGGACGAGATGTGCACAGCGGTCAGGGACGCGCAGAACAGTATCTCGGCGACGAAGTCCCTGTCGCTGACGGTATCCATGGAGTTATTGGTCGGACCTGAGAATCCCAGGGCCTGGGAGGTCATGTCCCTGTCAATGGGGTATGTGGTGCCGGCCAGGGCCGCAGCACCCAGAGGGCATCGGTTCATTCTTGAATACGCATCAAGGAACCTTTCGCCGTCCCTGTCGAATCTGAATGCATGTGCCAGCATATGTTGTGAAAGGGTCACGGGCTGTGCATGCTGCATATGCGTGTACCCGGGGAGGATGGTGTCCCCGTTCTTCTCGGATATCGTGATCAGAGAATCTATCAGGTTGTCCAGGGCGTTCACGGCATCAAGGGTCATATCCCTCATGTACATGCGGAAATCAGTGGCCACCTGATCGTTACGGCTTCTGCCGGTGTGCAGTCTTCCCCCGTCGGGACCGATCATATCGGTGAGACGGTGCTCTATATTGGTGTGTATGTCCTCAAGATCCGGATTGACCTCGAAGGTCCCGTTCTCAATGTCATCCACTATCTTCTTCAGACCGTCTATGATGGTGTCGGCGTCTTTGGCAGGGAGTATCTTGCAGGACTTGAGCATCCTGACATGGGCCAAGGAGCCCATGATGTCATAGAATGCCAGCGCAACATCCGTTCCCAGGGATGATGTGAATTCCAGTGTGTCCTGGCTCATCGCCTTGTCGAATCTCCCTGACCAAAGCGCCTTCTCCTCCATCCCCTTCACCCTTTCCTGTGGACTCTGGACGCCGTCTTGTTGGGCAGTCCCCAGCAGTAGATGAATCCTACAGCGGCGTCGTGGTCGTACACGTCCCCTTCCGCATACGTGGCCAGTCCCTCATCGTACAGGGAGTACGGGGATTTGCGGCCCACCGTCATGACGCTGCCCTTGTAGAGCTTCATCCTGACAGTGCCGGTAACGGTCTCCTGGGTCTTGTCAATGAACGCGCTTATCGATTCGCGCAGAAGCCCGAACCACAGCCCGTCATAGACCAGTTCCGAGAATCTCTGCTCCATCTTCTTCTTCATGGAGGTGACGTCCCTCTGCAGGGTCATGAACTCCATCGATCTGTGCGCCGCCGTCAGCACGGTGGCGGCGGGGCACTCGTAGGTCTCCCTGCTCTTGATGCCGACCAGACGGTCCTCCACATGATCTATGCGCCCTATCCCGTGCTGGCGGGCTATCTTGTCCACCTTCGCTATCAGGTCCAGGCCGTTCATCTTCTTCCCGTCCAGGGAAACCGGTATCCCCTTCTCGAACCCTATCTCGAGATACTCGGCCTCATCCGGTGCATCGAGGGGCGAGGCGGTCCATCCCCAGGCATCTGCGGGCGGTTCCTCCCAGGCATTCTCGATTATGCCGCATTCGCAGCTCCTCCCCCAGAGATTCTCGTCCACTGAGTAGGGGCTCTCCTTCTTGACGATGATCTCGATCTTGTTCTCCTTGGCGTACTCGATTTCCTTCTCGCGGGTGAGCACCCACTCCCTCATGGGAGCTATGATCTTCATTTCCGGGTCCAGGGACATTATCCCGACATCGAAGCGGACCTGATCGTTACCTTTCGCGGTGCAGCCGTGGGCTATGTACTTAGCCCCTTCGCGGTGCGCAACCTCGATCAGCTTCTTCACGATGAGCGGTCTTGCCATCGCAGTGCTCAGAGGGTAAACATCCTGGTACATCGCATTGGCCTTCAGGGAAGGCCAGATGTAGTCCTCTACGAATTCCTCTTTGGCATCGATATACTCTGCGGCCAAGGCACCGTTCCTCAGGGCGCGGGCGACTATGTCATCCCGGCTGGGGGGCTGGCCGACATTGATTGCTACGGCTATAACGTCCACATCATACTGTTTCTGAAGCCAGCGTATCGCGATGGATGTGTCGAGTCCGCCTGAATAGGCCAATACGACCTTCTCCCTTTTCTGTTCCGCGGTCATGTTATCTCCCCCACATTATCGGAGTCCCGTTTAAATTGTTGCATATATGCGCCTGATAACTGCCCCCGGGCCCGTGTACGACAACCGACATCCTCAGCGGATGCGTCCCGGATCACGCAATCCAGATGCATATTTTGATGAATCCCGATCCGGGATTATTCGAGTCATGTCCTGTAGCATTTGTGTTGAATTAAACCGAGATTGCGGTTATGATAACACCATATGTCTGAAATAGGACAATATATTTTTAAGAGCCTTCACTATAAATCTACCGTTTATCCAATAAGGGAATCCAAATGAAGAATGTGGGAATCATCGGAGGCACCGGTTACACGGGAGGAGAGCTCGCGCGCATCCTGTCCCGTCACCCCGGCATCAGCATAGCGGCGATGACGTCGCGCCAGAACGCAGGCAGGAGCGTCGGCAGCGTACAGGCCAATCTGGAAGGGTATGTGGACATCGAGTATACGGAATCCATACCCGAATCCGCGGATCTTGATCTGGTGTTCGTGGCGACCCCTCACGGTGCATCCATGAGCGTGACCCCAGGCCTCCTTGAGAGGGGGATCAAGGTAGTCGATCTCACAGGGGACTACAGGTTCAGGGATGCGGCCGTCTATGAGGCATGGTACGGTAAGGAGCATAAGGACGTCGAGAATCTGGCGCATGCGGTCTACGGGCTCCCGGAATTCTACAGGAAATCGATCTCCAAGGCGAATCTGGTCGCCAACCCCGGATGCTACGCAACATCCGCCATCCTGGCATGCGCCCCTTTGGTGAGTACGGGGCTCGTGCAGGGCAAGATATTCGTTGACGGGAAGAGCGGAACGTCCGGAGCAGGCATGACCCCTTCCCCGCGTCTCCACCACCCGGTGTGCGGGGAGTCCGTCATACCCTACGGGGTGGGGACCCACCGCCATACGCCGGAGATAGAGAAGGTCCTGGAGGACATCTCGAAGAAGGAGAGCGATGTGCTGTTCGTGCCGAACCTCGTTCCGATGGTGCGCGGCATACTCTCATCATGCTTCTTCAATC
>JAAYKC010000139.1 GCA_012522645.1 Thermoplasmatales archaeon
GAATTCGTACTCCCTGTCCGAGGGCTTGCGGAAGAAGCAATTGGCAAAGTCCTCGGGCGTGAAGAGCAGGGGTTGAAGGTTCGGGTTCGATTTGCTACGATGTTCCATAGAAGAACTCCTTTTCTGTGTATTGCTTGAAGCTAAGCGTATTATACCAGAGAAGGGTTCTTTTTTTCATATAATAAAAGAAATTAGTTGCAGTTTCCCAAAGAAAATCCACTGATTTCTCCTTCAAAGGAGATTAGAGGTTTGGATGAGCCTCATGCTGCATATATATTCATGAGATTAGGCGAGGATGTCGTTTTGAAACTGCCTCTATACTAGGAGGAAAAGTAGAATTTTATCTTAATGGAATCAAGATAGCTGATTTGGAACGCAACCATGAAACGTATGCATATACAGATATTGTATTGAAAGCTAACGCCCTCGATGCCCTTCAGAAAGGAACCAATGTTTTAGCAATCCATTGCATTGGGAATTTATCATGGGGAGATTTTTTTATTGATGTTGGCCTTTATACCAGTGAATGATTAATTAATCACTTTATTCATCGGAGGTTTTTAGATTTTCACCTCTTAACAATGCATATAGTTCACTACGACTAGAAATTCCTAGACGATTATAAAGACTTGTCGTATGCGTTTTAACAGTTGGAAGGCTAATGAAAAGTGCTTCTGCAGTTTGTGTTTGCGATCTACCACTGATGATATGTCGCAAAATATCTGTCTGCCTTTCGCTCAATTTGTAGTGATCAATGAATGCACGTAGATCAATTTGGGGATAGCAAATAGCAAGGATTCCTAGCATATCTCCCCATGAATCGTTTACGATTGAGTAATTTGCAACTACCTGAATCGAATTTTTATGTAAAGTGAGAATATAGTCTGACTGAGAATAAAAGGTGTTTCCAGAATTCATTACAGCTTGAAGCTTCTTTATTATACTAAATGAATCTAAAAATACTTCTTTCATAGGAAGAGGGCTATTTGGCGCTTCTTGATATTCTACGAGAAATAAGGCTGCACTGTTGAGGTCTGTGATATTCCATGAAACATCAATAACAAAGACAGCTTGATCCATGTGTTCTATTAAATTGCGATTTACACAGAGAGGTGAAAATTGCAAAAGACCATAGCGGATAATTGCAAAACATATAGCAGATACCCATAGTAAAGGAATTGTATTTGAAATAGGGTTATATCCGTGTGCCCCTGAAAAGAAATCGACCAGCACACCTATGATCGTCCCTCCAAGAGTGCTAAAAACGACAATTTTCGCCTGCGCTCGTTCTCGATATAATGTAGTTTTTTTCCCCCAAATAGCAACTATAACTATCATAAATAACACTTCTACTACTGAGAACAGTTGGTGTGATACAAACCAAAATCCTGTTGGGTAAGCTTTTGCTAATAAGTTCCATCCCCAGTTTGCTATTTGGTAGATAGTCATTCGACTCACAACTAATAGAAAGATGTAAACAAGCACTCGTGATTTCCAACTTCCGGTAAGAAACATCACAAATATTATGCCTGCAAGTATAAAGAGCTCTGAACCTGTGTAATATATTTTATCAAACAATGAAGCTAATGCATTATGTTGAAACAGTTCTTGTCCAACACTACCTATAGACCAGAGAGCAAGGATTGCACACAGTGCAACAAATGATTTATGGATTGCAGAATTTTTCCCGAACACCAAAACGGAAATCCCTAAAAAGAGATACGATACACAAGCTATACTTGAAATCATAATATAAATAATCACGGTTGGCATAAGAGTAGCACCACTTCTGTATGCGGTCAATTCTTCATAACACGGTTTAACCTGCATACGACATTAATATTAAAGTCCCATCAAAAAAGTGAAGAAATCTAGTTACCACTACTTTTAAAGTAGTTAAAAAGGTCACTATTAGTATATTCTTTACGGTGCAACACTTAATTAATTGATGCAACCTTTTTAAATCCCAAAAAACAATAGTCTTATTGTGTCACTCGCGACACTAGGAGAGATGGTAGCCAGGCTAAATTAATTGATACAATAAAAAGATTTGACAAATTCTAATGATATAACTAGTTGCTCATGAAGACTTTCCAGCAGTGTAGATAAAATCAATTTAGATGTTGGAGTAAATAAATTTCTGGTTAAGAAAAGTGAATTGTGATTAGAAGTAATGTATGGTAGCATCACTCAAAAGTTAAGTTCCAAGTGATACATGTAAATAATTAGCATACAACAATAATTGAAGAAGGATTTAGGTGACTGAATGAAAAGATATTACTTCTAC
>JAAYKC010000167.1 GCA_012522645.1 Thermoplasmatales archaeon
GACGGCCTCGGTGCAATCCGCCAGAGGCATGTCCTGCACCATATCCTCGGTTACCACCGCGAACTGGTTGGTGAGTCCGCCCAGGTAGAGTTCCAGTTTGTTGTGGGGATTTTTCACGTAGTAACGGCGGTCGAGACGGACCCTTCCATTCTCATCCCTTTGGGTGGGAATCCTGGAGATATCGTAGGTTCCCAGGATGTGCACTCCTTCCTTGCTCACCGAGAGCTCGGCATAGGAGTCGAACCGCTTCAGCAGCGTCTGCACGAAGGGGTCCTCGACCGCCTTATGGTCGATGTCGAGGAAGAACATATCCTTGGGGATGATGATGCCGATTCCGCTGAAACCATGCTCTGCAACCGCCGCCTTGGCCTCGTCGTAGGTCACCCAGGTGGATGCGTACTTTTCGTCGGTCCCGCAGGCGCCGCCTGTAACGGTGCAGGGGACCTTGGTTTTCTTCCCTTCGCGCACCACGTAGTTCCAGCAGATCCAGAGATTCCTCCCCTTCAGCTCCTGCATCGTCATTCCCATCGTCATCCTCCTGGCAGGGGCCGTCACCAAGGCTGTTCTTCCTTGGTTGAGACATCAGCGGTGAGCCCATGCAGGGCCTCGCACAGCCGGTCGTAGTTGATCAGGGCCTTCTTGCCGATGTGTATGGCAGGCAGCTTGCCGGCCTTGAGCATCAGCCTGAGCGCATGCTCGGGCAGCAGCCCTGTGGCCGCTATCTCGCGTATGCTCATCATCCTGGGCGGCTTGCTGTTTCCATCCATGCCTGCACTCTCCTACCGCTGTTCCTGGTTCTCGGCCTCTGCCCTCAGCAAGGCCCGCTTTCTCCAGTAGTTCTCGTTGTGCGCCTTCACCTTGTCGGGATTGTCCCTCCGCCACTTGCGGTAGTAGGCGCGTTTTTCTGTGAGGGCTGCGTCCTTGAGTTCCTTTGCCGTCATGCCTGCCTCCTCGGGAGATTGTTCGTTTCGCTTCATCTTTCGCTTGCAAAGTTTCGCTATACTTGATATGTTTAACTTAGTACAAGAGAAAAGAAAGGTCAATGAAAACGAAACAAGAAAGACAATGCACAAGTAATTCGTAAATCAAGGGAGTATAGACATGACGATACAAGCGGCGATTGATGCCAGGAGTACGTTCCCCGCGATCCTCAGGGAATTGCTGGAGAAACATCCGCAGACGGGAAAGAGAACGACACTGAAGGAACTGGGGGAGGCTGTGGGGACCAGGCAGCAGAGCATCAGCCTGTACCGCAACGGCGACACCCAGCCCTCCCCCGACATCCTTGTCAGGATTGCAGCCTTCTTCGGTGTTTCGGTCGACTACCTGCTCACCGGCGTCAGCAGTGAGAACAAGGCAATCAACGAGGAGCTGGGGCTTTCGGAACAAGCGATCTCCCAGCTCAAGACGGCGAAGCAATTCCCCGATACGCTGGGTGTCATTGACGAACTGCTCTCCGACGGGGATTTCTATACATTCATCGAGGATGTGAGCTGCAAGGCTTCGAATCTCAAAGCCCTCATGGCTCCTGATGCCCCGAAAGGACCGGAAGGCCTGAACATCGCGGGGTACTTCCTGTGGGACCTTCAGGTATATGTGCAGGAGTTCATCCGCAGGGAACTCAACAAGAGGGACCTCGGCATCGATGTCCACTGAGCATCAAGGGCTGTCGGGTTGACTGTCCAGCGCTTTGGAGGGATGTATGGTACCCAGAATCATTTGTTTGCAAGGAGATACAGCAGGATGCCAAGCATCAGCAAGCGCGGGGACACCTACCGCATCATGGTCTCGCTCGGCTACGGCCTGAACGGGAAGCAGATCAGGAAAACGACGACCTTCACCCCTCCCGAGGGTGTGACCGAGGGCAAGGGGGAGAAGCTGGCGAAGGCCTATGCCTACGAGTTCGAGAAGCATTGCCAGGGCATGACCAACCTCAACGAGAACCTCAAGTTCTCAGAACTCCAGAAGTGGTATTACGAGGAGATCGCAATCCACAAGCTCAAGCCGACCACCTATGCGGCAAACCGCTACCTCATGGACCTGTACGTGATGCCGTTCATCGGGCACCTGAGGATCAAGGACATCAATACGGCCAAGATCGACAGGTTGTTCAATGAGCTGTTCACCAACGGCCGGTTGGCGGAATCGTACCGGCTCAAGGATGTGGACACCCTCGGATGGGGGGTGCGCAGGCCGCTCTCACGCAGAACTGGACTCTGCATGGGTACCCTCCAGACTCTTGGCACTGGGGGTACGGTCACCAAGCGCAAGGCCGAGAAGATCGCCCAGGCCCTGGGAAAGAACCTCGGTGAATTGTTCGTAATGGTCAACAGCGGAGGCGGCCTTCAGGTCGGGACCATCAAGAGGATCCGCACCGCCCTATCGCCCATCTTCTCTACGGCGGTCAAGAAGGAACTCATCGTAAAGAATCCGGTGACCAATGCAACCACCCCTTCCTCGGGGGAGGAAAAGCAGAAGGAATTCCTTGATGCCGACCAGTGCAGGGCCCTGCTCGAGGTTCTCGATGAACTGGTAAGCCCCCAGTTGACAAAGCTGATCAGGATGCTCCTGTTCACCGGCATGCGCGTGAACGAGCTCACAGCCCTGCATTGGAAGGATGTGGACCTCGACAAGGCCCAACTGTCGGTCAAGCACAACCTGTACCGGCTGGGCGGCGAATATCACGTCACCACCCCCAAGACCAAGAGCAGCGTCCGTTGCATTGCACTCCCCCCGCAGGTGGTCCAGCTCCTGAAAGAGCAACGCGAGTGGCAGGAACAGAGAAAAATTGAGGTGGGTGACAAGTGGGTCGAAAAGGGTGTCGTTTTCACCGGTATGTTCGGAAATTACATCAACAACAATTACATCAACCTGCAATTCAAGCGGCTGCTCGAGCGGCATGATTTCCCCGATGTGCACATCCACGACCTGCGCCACGCCAATGCCTCGCTCCTGATCAACATGGGTGTACCGGTGAAGGTGATAAGCGAGCATCTGGGACACAGGGACACGAAAACCACCGAGAACATCTACGC
>JAAYKC010000137.1 GCA_012522645.1 Thermoplasmatales archaeon
AGCTACAGCTCATGTTTTGGTTCGTAGAACCCATGCTATCCCATCCGTGACTATTCACGCATTCATCGTTAATAAATGTCACGTATACATGATCAGCTGTGCACGAACTGAATATAGTTCGATTTGCCTGCAGAATATATGTCCTGCATCATTGATTTGAATGAGCCAGCATCGGCAGAGATTATCATCACGTCCAGGCATCTCCTGTTATGAAGGTGGGAATGAAGTTGGGTTTTGATGCATTGGTCATATCTGTGCTGGATTATGCTCAGCCATGAATCATAATGGTCCGGGTGAACTATTATGAGAACCCCTTCCACACTGCCCGAGATCTCCTCCATTTCCTTCAATGTGTCCTCAGCAGCGCCTATGGCGAAGCGCACCGCCTCGCTGCGACTCTTCATTTTCAGGCATTCCATTATGTTCTCAAGGGAGATGATGCTCCCCTCATCCAGGGAAACACTTACAACGACCATATGCTGAATCCGATGAAGGTCTTGATAGAAAAACAATCGTTCACCGGGACCTGCGAACGAAAAAACATATTCCTCTGTCGATAAGATTTATATCAGTTCTGCTAATCTCAGAGCATGGTAGAGAGCTTTACGGACTGGGTGCTCTTTTTCTTGCTCATCCTGGCCCTTCTCTCTCTGGATCTTTTCGTCTTCAACAGGAGGAAAGAAGCTGTTCCCTTGAAGAAGGCCTTGCTCCTCACCGCATTCTGGATCTTCCTGGCTCTGATCTTCGGGGCATTGATCTACTTTGAAATGGGAGCCAATGCGGCAACGGAATACTATACCGCCTACGTGATCGAAGAGATTCTGAGCGTTGACAACATGTTCGTCTTCCTGCTCATTTTCCAGTCCTTCGCCGTACCGGAAGAGTATCAGCACGAGGCCCTGTTCTACGGAATAATAGGGGCCATGGTTTTCCGTCTTCTGTTCATATTCGCCGGTACGGAACTGCTTCACCGCTTCGACTTCATGATGTACCTCTTCGGAGCGCTCCTGATATTCCTCGCCGTTAAGACCATGGTGAAAAAGGATGCCATCAAGGATCCCAAGGATAATTTCATAATGAAATTCGCCACCAAGCACATGAGAACGACGGACGGCATGGAAGGCGGCAGGATATTCGTGAGAAAGAACGGAGCCCTCTTCGTAACTCCGATCTTCCTCACCATATTGGCACTGGAGATGACAGACCTCATGTTCGCGATAGACTCTGTGCCCGCAGTACTCGCAGTGACCCCGGACCCGTTCATAGCATACACATCCAATATATTCGCGATACTTGGTCTCAGGTCTCTGTATTTCGCTCTGGAAGGAGTCATCTCCAAGTTCTCATACTTCAAATACGGGATAGGGGTCATACTGATCTTCGTAGGTGTGAAGATGATCCTCTCCGGAACCTATCCCATACCGATCCTGTTCTCACTGACGTTCATACTCAGCGTGATTACGATAACGATAATAGCCTCCGTTATCATAAATCGTCACAGAAAGATGTGCGTCTGAACCGGGGCATCGGCCGATATTCTCTCAGAACAGCCTTCGAATCAGGGATTTATCGGACTTGATTATAATAAAGTGCTCCCGTCGGGATTTGAACCCGAGTCGAAGCCTCGAGAGGGCTCCATGATTGGCCGCTACACTACGGGAGCTGAGGTAAGCAGGAGATTGCGAAGCCGTTAATATAGTTTTTTGAAGAAGCGCCGCCGATGCGTTGAACGGCTGGCTATTTGCCGTGCCTAAAGGGCGCTCATCCCTGTATGGACGGCCTCATGGGCAATAACCTCTTGTGCTCCATCCTGCGGACCTCTTCCCTGATCTCTTTTACCTTCTCCAGGGAGACTTCGGTTTCCGCGGAAATCACCTTGTCTGACCGGCCCTGTTCCAACCCATAGAGCAACACATCCAGCTTCTCATAGACGATTCCCATTTCGTCTTCATCGGTCTGACCAGGCCAGAACCCGGCCGAAGGAGGTCTGTCCAATATGGGCTGAGGTATGTCCAGGAATGCTGCCATCTGCCTTACCTCAGTCTTGTACATGTTCGCCAAAGGCGTTATGTCGCATGCTCCGTCGCCGAACTTGGTGAAATACCCCATCATTATCTCGCTCTGATTGGACGTTCCCACCACGATATAGTTGCGCTTCTTGGCCAGATTGTACATGACTATCATCCTGCAGCGGGCAGAGATGTTGCCTCTCTCCATGGGCGCCTCCGTATCCGAAAGGAGGACCGCGGTCAGTGCATCCACGGCAGGCTGGATGTCTATCACCCTGTACTCAGTGCCCCAATCCTTGCAGAGGGCATGTGTCACCTTGTAGTCCTCTGCAGGCGTGCCCCTTGAGGGCATGAACACATTCAGTATCCTGTCCGCCCCGATGGCCTCGACGCAGAGCTTGGTCGCCACAGCGGAGTCAAGTCCTCCGCTGAGGCCTATGACCAGACCGTCGCATCCTACCTTCTCCACGGAGCTCCTGATGAAGCCTATGGCCTCATCGACATCATCTTTAGTTATCGGGGGAATCTTGACAGCCATGTTTTTCATGGAGTGCATTGCCGAGAGGGACTAAAAACATGATGCTCGGATCCGCCGATCGCAGAGGTTTGACGCCCCTGTTCCGGGTGCTGCATGCTCCGTCTTTTCACAAAACATTTTAATGCAAGTACCAGTTTGTCGACAGAGAGCCGAGATAGCCCAGCCCGGTAAGGCGCGAGCCTGGAAAGCTCGTGGAGACTTCTCCTCGGGAGTTCGAATCTCCCTCTC
>JAAYKC010000024.1 GCA_012522645.1 Thermoplasmatales archaeon
CATACATAGCGGGATCCGACCTCCCCATGCTGATAGTGAACGTTCAGCGCGGGGGCCCGGGCCTGGGAGGCATACAGCCCTCTCAGGCGGATTACTTCCAGGCGACGAAATCCACAGGCCACGGGGATTTCCATATGATAGTGCTGGCACCGTCCACCGTCCAGGAGATGGTGGACCTGGTCGCCGGCGCATTCGAGCTCGGCGACAAGTACCGTATGCCCACCATGGTGCTGTCGGACGGTATGCTGGGTCAGATGATGGAACCGGTCATGCTGCCGGATCCCATCGGGGATGAGCTCCCGGAGAAGCCCTGGGCCGCATGCGGCCACGGCAACAGCAGGGACCACAATGTGGTCAACTCGCTGTACATACAGCCTCATGACCTGGAGGACCTGATCGTCGAGCGCTATAAGAAATATGATGAGATAAAGAGGAAGGAGCAGCGTGCGGAGGAGTACCTGACGGACGATGCGGAGATCGTGGTCGTCGCATACGGTGCATCCTCCCGTGTATCCAGATCCGCGGTGAACAAGGCCCGTGAGGAAGGCATAAAGGCGGGGCTGATAAGGCCCATAACCCTGTGGCCGTTCCCTGATGATGCGATAGGAAGGGCTGCCGATTCCAAGAAGACCAGGAAGTTCCTGACCGTGGAGATGTCCATGGGGCAGATGGTGGAGGACGTGCGCCTGGCTGTGAACGGCAGGAAGCCGGTGGAATTCTACGGCCGCACAGGCGGGGTCATACCGACGCCCAAAGAGGTCTACGATCAGATAGTCAAGCTCAACGGAGGTGCATGATATGGCGAAGATAACATCGAAGCCTCACGCTCTGACGGATAAGCCGTTCCATTACTGCCCCGGCTGCACCCACGGGATAGCCCACAGGCTCGTGGCCGAAGTGATAGACGAGCTGGGGATGGAGGACAGGGCGGTAGGCATAGCATCCGTGGGATGCTCTGTTTTCACATACGAATATTTCTCCTGCGACATGGTGCAGGCCCCTCACGGAAGAGCACCTGCCGTGGGGACCGGAGTGAAACGTGCCAGACCTGACAATATAGTCTTCACGTACCAGGGGGACGGGGATCTGGCCGCGATAGGCACGGCGGAGACCGTTCATGCCGCGGCCCGGGGAGAGAACATAACGGCGATATTCATCAACAATACGATCTACGGGATGACCGGGGGGCAGATGGCCCCCACAACCCTTCCCGGGCAGATGACCCAGACGACACCCTACGGCAGGGATGTGAAAGAGGCAGGCAATCCTCTCAGGGTCTGCGAGATGCTCGCGACGATAGAAGGCACCGCCCTCATCCAGCGTGCCGCCCTGGACAGCGTCAAGCACGTCAACGAGGCAAAGAAGGCGATAAAGAAGGCCTTCGAGTACCAGGACGAGAAGCTGGGGTTCACGATGGTGGAACTCCTGTCCACATGCCCTACGAACTGGGGCCTCTCCACGGAGGATTCCCTTCAGTGGCTGAGAGACAAGATGATCCCCTACTATCCGCTGGGTGTTTACAAGGACATCAAGGAGGTCAGGAGATGAAGGATCTGAACATACTGTTGGCAGGCTTCGGAGGTCAGGGTGTGCTCTTCGCAGGGAAGGTCATGGCGTATGCAGGTCTCATGGAAGGCAGAGAGGTATCCTGGCTCCCTTCCTACGGCCCCGAGATGCGCGGAGGAACGGCCAACTGCAGCGTATGCATATCCGATAAGCCGATAGGGTCCCCTCTCGTGGTGGCCCCTGATGTTCTGATAGCGATGAACCTGCCGTCCCTGGAGAAGTTCGAGAATTCCGTTGTGCCGGGCGGCCTGATAATAGTGGACAGCTCCCTGATCGACAAGGAGGTCAAGAGGTCCGATGTCAGGGCGGTGTACATACCGGCATCGGAGCTGGCTGACACGAATGATATGAAAGGTTCTGCCAACATGATAATCCTGGGCAAGATGTTCAGGGAGACGGATTTCTGCTCTGAGGAGAATCTGCTCAAAGGCATAAGGAAGAGCGTCCCGGCAAGGAAGGCTGAACTGTACGACTCCAACGTCAAAGCCGTCCGCGCGGGCATGAGCAGCTGATACCGGGCCGCTGTACAGATCAAACAGGTGCGGGACGGTCGATCTCATGAGATGTGAAGAGGAGTCGTTCTCGGCAGCCAAGGACAGCTACAGATTCAGCAGATGGATCCTGATCCTCGGCATAATCCTGCTGATCGCCAAGGTCTGTGCGTGGTATATCACATCCTCCGTTGCGATAATGACCGATGCTCTGGAGAGCATCGTGAACGTCACTGCGGGGGCTGTAGGGCTCTATGCTCTTTATCTGTCATCCAAGCCTCCGGACAAGACGCATCCCTTCGGTCACGGAGGTGCCGAATCCATATCATCCTCGATAGAGGGCCTCATGATGTGCGTCGCCGGCGGCATGATGATCATGGAAGCCGTCCGGAATATGATATACCCCTCACCAATAAACAATCTCGATATCGGTCTGGCACTTATCATAGTGGCGGCAGTGGCCAACTACCTGATCGGCAGGACGGCCATAAGCAAAGGGCAGAAGAACCACTCCCCCGCACTGGTGGCAAGCGGCCATCACCTCAAAACGGATACCTACACATCCGCAGGCATCATCATCGGGCTTCTGGCGATCATGGCCGCCAATGATATGGGGTACAGCGTCCTGTGGATGGACGGTGCCGTGGCCATGATCTTCGCGACCATAGTACTCTATACGGGCACGAAGGTCGTCAAGACATCCATGGATGCGATAATGTCCAAGGCGGACCTGGAAGTGCTGGAGAGGGTGGTGGAGACGCTCAGCAGGGACAGGCATGATGACTGGATAGACGTCCATGACATACGTGTGATGAAGCAGGGCAGCATCTTCCACATCGATATGCACGTGACATTCCCGCGGGAGATGACCGTCGAGGACCAGAGCAGGGAGATAGCGGAAGTCGTCAGTGCGATCAGAAGGGAGTTCAACAACGAGGTGGACCTGATGCTCATGGGGGATCCGTGCAGTGAGGAGTTCTGCGCTATATGCGGCAGGGACTGCAGCATCAGGGAGCACGAATTCGAAGGACGCATCAAATGGACCGTTGAGAATCAGATGCTCAAGGGAAAGGAAGACGGGGAATGATCCCCGGGAATAACCTTTAATCAGAGGTCCCTCATTGCGGTTAGCATGCTCTTCAGGAAGAAGGAAGAGGATCCTGCAGGGATCTCCCGTGCCGGTCTCTCCAAATGGTATCGTGCACTTTCGGATAAGGATAAGGTAAGAGTCAAGAGGTATGCTGAGAAAGCACCCGAGCTCCCCGCCTTCGAAATGCTTCTGTACATAGCCAAGAGCGCGATCGAGGATGAGAATTATGATTTCGCAGCGGACATGTGCGGTCATGCCGTAAAATTCGCAGATACGGAGATGCGCCGTTTCGAGATGAATGAGGTCTTGATCGAGGCTCTCTTCCTGGCCGGGCGCTGGGAAGAGGCAATGGGATTGTGCCGCAAAGGAAGGGATGCATACGTATCGCTGAAGGAGAGCGGGCGCACTCTGCCGGAGGATCTCAGATTCAGGAACAGGACCATAGACATACTGGTCGGTCACATGAAGGACTATGATTCCGCGAATGCTGCTCTGGAGGATTTCTTCGGGATCGGTCTGATCTCGGAAGAGGATCTGGAGTACAGGAAGAACAGCCTCAGGGTCCACCGTCTGCAGATGACCTTCGACAGCATCTACTCTCTGAGCAAGTGATCAGAGCAGGGATCTCCAGGGGATCATCTCCAGGACGTCGACCCCCGGTTCCTCATAAGGATGCTCTTTCTCTATGGCTCTGAGGACATCCTTCAGGTTCTCCTCGTACACTGCGAACTCCAATATCATCTCTTTGACGCGGGAGATCCTGTTCACATCCCCTATGAACGGGTCTGATCCTTCTTCGGGGACCCATGTGCCCTCGGACCTTATGATCGAGAAAGCTCGGGAGTATCCGGGATATATCGACCCCATATGCACGGCGATGGCATCCATGAGCTTATCGGCGCAGTCCTCCGGAACCGAGACCCTGACCTTGAATGCCCTGCTCATTCCTTACGGCCCTCTTCTCCGGGGGAATTCCCGCGTCCGGATTCTATGCTGCGGTATTCATCCTTTCCGCCCTCTGTCAAAGAATCGTGTCTGAACTTCGTCTCCAGTTCGTATGTGAGGGTCTGGGCCTTCCTCTTGAGCCAGCTCGTGCTCAGCATAGTGCCGATGAACGGGAACGGGGGCGTGATGTACAGCAGCCCTCCGACGAACCCGGCGATCTTCTTCCCCGGGCTTATGGAATGTATCTTCGTGACTATCGGGTTGTCCGGGTCCTCCGGCAGCCTGTTCATCAGGGATTTACCGATCATCTTCCTGGCTTTGGACACAACCTCTATGCTCCACTGGACCTGGCTGAAGACGGGTGATGTCTTGCCGCAGGGAACGGTGCTCTTCGAGAGGATCGCTTTCCGCAGGTCATCCTCCCCGCTGCCTTCGAATTCCGTCCATGCGTATCCCGCGGTGTAAGTGGAATGCGCATCGCTGGCGGATATCTGCGCCCACCGGCCGGGATTGTCGTCACAGACCATCTGTGCTCTGGAGTTCGTGTATTTATCGGGATGACCGCCGTTCAGGACCTCGATCCCGTCTATGTCGAGATCGAAGATCTTCTCTCTGAGGCAGTGCACGTAGAAGCTGAAAGGGTGCGGAGCTATGCTCACTCCGCCCTGGGACCTTATTATGTCTAAGGTCTCTTCAATAGGCAGGTCTCTCGGCACCTCCTCGTTCAGCCAGAGGCCTATTATCTCGCCGTCGGCGGAATTTATCTCCGACCCTACGACAACATCTATGCAATCCAGTCCGGAAGCGTACTCCTTCGCATTCACACCGCCTTTGATGGTGTTGTGATCCGTGATGCAGATGACGCTGTATCCATTCTTTATCGCCCTGTCCACCTGCTCCTGAGGTGTAGTAACTGATTCAGGGAACTTCAGCGCTTTGTATCCCGAGGTTCCCGAGAAATACGTATGGACGTGGGTATCTGCTCTGGAGCGCATTGGTTTCAGAAGTAGGTATATTTCCTATTTAATAAGTCTTAAGCACCTTTATGAGAGGTTCCGAGGACTGCGGCGATAATGCCGCTTATGCGTAGTAATATTCCCCTTTGGACTTTTGTTCCCTGTCCAGTCTGGATTCCGGCTTGTTTATCCTCGGCCTGTGGGAATCGTTGTCCCTGCGGAATGTGATGTCCACTGCCTTGAGGAACTTGTTCATCCCGTCCCTCATATCATACGGGCCTGTGCCCAGACCTCTCTTGCCCGGCTCACCTCCGAATACCATCATGGAATCCGAGACCATGTCCAGGAAATAGATGTCGTGATCGACGATCATGCCGCTCCTTCCGGTCTTCTCCATCATGCGCCTGATCGTCCTGGCGGCGTTCATCCTCTGATTCGAGTCAAGGTAAGCGGAAGGCTCATCGAACAGGTAGATGTCCGAATCCCTTGCCAGGCACCTCGTTATCTCCACTCTTTGGAGCTCTCCGCCGGAGAGATTGGTCATCTTCTTCTCCATCAGGTGCTTTATGCTCAGCGGTTCCAGGACCTCGGTCTCGAAGAATCCCGATTCCATCTTCTCGAATGATTCGGAATAGAGCATCTCCCTGACGGTCCCCTCGAAATCCGGCGTTATGTACTGGGGTTTGTATGAGACATCGAGCTTCGTGTCCATTTTTCCCGTGTCCGCATCCAGGACCCCGGCCAGCATCTTCACGAAGGTGGTCTTCCCCGTGGCATTCGGTCCGACCACTCCTATCGATTCCCCGATCTTGATGCCCCCGGGTTCCACATCCAGCCTGAACTCTCCGAAATCCTTGGAGAGATTATCGTATTCCACGAGAGTGGCCGTATTCCATTCGCTTCTGGGCGGGGATGCGAAGAATTCTATGGGGCGGTCCCTGAATCTTATGTTCTCCTCCGGGAGATAACCGTCCAGATAGACGTTTATGGCGGTCCTGACCTGTCTGGCCAGGGTGAACACCCCGTAGGATCCCTCGGACCCGTAGACGACGCTTACGTTGTCCGCCAGGAAGTCCATTATGGCCAGATCGTGCTCTATGACGACCACCTGCTTGTCGGCGCTCACATCCTGGATCTGACGTGCCATCTTGACCCTCTGATGTATGTCCAGGTAGGATGACGGCTCATCGAAATAGTATATATCCGCATCCTTCATCAGAGTGGCCGCTATGGCCAGCCTCTGGAGCTCTCCGCCTGAGAGCTTATCAAGTCCCCTGTCCAGGACGTTGGTGAGATCGAACTCCTCTGCAGCCTCTTTAACCGTCATGCGCTCCTGGACCTTCTCCAGGAGATCCCTGACCACACCCTTGGACATCTTTGGGAGCCTGTCCACGTACTGCGGCTTCAGAGCCATCCTGATGCCGCCGTCATAGACCTTCTTCAAATGATCGTAAAGCTCGCTTCCGGCATAATGTGCCAGTACCTCATCCTTTGACGGAGGATCGTCATAGTTCCCCAGATTCGGGACCTCCAGGCCGGACAGCATGTTCAGGGCGGTGCTCTTGCCTATCCCATTCGGACCCAGTATGCCCGTGACCAGCCCCTTCTTCGGGACCGGGAGCCTGTAGAGCCGGAACATATTCTCGCCGTATTGATGGACCATCTCCCCGGACAGTTCGTCGGCGAGGCCGATTATCTTTATCGCTTCGAACTGGCACTTATTAGCGCATATGCCGCAGCCTGTGCACAGTGACTCGGAGATGACGGGCTTCCCCCTCTCACCCTTGGTGATCACCTCCACCCCTGTCCTGACCATGGGACAGAATCTGATGCATTCCCAGTTGCATTTCCTGTTTTGGCAACGGTCATGTATGACGGAGGCTATTCGCATGGCACTGACAATCATGGGGTCCGATATAAGGTTTCTCGGAGACGGCCCCCATAGATTAAGCTGAAATACAGGATATGTCTAAGGACAGATTATATGGAATCAGCGGAGGGGCAAAAAACCAAGGGAGTGGACACGCTCCTCGGTGATCCGAAGAAGGCGATCATAGCACTGTCTGTGCCGTACATGATCGCCATGATAGCCCAGACGGCCAACAATCTCATCGATTCCGCATGGGTGGCAGGTCTGGGGCCCGATGCCCTTGCAGCCGTCGGATTCGTGTTCCCCCTGTATTTCATACTCGTGGGGGTGGGCAACGGTGTCGGTGTCGGTGCCGCTTCGG
>JAAYKC010000138.1 GCA_012522645.1 Thermoplasmatales archaeon
CTGGATGCGTGCAGGTACTCGTGATATACCACATAATCCAGGACGAATTCCGGTATCTCCTCGGAATCGAACACTGATGATATTGCGATCACCTTCATCAGGACAGAGCACGAGCCGACCTTGCGTATATTCTTCTCCTTCATCCAGGTCAGCACAAGATCGGGATCCTCCTCCGCAAGCCCTGCATCCGCAAGACGGGAGAAGGATTCCTTCAGATCCCTGACGTCCCCCTTGTATGCTTTCGTGAGCCCGCGGCTCCTTCTCAGATACACGGGCTGCTTGTACTTCACGAAATCCTTCGAGGTCATCCATCCGACCATGTTGTCGGTGTACGGCGCATCCTGCTTTCCCGCTATCTTGCCGAACAGGGTCCTTGCCAGGTCTTCGATGACCACCGCAGGTGCATCCATCATGTAGTCCGAGACCTTGAAGCTGGCCCATTTGTAGGACCTCTGCCATCTGACCTTGAACTCCCTGAACGCCACGAACTCCGCGTCCACGTTGTCATATCCGAACTCCTTGCCCACGAGTCTGAATGACTCATTCAATGCTTCTTCAGCTTCCATATTCCTTTCCTCCGGCTCATTGCCGTTGGAAAAGACTCTCCTTAGATTCGGATTAAAGTGAAACTGTACAGTTAATCACTCTAATCTCAGCCTGCATTCACAGCCTTCCCAAATGAGTTGGATGCGTTTGTTTCATATGCCTCCTTGTATATTCTCCGTTTCATGTCCGATAAGAGGAAAGAGACTCCTGAAGAGCAGACTCAGAGGATAATGTCAAACATGGAGAAGATGTTCGGCTTCGTGCCCACGATATATGAGATCATGTCGGAGCGTCCGGATATATTCAACCCCAGCGCCCATCTCGGCAACGCCCTGATGGAGAGCAGGAAGCTGACCCTGGACAAGAAGACCGTGTATCTCTGCGCCGTATCCGCCGCCGCATCCCAAAGCGGGGAGCACTGCCTCCGTGTGCAGATAAGGCACGCTCTGGATGAAGGTGCCAGCAGAGAGGAGATAATGGAAGCGGTAATGATCGGGTGCTACATGACAATGACGAAGGCCCAGTCCTATGCGCTCAGGATATACAGGGAAGAGCTCGGGGAACCTGAATAAAAAATTAGTGAGCTAGATTGAATTAAATAGTGCAGGAGATTTCTAAGGGAGTGATAAACATGGTAACCATAACGGATGACGCTGCAAAGTTCATCAATGAACTGCTGGAGAAGAACAGCAAGGTCGGCCACGGAATAAAGGTCTACCTTGCAGGAATGGCTTGTTCCGGCCCACAGTTCGGCATGTCTTTCCAAGAGAAAGCTAAGGAAGGGGACAACGTCATCGAGAGTGACGGTTTCTCGTTCTTCTGCGACGACGAGACGAAGGAGGCTCTGGAGCCCTGCATCATCGAGTACGTCGACGATCCCAACTTCGGGACCGGGCTTACCATCCGCGACCCCAATGCGAGCGATTGCTCTTCTTGCGGCGGCGGATGCTGCTAAATAAACCAATTCCTTTTTCGGGGACCTCCCCGTCAATCTTTTAAATGGAGTCAGCAGATAGGCTCGATATGACAGGTTTCATTTCCCATCCCCGGATAGTCCCCGGGAATGTGGAGGAGAGGAAATACCAATTGTCCATGGCCAGGGGATGCGTCTCCGGGAGCACCCTGATAATCCTCCCTACAGGCCTGGGGAAGACTGTCGTGGCCCTTCTCACGATCGCCGAGGTCCTGGAGAAGGGAGGAAGGGTCCTGGTCATGGCTCCGACGAAGCCTCTGGTGGACCAGCATGCGTCTTTCTTCTCTGATAACCTTCGAAACACGACCGTTGCCTCCGTCACAGGCAACATGTCCCCTGAGAAGAGGAGGATAGCCGTTCTTTCGAACGACGTCGTCGTCTCCACGCCCCAAGCCGTTTCCAATGACCTCTTGAACGAAGTCTATGACCTTTCGGGATTCGGGCTCGTGGTATACGACGAGGCCCACAGAGGCACCGGTAACTATGCGTACGTGCACGTTGCAGAGAGATACAATGGTCTGGCTCTTGGCATGACGGCCTCCCCTGGAAGTGACATAGAGA
>JAAYKC010000025.1 GCA_012522645.1 Thermoplasmatales archaeon
CCAGCGTCACGTCCTCTCCGTTCAGAAGCCGTATGACCTCTCTGGCGACACCGGCTGCACCGGGTATGCTCATGTTGACATAGACGCCGTACTTCAGCCTCCCTCCGCGGGAACGGCTGCGGGCCCCCTGCATCACGGTATCGAAGACCCTCCTGTCCCCCACGGCCACGAAATTGGCCCTGTGGTCCAGATCCAGGGGCATATCGAGTACCGAGCCGTCCAGGCCGAATATCTCGCCGCCCGCTTCACGGAGGATGAGGGCGGATGCCGCTATATCCACGATACGGATGGCCTTGCTGTAGACCTCGGAGTCCATCATGAACCCGTCCGCCTTCCCGGTGGCCACCAGGACCATCTCCAGGGAAGCGCACCCGTAGGCCCGGGATGACTTCGTTCTCTTGGCCAGAGCGAATGCTTCAGGGCATGCTCCGCTGCCCATGTAGATCATCATCAGAAGGCGCTCCGGATCGGAGTTCTCCTTGACTCTGATCCTGCACCCGTTCATATAGGCGCCCTTTCCCCTCTCCGCCGTGTACACATCTCCGGTGGACAGATTCCTGAGGTATGCGATGCGCATGCCGTTCATCGTGCCCTTGCCCACGGCCATGGATATCGTGTACATGGGAACGCCCATGCATGCGTTGGTGGTCCCGTCGATGGGGTCCAGCACAAGGGTCTCTTCCGCCCCGTTATCGACGAATCCTATCTCCTCGCTCAGAACGTTCAGCCTGATGTCGTTCTCCTGCAGATACATCAGAACCGTGTTCTCAGCTATCTTGTCTATATTTGACGTGGGTGTGCCGTCTGCTCCCATGCACACCTCAGTACCTCTGTCCGATTCCGATGGAATCAGCCCTATGGCTTCCGATACCTTATCAGCTATTGCGGAGAGTAATTCCATCATGGTCAAACCCAACATTCTGTGAATATACTAATGTTGCGCCATTATGTAGTACCAAGGGTATCAGCGGTCATGGAGCCGCTAGAATTCTCCGGCGGAGCTCTCTTCCTTCAGAAAGGAAGGCTGCACACCTTGTCCCTCAACCCGGGCAAGAGGGTGTACGGAGAGAAACTGGTCCCGTCGGAAGACAGGGAATACAGGGAATGGAACCCGAACCGGAGCAAGCTCTCTGCGTATTTCGCTTTGGGAGGCACATCATTCCCGTTCAGGAGAGACAGCCACGTCCTCTACCTTGGGGCCGCCAGCGGCACTACGGCATCCCATGTGGCGGACATGGTCCCCGACGGTAAGGTATTCTGCGTCGAGTTCTCCCCGAGATCGTTCAGGGACCTGACCGTGAATGCCGAGGGGCGGAGCAACATGTACCCGATCCTGGCGGATGCAGCGAATCCGGGGGAGTATTCCTTCATCGTGGATCACGTCGACGTGGTCTATGCTGATGTGGCACAGAAGAGACAGGCCGACATCCTGGTCGATAATATGAACCGCTACGGCGCAACGCACGGGATACTGTGCATAAAGGCGCGCTCCGAGGACGTTACCGCGCCCCCGGCCAGGATATTCGATGAAGTGGCCGGCCGTCTCAGGGAGAGGGGGTGCCGCGTCGAGGAGCTGGTATCCCTGGAACCGTACGAGAAGGATCATGCCATGGCTATCGTGAGAAGGCCCCGGACGGTCTACACCGTGGCAATGGATGAGAGCGGTTTCCTCATGGTCTACAACGAGAAGAGGAACGGCTGGGAGATGCCGGGAGGGAAGATCGAGCCCGGAGAGACCCCGGAAGAGGCCGCGGAAAGGGAATGCTTTGAGGAATCCGGATACAGGGTCGCAGTGGCGGAGTGCCGTGACATGGGATATTGCGACGTCTGCGCATGCAGGATCCTGGGCAAGGAACAGGAAGGCGAGATGACGCCCCGTATGTTCTCACAACTGCCTGCGGACCTGGCATTCAATGAGGACGAGTACGCCGAGGTCCTGTCCTGGGCGACATCCGTACTAAAGCGGGAAGGCGGTTTGTTTTAAATACCCGTATTAGATAGCGGAGGATACAGCCTCGCCGCCTAATTGTTCGGAGCAATAAAATATGGCAAAAATGCACACAAGAAGGAAGGGCAAATCCAGCTCAAAGCGTCCTATGCTGACCGAGAACCCCTCGTGGGTCCCGATGTCCGCATCCGAAGTAGAGGAAGTCATCACTAAAATGGCAAAGAACGGCCAGCCGTCTGCGATGATCGGACTCGTCCTGAGAGACCAGTACGGAGTGCCCAATGTTAAACTGGCGACCGGTAAGACGGTCACTGAGATCATGAAGGAACAGGGCGCAGCGTCCGCACTGCCTGAGGACATTTCCAACCTCATGAGACGTGCCATCACTCTGAATGTCCACCTCAAGAAGAACCCCGGAGATGTTTCCAACAGAAGGGGTCTCAACCTTATCGAGGCGAAGATCAGAAGGCTCGAGCTCTACTACAAGGATAACGGGGTGCTTCCCCGGGATTGGAAATATTCTCTCAGCACCGCGGAACTGATGCTCAAGTAAGGGTGCTTATGGACGATACCGTCCTGCCCCCCAAACTCCTTAACCGCTTATCTTCTGCAGCGGAGGCTGTGCGCAGGCACGACCACGTGCATATCTTCTCCCACTATGATGCTGACGGCATATCCGCAGCAGGCATACTGGCAAAGACGCTTCTGAGGGCAGGCAAGGAGTTCGAGGTCACTTTGCTGACGACTCTGGACGATCCGGCAATGGATCGGATCAGGGAGAGCGGTGCGAAATGCCTGATCCTCTCTGACATCGGCGCATCCTACATCCCGGAGCTGGAGGCCCTGGGCGGGGACGTGGTGGTCCTGGACCATCATACGCCTTCCGCAGATTCAGAAACCGTGCACTATGCGAATCCTCATCTGGTGGGCATAG
>JAAYKC010000026.1 GCA_012522645.1 Thermoplasmatales archaeon
AAAGGATAGACACATTTTTGGGGAAGGTCGAATGCGATGCTTACGCCTTTACAGATGAATCTACAGGCATGACCGCGAAATATTATCTCTGCGATGATATATTTGTGACGGCCCGCTCTGATATATCGAAGATGTATTGGGAGCGTTCTGATCTGATAATTAAGATATAATGTTGCACAGAAGAGAATGCTCTTACGATCCAAACCTCTTAATCCCTCTTTAATACCCTGTTTTTTCAACCTGTGCTCAATGCTTATGGGATGTGACGGCTTCAGCGTCCTTTGGTCTGAGCATTCGGGATAGCGTATCAACTCTGCGGAAGCAGAGGATTTGGATACATGGTTTCGATTCTCATGATCCGCTGAGCAGACAGTCCCGTCAGATTTGTTACGGAATCTGATCGACTCTCCGCGGATGCGGACGGATACCGGATGCGGAGTCGCACTTACCTTTGCGGCAGCTTTCTTCAAAGGTGCTTTGAAGATGGGCAGAATGTTATGAAGAAAAGAAGGATGCGATCTGCAGGAAGATTAGAACCTATCCTTATCAGAAACCGTCCTTCTTCATAGTTTCCAGATATACCACACCCCAGGATTCCATGGCGAATAGGATCGGCCGCATTGATTCTCCCAGTTCACTCAGTTTATATTCGACCCGGGGCGGGACTTCAGGATATACGGTTCTTATCACAATACCGTCCGCCTCCATGGACCGAAGATTCTCAGTCAGTACCTTCTGGCTCACTCCGGGTATGGATTTGTTGAGCTCGCCGAAGCGCTGAGTCCCGGTCAGCAGATTCCGCATTATGAGTAATTTCCATTTGTTCCCTATCAATCCCACCGTCGTGGCGACAGGACATACAGGGAGATCCTCCTTCCCCAACATTCATGCCACTTCCGACCGGCCGTACCGATCGTTGTAGCAACGGCATCACTTCATAATAAGCTGTAGGTTACCTTTGGGAAACCATCTAACGGAAAGGTTTCTGTTCTCTATATTTATCGTTCAAAACGTCGGGATGTCGTGCGACGTCAGAGTGTTGCATTGGAAAAGGAGATGGAAAATGAGAGGACTTGAAAGAATAAACGGATGGAACAGAAAATCATCGTACGTCGCAGTGAGAGATGCGCAGAGCTGCATGAACGCCGGCTGCGGAGTGGCGGCACCCTCATGCGGTTCCTCGTGCGGATCCGGAGATAAACCCAAGAGAAGCTCCTGTGGCTCTTCATGCGGGTCAGGGGATAAACCGAAGAGGAGTGCCTGCGGTTCCTCGTGCGGATCGGGAGGCAAATGAACAAACAGCCCCGGAACTCCGGGGTACTTTTCATATCAGACGGCGATCAGATGAAGGACGTGTTCGCATTTCAGATCCATATTACCGAAGAATGCGATCAGCGGTGCACCCATTGTTACATCTTCGCCGAGAATAATAACATCGAGATCCGCCGGATGGATTTCGATCAGATGATGACGGTCATGAACAACTGCCTGGAGATGTGCAGTAAACTGGACCGCGACCCGTACTTCTACATCACGGGCGGGGACCCCATTCTGCATAAGGATTTCTGGAAATTCCTCGAGGTCCTGTCCGAGAACTGCATTCGGTTCTCGATCATGGGCAACCCGTTCCATCTGAACGAGGATGTGTGCAGGAGCCTGAGCGACCTCGGCTGTGAGAAGTATCAGCTGTCGATCGACGGCATGCGCGACACCCATGACACCATCAGGAAGAAGGGGTCATTCGATGCCACTTTGGAAAAGATTAAGGACATAAGATCAGCGGGCATGGACTGCGCGATAATGACCACGGTGTCCGGGCTCAATGCAGACGAGATGCCCGACATAATCGATACGGTGGTGGCGCACCATGCAGACATATTCTCGTTCTCAAGGTATTGCCCTACGGGCAATGAGAAAACCGTCGGGCTCACCCCCGAGGAGTACAGGAAGGTCCTTGATTCATGCTGGAAACGGTTCGAGGCACATAAGGACAGCGAGACATGGTTCAATCTGAAGGATCACCTCTGGAAGCTGTATCTCTTCGAAGAGGGCATGTTCAGCATCCCCGACGGTCTTGAGGAGGACGTTATTTATGACGGATGCAACTGCGGCAACAATCATCTGACGATACTCCCGGACGGAAACGTCTATGCATGCAGAAGGATGGAAAGCCCTGTAGGGAATGCGTTGGAGGAGTCCCTTTACGACATATTCACGGGCGACAGAATGAACTGCTACCGCAGGTACGACGATTTTAAGAAATGCTCAAAATGCGAGCTGTTGAGATTCTGCAGGGGATGTCCTGCTGTCGCATACGGCGGGACCGGGGATTTCTATTCGGCAGATCCGCAGTGTTGGAAGGTATTACCATGAATGATACATTGGAATCCATATTCGGGAGAAGAAGCATAAGGAAGTTCACGGAACAGCCTGTGGACGAGAAGAGCCTGGACACAATAATCGAAGCGGGGCTGTATGCTCCGAACGCAGGCAACAGACAGACGACCGTGGTACTGGTCTCCAAGAACAGGGAGATCAACGAAGAGCTCGGGAAGATAAACAAAAATGCGTTCAAAGGCCGCATATCTACAGCGAACAGCTTCGTATCCAGAGACAGTCCCAGCATAGCTGATGACCCCGCTCTCAAGAGCGGATTCTACGGCGCTCCTGTCGTGATAACGCTGTTCGGGCCGAATGATTTCATCTACTCAACTCCTGACTGCTGGGTCATGGCACAGAACATGGCTCTGGCCGCATATTCCATGGGGATCGGATCATGCCTCGTCGCACGCGCGGAGGATACGTTCGATACCGATGCCGGCCGGAAGATCCGGAATGAAATGGGTATATCTCCCGATCTAGTTGCAAGAGTCCACATAGCATTGGGCTATCCTGAGAGCGGGTTCCCGGAAGCGAAGGAAAGGAAAAGGAAAGACGAACGGATACTGACCATCGGTTGATCCTGATACAGTATTCCGGTTATTCGGGACCGCTCGAAGAACAGAGATCCGAACAATAGAATTTTTTCTGAGCTGTCTGGATAAGTCCACCTAAATCAAAATCAGTGACCTGTGCATTCTAGGTTTGCTATAACAAAAAAATCCCAGGTCGTTCAATGGCGAACGAGATTAAAATATCTCGTATCCGGTCCTTCTGACTTCTGATTTGAACCTTTGTTCGGGCGGGAATGCGAAAACGGATGGTGAGCCTGCCGGGATTCGAACCCGGGTCGTCGGTTCCGAAGACCGACAGGATTAATCCTCTACCCCACAAGCCCGCGGTGAGATGGACTGTCGTGTATAAATTCACTTGTTCCGCTCTCGCAAGTTTTATTCATGTGTCCCGACATCGAGGGTGCATGGCCAAAGTAATCCTCAATCACGGGGCGGGGGGAGAGATCATGCAGGAGTTTCTCTCGAAGCACATATTCTGTCACTACCCCAAAGTAAAGACCGATATCCCGCTGGATTCGATGGATGATTCCGCCGTGGTGGACGGGATCGTATTCACCACTGACGGCCATACGGTGAAACCGCTGATATTCCCGGGAGGGGACATCGGCACCCTCTCGGTAGCGGGAACCGTCAACGACATCTCCGTCATGGGCGCAGAGCCTCTGGCTCTTTCCTGCTCTCTGATCCTGGAGGCAGGATTGGACCTGGAGACAGTGGATCACGTGATGGAGTCCGTCGGGAAGGCATGCTGCGAATGCGGCGTTCCGGTTGTGACCGGGGACACGAAAGTGGTTGAAGCGGGCGGAGTGGACGAGATGGTCATGGTCACCTCTGCGATCGGAAGGAGAACGCCTCTGCTGGACGAGAATCTGAGGATAGCCTCTGAGTACAGGAAGGTGGATTCCAGATGGACCACCGATGACAATATTCGCCCGGGGGATGTGATCATCTCATCTGGAACTATAGGGGACCACGGGATCGCAATACTGTCGTTCAGAGAGGGATACGGATTCGAGAGCGTCATAAAAAGCGATGTGGCACCGCTCAACGGGATGATCGCCGAAGCATTGAAGGCCGGCGGTATAACGGCCATGAAGGACCCCACCAGGGGCGGTATAGCCAACACACTGAATGAATGGACCTCCAAATCCAAAGTCGGCCTTGAGATCGAAGAGAAGGACATCCCGCTCAGACAGGGAGTGGTCAGCGCCTGCGAGATGCTGGGGCTGGATCCGTTCAGCATAGGGAACGAGGGCAAGGCCATAATCGCCTGCGTCCCGGAGATGGCGGAGGATGTGCTCAAGGCCTTAAGGGGGCACAAATACGGGAAGGATGCGGCCATAATCGGACGTGCCGTTGAATCGGACATCCCGAGAGTGGTCCTGAGGACCGAAGTGGGCGGAAGGAGGGTGCTTGAACCTCCGGCAGGGGACCCTGTCCCCAGGATCTGCTGAGAGCCAGACAGAAGGCCTCTTATCAGGACCGGGATGCGGAATCTCGATAAAGTAATATAAGGCTGAAACCTAGCCGTGGGCATGGTTATTTTCCTTCCGTTCCCGGGGTACAGGCCTGCTTTGAAGAATGGCGAGAAGATCGATGACAGAATATCCCCGCCCTATGATGTAATAGATAAAGACTATCTGAACAGGCTGCAGAGCCTTCCCCGCAACGTGACCCGTCTGACCCTCATGCCGGAGAACGGACGCTACGGGAAATCCAGGAAGGAATTGGACTCCTGGATAGATGACGGCTCATTGGCACAGGATCCCGATTCATTCTACTTCTACAGGCAGACCTTCTCTGATAACGGGAATATTAAGACCCGTACAGGAATAGTTGGAATACTTAAAACGGAAAATTATTCTGAAGGGAATATAATTCCCCACGAGGAAACATTCTCGAAGGTGAAGGACGACCGCCTGAATCTGCTCAGGGACATGGAGACGCACCTCGAATCCATATTCGGGATATACGACGGGCTGTCCCCTGCGCTCAATGAGAGGATATCAGAGAATGTCATCCTCATCTATTCCTATAAGGATGATTCGGAAGTGCTTCACCAGTACTACCGCATATCCGATCCCATGATCATGGCCGATATCTCGGACGAGATGGAGTGCCAGAAGATGCTCATCGCCGACGGGCACCACCGCTACGAGACTGCTCTGAACTACTCCGAGGAGAATCCTGATGATGAGATGAAGGGCTTTGTACTGGCCACGATGGTGGCCGGCAACGACGACGGACTGGTGAGATGGCCGACACACAGGCTGATACGCGGGAACGATATATCAGAGAAGAACGCCATCAGGGGCATCTCCGGGAAGATGGATCTCACAGAAGCAGACGGCATTCAGGACCTGAGATCGAAACTGAAGGACCACACCTTCGGCATATTATTCAAATCAGGAAAATGCTATCTGGCGGATCATAAAGGCGAAGGGCTTTGGAACCTCGACACCTACGTGGCACAGGAGCTCGTGATGAAAGGGGTCTACAAAAGCGATGACGGCAAGGCCGACATCGCTTATGATGCCGAGTTCGGTTCCGCGGTCAAAAAAGTGGAGAACGGAGAGTATGATGCCGTTCTGCTGTTCAACGAACCGGGCCTTGACACCATCTGGAACCTCTCTCTGGCAGGCAAGAGGATGCCTAAGAAGACCACTTTCTTCTTCCCTAAGATATGGTCCGGGTGGGTATTCTACAAGATGGGATGAAGCGCAAGGCCTGTTCCGCAGGGCTCTCATGCCGACCGCTTGAGTCAGGACGCACATCATGGATGCACACATTCTGATGTGCCAGCATCGCAATGTTGTATCAACGCCTTGTGAAAGAGGTCACAGATTGAACTGAGACGCAGAACCGAATGAGAAGTGGAGCCGCTGGGGGGAATTGAACCCTCGACCTACGCCTTACCAAGGCGTCGCTATACCCCTTAGCCACAGCGGCCTCTGGCGGTCTAATAAGGCACATATTGATAAAGGTTTCTTCCTGGGGAGTCCGGATAAGTTTATTTCGATGACCCGCTATAGATGCGCATGAAGAAAGAGATGAGCTCCTTCGATGTCCGGGCCCTGGCAGCCGAGATGTCAACACTGGAAGGCGCCCATATGGACAAGATATTCCAGTGGGGATCAGGCAATGTCCTCTTCAGGATCAACGTATCCGGAGAAGGGAAGAAGGAGCTGTTCTTCAATGACAGGAAATGGATCTACATGCCGGCAGATAAGCCGGATACTCCGATCAACCCTCTGGGCTTCGCGACCTATCTGCGGAAGTACCTCAACAACGCCCTGATCGGCAAGACCGTCCAGGCCGGTTTCGACCGGGTCATAATCATGGACGTGATGAAGACCGATTCCGATTACAAGCTCATATTCGAGATGTTCGGCGGCGGCAATATCCTGCTGGTCCTTGACGGGAAGATTATGAACTGCCTGATCCACAAGACCATGAGGGACCGCAGTGTCAGGCCCGGGGAAGAGTATGTGATGCCCAAGCCCCGGTTCGATCCCGCATCTTCTTCCTATGAGGACTTCGCAGAGATAATCTCCAAATCCACCTCGGACCTGGTAAGGACCCTGGCAACAGGGGCCAATCTCGGAGGGCAGTATGCGGAGGAGGTCTGTGCCAGGATAGGTGTTCCTAAGGATACCCCCTCCGGAGACGTAACAGAGGATGTGCTCGCCCGGGCCTACAGCAGCATGCGGGACCTTGTGGATGCCGTGGCAGCATCACCGGAGCCCGCTGTCTACTATGAGAACGGAACGGCTGTCGACTTCGCCCCGGTCCCGCTCGAGATATACAAGGATCTGGAATCGGAGAGGTTCGGCACCCTGTCTCAGGCCATGGATGCGTACATGGCATCCCTGGCGGAGAGCGAGGTGGAGACTTATGTCGATCCGGAGATAGAGAGGATACGCAGAAGAGGGGAGAGACAGCGGGAGACCATAGAGGGCTATCGTTCAGAGGCCGAGGAGCTCAAAAGGAAGGCTGACGCCATCTACACTGAGTACGGGAAGGTGGATGAGCTGCTGAAGGTCCTGGGGGAGCAGTCTGCGATCATCAGCTGGGATAAGCTGAAGGCGGGAGCCATGAAGATCCCGTATGTCATCGGCATAGACCCTTCGAAGGACCTTGTCACCGCCGAGGTGGGAGGGCACTCAGTCACACTGAACTACACCAAGAACATAGACGCCAACGCTTCCGATATCTATCAGAAGAGCAAGGACCTGAGCGATAAGGCGAAAAGGGCCGATGATGCCCTCAGGGAGACTTTGGATGCTCTTGAGAAGAAGGAGAAGGGCCTGATGAAGGAGAAGCGGAAGATGGCCTCCAGAGTACAGCCCACCAAGCAATTCTGGTTTGAAAGATACAAGTGGTTCATCACCACCGGCGGCAATCTCGTAATAGCGGGGAGGAACGCCCACACCAACGACGGGATAGTGAAGAAGCACCTGAAGGACAATGACGTCTATGCTCATGCGGATGTCCACGGTGCGCCGTCCGTCGTGCTCAAGGACGGAAGGAGCGCCTCCGAGACCGACCTCAGGGAGGCCTGTATGTTCGCCATCACGCAATCAAAAGGGTGGGTGTCCGCCGTGGGAGAGGGGAACGCATACTGGGTCTTCCCGGATCAGGTGAGCAAGACCCCCGAGGCGGGAGAATTCGTTCCCCGCGGCGCATTCATCATCCGCGGCAAGAGGAACTACGAGTACCATATCCCTCTGAGGATGGCCGTGGGAGAGATCACATACATGAACGAGAGGAAGGTCATGTGCGCCCCCGTGGAGTGCATCAAGAACAGGTCCTCCAAATACTTCATAATCGAGCCGGGCCGCGGCAAGGCAGGCAAGACTGCTGCTCAGATGGCCAGGGAACTCTCCGTTCCGGAGGAGGAGGTCTCGCGGATAATGCCGCCGGGGGATTCGCAGATCGTATCGAGAATATGGCATGAGGAACCGGAGGAACAGGCTGAGAATTGAGAGGAACCTCAAGCGACAGCCATTTGGAAGACCTTTGTATCAGGTCCGGGAAAAAATGCCGTTTTAAATAACGATACTGCCCTTTCCCTTAGGTGATACATTGAACTGTACGAATTGCGGCGCCGTAAATCCTGATGGCGCAAGATTTTGCGGATCATGCGGAAATACCATAACATACTCAGAGAGCGTGCCTGAATTGACGAATGACAGCAGGAACATTCCATCCGAGCCGGAGAAGAATGTTGGTCTCGGAATCGTATTCTCAGCATTATTCGCAGGATTTGGACATCTTTATGCAGAAAAAATGGGCAGAGGAATAGTTTTTGCTTTCATATACGGCCTTCTGATAAGCATGGTCATAGACCTTTACTTATGGGATTTCTATTCAGATCTTGTAGCACCGGCACTGATTGCGCTGGTCGTATGGATCATAGCATTGTATGATACGAGGGATACGATCAGAAAATACAACTCTGCCCTGCGTATGAACGGCAGCCCGCCATGGTGAAACAGGACCGTATGAACAGCCCGGCAGCAGTTTTGAATTCGCCCTGCAGCATGTATGATCTTTGGAACGACTGCCTTCAGCTCCCAATCGCTTATCAGTGATCCTCCTCAAGGGGCCCGCAGTGATTTCCAACGCTTCGGTCTCACGTTCTTTGAGAAGCAGTTCCTTCTCTTTGATTCTGAGCAATCTGTCACAGAACTATGTATCGGCAATCGTGAACCTGCTCATTTGAACACCGCTTTGACTGTGTCCCGGATGCGATTTATGGGTGCACATGCGAAAGAGTGTGTATCAGATCGTACCTTTGCAGACAAGATGCCCCTTACGGATCAAGAGACAGGAACTTTGATTCATGGTAGAAGGGTAGTGCCCGCGCCGGAATTCGAATCCGGGTCAAGAGATCCGCAATCTCTCAGGATATCCTGGCTACCCTACGCGGGCTCTTTCCGGAGCAGGTCCGGGATCAAACCTCAGCGCGAGCCGCGTAACGGGTTATGTAGCCGGCGATGCGGTTCCTCATCTTGGTTGTGGATACATCGCTGAGCTTTGAGACCATCTCTTTGTTGTTCTCGAAGTCGACATTGAACGCCTTCGGGTACTTGCTGTAGAGCTCAAGGGAAACTCTTTTGATGTATGTGGGTCTAATTCTTCCCATTAATCCTCACCGATTATGCGGGATTAAG